>NZ_JBSSDA010000025.1:0-37282 GCF_054060305.1 Thermostichus sp. OS-CIW-31 | reverse complement strand
TCTCGTTTTGACAAATTGGCCAGGAACTTCTTGAGTTTTCTCTATCTCGTCAGTGCTCTCTTTTGGCTCAAATGAAAGATCAACACAACCTAGTTTGGAATGACTATAATTTGTAATTTTTTACAGAAAGAGGCGTTTTTCAAAAGCTGAGCTGGCACTTGTTCTCTCGTTTTAACAAGTTGGCCAGAAACTTCTTAAGCTTTCTCTACTCTGTAGGCACGCTCTTCTGGATCCAGCTGATCCAGCTAGACCAGGGCATGGGGTAAGACTACTCCAAGATCCTATTCTCCCTCGGGGGGTGCTGCCGCCTCAGAATCCAAAATGGCCCCTGCTCCGTAAGAGTCAATATCGATGGCCTGGGATCCACCGGCAGCCAACAGAGCCATCAGGGATCCCAACTGCCACCACACCAAGCCTGCCGTGCTCAACACTAGGATCCCACCGACGCAGGCGGCCAAGGCCATAGACAGGCCAAACACGTTCAGACACGCGGCCACAAACCCAGAGGTAAACAGGCAGCAGAGACTGTAGGTGAGGATCACCCCAGGAGTGCGGTAGCGAATTTGCGCTTGGCTATCCCGGTTGAGCTGCCAAAGGGCCACCTGGTATTCCAAATTGTCCTTGAAAATGATGCCAAAGATGACAGCAAAAAAGCTGAATAAGGCGATGGCAGAGTAAATGGGGGGATTGACGAAGGGATCAGAAAGGGATTCCATAGGGCTGACCTCGGTTTGGGATCCAAGTCCTTAGCTTAACACTTCTTAGCATCACAGAAGATGTCTAGCAGGTCAATGTCAACAACACAACCGATAACGCCAGACCCAGTTGGGGCATGATGAGAACTGGTCGGGTATCACCTCATCTGCAAAAGGGCTGTAATCTGAGATGGGGGCTAAGAGCAGTAGGATGTTCGACAAGGGGCTGTAGCTCAGATGGATAGAGCAAGCGCCTCCTAAGCGCTAGGTCGGCGGTTCAAGTCCGCCCAGTCCCGCTTCCTCAAGCCGCCAGACTCCTGCCTGGGCAGGTCAACGATAGAGGTTGCAGGAGTTGTGTAGGTTGTAGCCGGAGACCAAAACCTCTTGCTGGCGATCCCCAAGGCCGATGTCACAGCGCAGGGGATTCCCACCAGCAGCTGTGTAGGTGTGAGACTCCGTCATCCAACGCATGCCAGCTGGGCCAGGAGTGGGAGGAACAACTTCGGGGAGACGATAGTTGGGGGCTTGCCAGGGATCTTGCAGATAACGATCCCCTTGGATCCCTCCGAATTGAATATCGGCGTAGCTGGAAGGATAAACCGTAAAATCCATGCGGAAGATTTCTGAAGCGCGGCCAATGGTCGCCAAAGCTGTTTGGGCTTCAGCAACTCTGGAACGGCGAATGTGGTTAAGCAGGTTGGGAATGGCCACCGCGCAGAGAGTACCGACAATCACAATGACCACCAGCAACTCGATCAATGTCATGCCACGAGGAGCCGCAGTGGCCAGACGGAAAAGGATTCTCCTGAGATAGACTTCATGAAGGGAAAACCGATTCATGACAGCCTCAGCCCCACTTTGGGAGAAATCAGGCACCCGGCTAAACCCGAAGGATCTTGCCCTGGTATTCAAGCCTTTTCTTGGTCTCAGGTTACCCTTCGCAGACCCAAAACTTTCCTCATCAAATCATGTGAACTCCTGAATCCAAAACCCCACTGGATATCAACTGTAGGTAAATTTTTTGTAAACTGGCTTCAAGTTTTAAGGCCAGATAAATCTGAGTTCACTGTGAACTGTTTTCGCGGCTGTCTATGGGGTGACACTGCCAGTTGCTACTGCCCCAAACTTTTTATGTGTTACCCATTTTTGGAACAGCAACAGATGAATTTTTGCCTGTGGCTATCTCAATCCTATGGACGGGAATGTCAGACTTATGGTCATTTCGATTCAAACTGGGGCACTGACCCACGCCTAAAACCTTTACTTTCAGAGCGGCGGGAGCTTTGGCAGGATGAGTACGTTGTTCTCAGCCCCCTGTTGGGATGGGGCAATACCCCGATTAGCCCAAGATGTCTATACAGCGGCGAATCAATACCTCACTCATGCGTTGGCGGTAGAGGGCGCTGGCCCGAAAATCCGCGATCCAGCCGTGGGCTTGCTCTGCCAAAAGTTGGGGAAGGTGTTCTGGATTGGGCCGGGATCCCAGCCGCACCAGTTGTGGGGGTGAAAGGGCAGCATTGAGTCCGAAGCGATAATCGCCTGAGTCGGGATCGCGCGATCCAGCGACGATCACCAAGGCGGGATCCGTTTGGGTGATGCCGAGCCGCTGAAAGGTGCTGGGGCCGCGCAGCCGTTGGGCCGGGATCCAGATGGATCGCAAGGCTTCGCCCGGCTGCAGCAGAGTTTGTTGGGGGCCGGTTTGAAAGTCCTGAGCGGGGATGTGGCGCAGGGATCCCTGCAGATCGATCAGCGTGTAGGTGGCCTCAAGGGCGATCAACACGGGTGCTACGACACCGACACTCAGGGCCAGGCAGAGATTTCCCCCTATCGTTGCCAAGTGGGCCACCTTAAAAGAGGCCAAAGACGCCATTCCCTCGCACAGGGCGCGGATCCCTGGCCAATGGGGTGGCCAATCGTATTGCAACAGTTGCTGGAAGGTACAGGTTGCCCCCAGTTTTAACCCTTCTGCACTGATTTCCAGCTCGTTCCAGTCCAGAGGATGCAAATCGACCAGTCCCCGCAGGTGGGGTTGCGGCTGGGAGAAGAGCCAAGTCCCCCCGGCCAGCCAGTTCCAGCCGGGATCCCAGGCGGTCAAGTCCTCAAGCTGTTGGGGACGAATGTAAGTGTGCAGATGGTGCAGATCCATCGGTTCTCTCAGGCGCTGAAGGGAATCAAGGGGTTGTAGCTTCGCCCCAAAAACCCTGGGCAGGGATCCAGACTGCAGGCTTCAGGGGGCTAGAGAGCTTCCTGAAAGCATTGGGCGAGGGCCTGGCATAGCTCAGGGACAACATCAGCAGGCCAAAAACCTTCTCCGCGCCGGCCTTGATGCAATTGCACGTAGAGGCCCCAGGCGGTGGCGCTGCCGCTGGCAATCAACGTCAAAGCAGGGCAAGTCTGCTCCAGCGTAATGCCCTCCTCCGCCATCAGTTGGGAGGCGATGGCCTCCATATCCTGCTGCAGGCGCTGCACCCCCTGCACAAACGCTTGCCACTCCTCCTGAGTGAGCTCCAGCGCCCAGGCTTCTCCCCCCACCAGGGCAACAAAAGGGGAACGGGTGGGATCCCAGCCCAGCCTCCAGCCGGATCCCTTGTGCAAAGAGGGGCGGCGTCCCGCCGTGGCGATTGGGAACCCGTCGTCGGGAACAGACATGCGAGGAAAAGCATCCATGGTGCTCCGCACCGCTAACGCGACCACTGCAGGTGGGCCAGAAAAGATGCGGGTAAAATCGACAGGGTGTGTTTTAGGATAAAGCGGCCATGGCCAGTTGTCAGCCTCCCACTGCCAAACCTCGCCGGTTTTCAAGGACTTCGTCCTGCAAGCAGAGCACCCTCATTTCCGGCTTGGGCCTGTTGCTGACGGCCTTGGCGCTCCATGCCGCCGACGCGACCGGAGTTCGTGAAGAGACCTTTGCCACGGCGGCCACCCCCGAAAACCCAATCCTGCATATAGGCATTTTGCAACGCTTTGGCCGTTCTGAGACGGATCAAGTGGAGCTGGCGGCGCCGACGGGATCCCTTCTCACCCTGGAATTCCCTCAAGCAGACGGCAGCACCCAGACCCAGCGAACGCCTCGGGTCAGCATCGGCATTGTCAATCGCGCCCTGACCACCCCGGAAACCGTATACCGTCTAATCCTCAGCAGCCACAAAAGCTTTGAGAGTGCCGAGGCCAATGCCAACCATTGGCAGTCTCTGGGCATCAGCACCGAGATCGCCCAGCCGCAAGAATGGCAGGTGTGGGCCAACCGCGCCTACACCCCGCAACAACTGGCCCAGATTCAGCAGTATGCCCAGAAAGAAGGGATCCCCCATGTGCGGCTCGAGGTGCAGGAGCGGCGAGAACGGGCGGAGCTGAGCTGGATCCATGAACACTTTCGCTACCACCGCACCCGCCTCAGGGTGACCTCTGATGCCGGCTATCTACGGGTGAACGACCACTACTATGCCGGATCCATCACCTTTCAGCCCAATGCCTACGGCAGCTACACCGTAGTCAACGCCGTGCCCCTGGAAACCTATTTGCGGGGGGTAGTTCCCCACGAGGTGGGGCCAGGGGCTCCCTTTGCCGCCATGGCTGCCCAGGCGATCCTGGCGCGCACCTACGCCCTCAAGAACCTCCACCGCTTTCAGGTTGACGATTATCAGCTCTGTGCCAATACCCACTGCCAGGTTTACAAGGGATTGACCGGAACCCACCCGCGGGCTGACGAGGCCATTCGCCAAACCAGTGGCCTGGTGCTCACCTACAATGGCGAGCTGGTGGATGCTGTCTATTCCTCTACCAATGGCGGCATCTCGGCGGCCTTTGAAGATGTTTGGGACGGGGATCCGCGCCCCTACCTGCGCCGGCAAGCGGATATTGCCCATCAACCGGGTAAGCCCTTGGATTTGCGGCAGGAGAGCAGCTTCCAGGCGTTTTTGGCCCAGCGAGAGGGCTTCAACGAAGCAGGAGTATCCCGCCTATTCCGCTGGGAGTTCTCCCTATCTTTGGAGGAGCTGAACACCCAGTTTCGGGCCGGCCAAGACTACCTAGGGATCCCGATGCCCACCTGGAGCAGCATCGCGGGGATGCAGATCCTGGAGCGCTCCGCCAGTGGCCGGGTGCAGGTGATGCAATTGGACTTGCAGACGGCAGAAGGGATCCGCTCGATTCTTTTGCGCAAGGATCAGGTACGCTTGGCTTTTCCTCGCCTGTACAGCACCCTGTTTCGGATAGAGCCTCTGAAACAAGGGGAGCGATTGGCAGGCTATCGCTTTATCGGCGGCGGCTTCGGCCATGGGGTGGGCTTGAGCCAGTACGGCTCCTATACCCTGGCTCGGCAGGGGTTTAACGCGGCGCAAATCCTCGCTTTTTACTACCCCGGCACCACCTTGGCCCCGCTGGGATCCCTATCCTTGCAGTTGCCTGCCGCCTCAGCGGCCTACTCTATCCGCTAGAGGTTGGGTGAAAGTTATGGCCGTTCGCGACAGCGGGACAGAGCCTTTAGCTTGTCGGGGTGTGGGGGTAGCTAAGCCCTGCACTGTACTCGTAGAGTCAGTGTCGGGATACAGATACCCCCACATGGTGTATGATGGGAGTAGTTGCACAAAACGGCTTTTGCCGGAATCTGGTGCAACTACGCGGTAGGGCATTCCGTGTCTGCTCGTGGAGGGTTCTTGCGTAGGCTCCCCGATGAAGCGAGAAGCCCACGCTGTACCCGTAGGGTCAGCGATGGGAGTATGTCACAAGAGCTACGAGAGCAGAGCGCCGGACATCCCCATTCTCCATCAGACGGGAGGGATCCCTCCCCTGAGGGACAGGGATCCATTGGCGACGGCGGGACAGAGTCCTCCGCTGCTGCAGCAGAAGGGGAATCGGCGCCCGGTCGTGTCAGCAGTGGGGAACTGTCTGCGATCCCGGCTGCCCCGCCAGGGTTTAAGTCGGGGTTTGTGGGGCTGATCGGGCGGCCCAATGTGGGCAAGTCCACCCTACTCAACGCCCTGGTGGGACAAAAGATTGCCATCACCTCTCCCGTGGCCCAGACCACCCGCAACCGCCTGCAGGGGATCCTCTCCCTACCCCAAGCCCAGATCATCTGGGTGGATACCCCTGGCATCCACAAACCCCACCACCGCCTGGGGGAAATCTTGGTACACAACGCCCAGGCAGCCATTGCCGCTGTGGACGTGATCCTCTTCGTGGTGGATGGATCGGTGCCGGCAGGACGCGGGGATGCTTTTATTGCCGAGCGGATCCCTGCTGCTTCCCCCTGCCTGATCGTCTGCAACAAAGCGGATCTGCTTCCTCGGGATGCTGCCGTGCGCCAAGCTCACCAAGAGAGCTACCAAGCCCTGCGCCCCGGCGCTCCTGTCGTTTGGGTGTCTGCCTTGGATCCCAGCAGTTTGACACCCCTGATCCAAGCCACCATCGATCTGCTGCCCACCGGCCCCTACTACTACCCGCCGGATCTGGTGACGGATCAGCCGGAGCGGTTCATCATGGCGGAGCTGATCCGAGAACAGGTGCTGCTGCAGACCCGCGAGGAAGTGCCCCATTCCGTGGCCGTGACCATCGACCAGGTGGAAGAAACCCCCAACGTCACCTGCATCTTGGCCACCCTCTATGTAGAGCGGGACTCGCAAAAGGGGATCCTCATTGGCAAAGGGGGGGAAAGGCTCAAGCGGATCGGCCAGGCAGCCCGCCTGCAGATTCAAAAGCTGATCCTGGGCAAGGTGTACCTGGAGCTGTTTGTCAAGGTGCGGCCCCACTGGCGGCGCTCTGAGCACCTTCTGCGCGACTTGGGCTACAGCGCTACGTCCCCCTAGCGGGAATAAGCCATTTGCGTCAGCAGGACGGAGTTCTTATGCCCCCCTCTCCCCTTGTGGGTAGGAGACTGGGGTATTTGCGCGAGCAGCACAGCGTGCTTGGGGGGAATGCTTCAAAAATGCCTTAAAAATGCCTTGGATCTGCTTGGAATAGATGCCGGATGGGATCCCTGCGTTAGCTTGGATAGCAAAGCCTTTGGAGTTCAACGGCAGTTTTTCTTATCGCTGCTTTGCCCCATGACCGCTTTCTATCCCGCTACGGTTCAACCCGGCGCCCGCACCCTGCCGGGCCACTACTACGTCTCCTCCAGCCGTTTTGAGGCGGAGATTGAGCAGATTTTTTATCGGCAGTGGTTCTGCGTGGGGCGCAGTGCCGATCTGGCCCAACCCGGAGACTTTTTGCAGGTGCAGGTGCTCAGAGAAAGCCTGATCCTGGTACGGGATCCCAAGGGGCAAGCCCATGCCTTCTTCAACCACTGTCGCCATCGAGGAACCCGACTCTGCAGCGAGCTCCAAGGCCATTTTGCCGATGGGATCCCTTGCCCCTACCACGCCTGGCGCTATGGGCTGGATGGACAATTGTTGGCGGCTCCCCAGATGCACGAGGTGGAAGACTTTCGCCGTGAAGACTATCCCCTCCACTCCGCTGCCTTGGCAGAATGGGAAGGCTTCGTCTGGGTCAACCTCAGCCGCAATCCTCAGCCCTTCGATGAGGTTTTTGCCCCATTGCAAGGCCGCTTCCGAGAGTGGAACTTGTCTGCTTTGCGGCGAGGTCATCGTATTGAATACCACGTTCAAGCCAACTGGAAATTGCTGTTTGAAAACTACTCTGAGTGCTACCACTGCCCCCTCATTCACCCGGAATTGGCCCGTCTTTCGCCGGCTCGCAGCGGTCGCAACGACTTGATGGAAGGCCCCTTTTTGGGCGGCTACATGTTGCTCAACCCAGATGTGACCAGCCTAAACATGAGTGGCCAACGCAGCTTGCCCCTGATCTCCACCGTGCGAGGCGAGAACCAACGGCGGGCCTACTACTACACCCTTATGCCCAATCTATTCTTGAGCCTGCAGCCGGACTATGTCATGACCCACACTCTGTGGCCCCAGGGATCCGACCGGACGCGGGTCGTCTGCGATTGGCTGTTTGAGCCGGAGACCTTGGCGCTGGATGGTTTTGATCCCAGCGAGGTGGTGGAATTGTGGGATCGCACCAATCGACAGGATTGGCACCTGTGCGAGCTCACCCAGCAAGGGGTGGGATCCCGTGCCTATGAAGCAGGGCCTCTTTCCCATGCAGAAGGGTTGCTGCAAGCCTTTGGGCGGGAATACCGCCGGCAGATGCAGGAGCATGACTCTAGTCAATGATATGCTGGACTATACTGGAAATAACGTATAGTATGTTCAGCATGGCTGCTTAGTATGGCTAGGTATGTGAAACCGAGAGAAGCGGCGGACTATTTCGGGGTATGTCTCCACACTTTGAGGCGATGGGAACAGAAAGGTTGGATCAAGGCAATACGCACACCATCCGGTAGGGCGAGAAGGTATGACCTCGACAGCTACATCAAAACGCCAAGAAAAGTCAAACGAGTCGTTTTGTACGCCCGAGTCAGCAGCCGAAGACAGAAACCAGACTTGGAGAGACAGATTGCAAAACTGGTTAGCCTCTATCCTGGAGCCGAAGTGGTCGGAGAGATTGGCGGCGGTCTCGACTTCAAAAGACCAAAGTTCCTTGCCTTATTGGAGCGAGTTCGTACAGGAGATGTCGGAACAATTGTGGTCGCTCATCGGGATCGACTCTGCCGGTTTGGATTTGAGTTCGTTGAATGGTACTGCCGTCAATACGGGTGCGAAATCTTGGTTCTCGATGACGATCACCTTTCTCCCCAACAGGAACTGGTTGAGGATATCCTCACCATCCTGCACTGCTTCAGCAGTCGGCTCTACGGACTCAGAAAATATCGGGCTGCAATCGAGAAAGATACGGATTTATCCAGAGCTGGCGCTGGCTAAAGTTTGGAAGCGGTGGCAAGCGGCGTGCCGGTACTGCTACAACCAAGCGATTGCCTATCAGCGTCAGCATGGCACTACTAAAACCCCAGAAAAGCTGCGGAATATTATCCTGCAATCGGACTTGCCGCAGTGGGTGAAGGACGCCCCCTGCCACATCAAGCAGAACGCGGTCGTCGAGGCGTGGTTGGCGTTTCGCCGAAGCAAAGACGCGAGGTTTCGCAGTGTGCGGGACGGGTCGCATACGCTGCAATTCAACGCCGGCAACTTTCGCAATGGGACGTGGTATCCGAAACTCACCCGAGGCTTGGCGTTCCGTGCATCCGAGGAGATGCCCAGAGAATGGGCACGTGGGACTGAACTAATGCGGGTGAAAGACAGATGGTATGCCATCTTTCCTGAGCCCGTGAACGAGCAGTGTTCGTTAGCAAAGGGGGTTGTTGCGCTTGACCCTGGAGTAAGAAGCTTCTTCACAGGGTTTAATGGAGCGGGTTTTGTAGATATTGCCAAAGGAGACTTCGGTAGAATCGCTCGGCTGTGCTACCACCTAGACGATCTGCAATCTAGGCTGAGCAAAGCACCGAGACTCAGGCGCAGGCGAATGCGGCAAGCGGCGTTTCGTCTGCGGGAGAGAATCAGGAACTTGGTGGACGAGTGCCATCGCAAGGTAGCGGCGTTCTTAACGGATAACTACCGATTGATATTCCTCCCCACTTTCGAGTCAGCCAAGATGGTTGCCAAGGCAGGGAGGAAGTTTGGTAGCAAGACAGCGAGGGCGATGCTCACCTGGGCGCACTATCGGTTCAAGCAGTTCCTGAAGTTTCAAGCCAAAAAGAAAAACGTGGTCGTCGTGGAAGTATCGGAGGCGTACACCAGCAAAACCTGTACCAAGTGCGGGCACATCCACACTAAGTTGGGTGGCGCAAAGGTGTTTAGATGCCCCAAGTGCAACCACAGGCTACCACGAGATTGGCAAGGCGCTCTGGGTGTTATGCTCAGAGCTTTGCGGGATACCGCCTTTCTGTTCGGAAACGGGCAGAATGCTATCGCTTCACCGTTGAGCAGTAGTGCTCAGCAGTGTTCAGCGTAAATGTATCAGTTGGAAGAACAAAGCTGCTAAAAAAGTGTTAGGGACAGAGGGTTTTTGTTGATTGGGTTGCCGTTGGCGTTGTTAGGACGAAGTTCTTTGTAAGGTGCTTTGGGCTGAGGTTAACCACAATGTTGCGACTGTACGGGATCCCAACCTCCGGAAATTGCTACAAAGTGGAATTGCTCCTCAAGCAATTGGGGATCCCCTATGAGACGGTTGAAGTCAACTCCAGGGCCGGAGAAAACCGCCGCCCCGAGTACCTGGCCAAAAACCCCCTGGGCCAGATCCCGGCTTTGGAACTGGAAGATGGAACGGTCTTGGCCGAGTCCGCCGCGATCTTGGTTTACCTGGCAGAAGACACCCCCCTCTACGGCCAAAACAAGTTGGAACGGGCCGAGATTTTGAAGTGGTTGCTTTTTGAACAAACCCGCATTGCCCGCTACATCGCCACCACTCGCTTCTGGGTGCGGGCCGGCCAAGCAGAGGCCCATGCTGACGTGATCGCCCAGAACTTGAAATCTGGAACAGAGGCCTTGGAGATCATGGAAGGCCACCTGCAGGGGAAAGCATTTTTTGTGGGCAACCGCTACACCATCGCCGATCTCGCCCTTTTCACCTACACCCATGTGGCGGAGCAGGGCGGGTTTGACCTCAAGCCCTTTCCTCAGATCCGAGCCTGGTGTCAGCGGGTGAAAGAAACCGACCGGTTCTTCCCCCTACCCGGAGCCTAGAACGCCTTCCGCTAGTTGCTGGCTCCCTCCATGCCCTCTAGCAACTGGCCCAGATACCAAATCTCGACCTCGCTGGCCACTTCCCCCTCAGCCAAGAAGGGCGTGCCATCTTGGAAGTTGAGTGGCCCCTTGAAGAGCTGAATGCTGCCATTCCCCAAGCCGGCGATGAACTCCTCCAACTTAGCCCTATCTTCTGGCTCCAGGGCTTCTCCCATGATGAACCCCGCCGAAGACGTGTCCGGGTTGTTGATGTCTGACCAGTCGATGGGCGGACGCAGGAATTGGCTCTCGAAGGTGCCCGCGCGAGCTGCCTCGATCAATTGCTTGTATCCTGGCCCCCAGTTGTAGTAGGAAACCCCCAGGCAAATTTCGGGCGCAAAGTTACAACCGCTGGCCAGGCCGTAGTGGGTGTAGCGCACTCGCTTTCCGGCCTCAGCAGCCCGCTTGCCTTGCACCGCCGCCTCCGGTGTATCCAACCCCGACATCACCACATCAAAGCCGCTGTTGTAAAAGTCATCGGCAACCTTGCTTGGATCCAAAGTAACCCCTGGAATGTTGAACCAGAAGCCAATCCAGGTCACCCGGAACTGCAACTCTTCAGGACGATCTCGGTAAGTTTCCCAGCAGTATTTGGCCCCCAAGTAAGCAGCAGCAGCGTAACGGCGGGTTTCATCGTTGATCAGAGGTCCCAATAGGCCAATTTTGCCGGTTTCGGAGCCCAGGGCTGCAGCACAGCCAGCCACCATGCGCATCGCTTCCATCTGGGGCATGATGTTGGCCAAGTTGGGCAGATCGATGTAATTTTTCCCCTCCTTCCAGGCCATGTCCCCAGAAGCATGGATAACCGCAATCTCGGGATGCTTGCGGGCCGTTTCAATCGCGTCGTCTTTGTGGTCATCAGAAGTAAAGATGATAACCTTGGCCCCTTGGGCGATCATATCATCCGCCACCTGAGAGGCGCGCACATTGGGCCGATCCGCTGGGTTCACCTTGTCCAGGTAATCAAACTCGACACCAGGCAACTTGGCCTTGACGTATTCGCTGCCCTCCACATGCGCCTGGCTCCAGCCGCCATCCTGCATCGGCCCCACCAGCACCATGCCCACTTTGAAGGTCTCCTGCGCCGTTGTGGGGGTGGATCCCAGTAGAGCGGCGACTGCCAGGCCAATAGCCCAGCCTCTCGAGGGAGAAAAAGCGCGAATAAGATTCCAGCTCACAGGCAGCTCCAACAGAACAGGGATCCAAAGCCGGAAGACTACATCCATCATCGGGATCCCGCTGCAGATCGCTGTATCTGAGAATACAAAAAGGCGCTTGGCAAACGACGTGGAAGCCAGCAGGGGCTCAGGGAGAAATTTATCGTTCCTTCAGTTCCCGCTGAATCTCCCGCTGGGTTTGCCGCTCTTTGATTGCCTGCCGCTTGTCGTGGAGCTTTTTGCCGCGGGCCACGCCCAGATGGGCTTTGATCCAGCCGCGGTTGAGCACCAGCTTGAGGGGAACCACGGTCAGGCCCTTTTGTTCCACCAAGCCCCGTAGGCGGTCGATCTCGCGGCGGTGCAGCAGCAACTTGCGGCGGCGGGTAGGGTCGTGGTTAAACACTTTGCTGGCGGTGTCATGGGGGGAGATGTGCAGATTGTGCAGCCATGCTTCCCCATCCCGAAAGAGGGCAAAAGCGTCTTGCAGGTTGGCTTTGCCCGCTCGTATCGATTTCACCTCTGTGCCGGTCAGTTGGATCCCGGCCTCATAGGTCTCCAAGATGTCGTACTCGAAGCGGGCGCGACGGTTGTCAACCAGGGTTTTGACGTTGGGATCCACAGCCATAGGCTTTCAGTAGACCAGAGGGCCTAACGAGAGGTCAGGGATCTCTCCAATTTTCGCACCGCCCGCCCAACCAAGCGCTCGGATTTGCCGCGCCAGAGAAAGCGAATGGGGGTACCGGTAAAGTCCAGGTTTTGCCGGAAGTGCTTTTCCAGGAAGCGGCGGTAGTTATCCTTAAACAAATCGGGATCGTTGACAAACAGAACAAAGGTGGGGGGCCGATCCGCCACCTGGGTGCCGTAGTAGATTCTGCCCTGCTTGCCCTGGCGGTTGGTGGGGGGCGATTGCCAGGCAAGAGCATCCTGGAGCACTTCGTTGACCACGGCGGTGGGAACCCGTTTGCGGTGGGCGGCCACCACGGTATTCACCTGCTCAAAGATTTTGTGGGTGCGTTGCCCGGTGAGGGCGCTGACAAACAGGAGCGGCGCCCATTCAATAAAGTAAAGCCTGTCGCGAATCTCGCGGGTGAACTCGTTGATGGTGTGGGTATCTTTGTTTTCTACTGCATCCCACTTGTTGACGACGACAACGCAGGCGCGGCCCTCTTCTTCGATGCGCCCGGCCAGCCTCTGATCCTGTTCGGTAACCCCCTCCAAAGCATCGATCACCAGCAGCACTGCATCCGAGCGCTGGATGGCCTTGAAGGCCCGGTTGATGCTGAAGAACTCAATGCCGTACTGCACGCGGTTTTTTTTGCGGATGCCGGCGGTATCGATGAGGCGATAGGGCTGCCCTTCCCAGGTGACCACGGTGTCGATGGCATCGCGGGTGGTGCCGGAAATGGGGCTGACGATGGCCCGCTCGGATCCTACCAGGCGGTTGAGCAGGCTGGATTTGCCGACGTTGGGCCGTCCCACAATCGAGACGGCGATGGGATCTGGCTCGCCTGCGGCTTCTGCGGTCACTTCGGGCAAGTGAGCCAGCACCGCCTCCAACAGCTCGGCTACCCCATTGCCATGGATGCCGGAACAGGGGATCGGATCCCCCAGCCCCAGCTCCCAAAAGGCTGCTGCCTGAGCCAGGCCCATCTGCCCCGACTCGCACTTGTTTACGGCCACCACCACCGGCAGGGGTTGTTTGCGCAGCCAATCGGCCACTTCTACATCGGCGGGTGTCAGTCCCTCTCGGCCATCCACCACGAAGATCACGGCCTGCGCCTCGGCCATGGCTGCCATCGCTTGCTGGCGAATGTGGGGCAGAAATTCGCTGTCGTCGCCAAAAACCAGGCCGCCGGTGTCCACCACCCGCAAGCGGCGCCCGTTCCACTCCACCTCCTGGTACAGGCGATCCCGGGTCACGCCGGGCTCATCGTGCACAATGGCCGAACGCACCCCCGCCATGCGGTTGACGAGGGTGGATTTGCCCACGTTGGGGCGGCCCACAATGGCCACAAGAGGTAGGGGCACTGTTGGCTCGTCGATAACTTGGGATATCTATCCTAGCTGTTCGGGATCCCGGATGCCCAAAGCCGCCAATCTCGATCATTGCTTTGGATGCAGGTCTGGCGGTAAGTTAGGTACCTATCCTCCCATCAGGCACCGGCTGTGCCCCTTCCCCATTCTTGCCATGAACCGCGCTCTCGTTCCCGCCCAGCGGCTGAACAAGCTGCCCGCCTATGTCTTCGCCCGCTTGGATGAGCTGAAGGCCCGCGCCCGCCAGCAGGGGTTGGATTTGATCGATCTGGGCATGGGCAACCCCGATGGTCCCACCCCACAGCCGGTGGTGGAGGCGGCGCAGGCGGCCATTGCGGATCCCGCCCACCACGGCTACCCGCCCTTTGAGGGCACGGCCAGCTTCCGCCAGGCGATCACGGATTGGTACTGGCGCCGCTACGGGGTGGAGCTGGATCCCAATGGAGAGGCGCTGCCTTTGCTGGGATCCAAAGAGGGGCTGACCCACCTGGCTCTGGCCTATGTGGATCCCGGAGATCTGGTGTTGGTGCCCAGCCCTGCCTATCCAGCCCATTTTCGCGGCCCCATGATTGCCGGCGGGCAGATCTACCCGATGATGCTGCGCCCGCAGAAGGGGTGGTTGATCGATCTGCAAGAAATACCGCCGGAAGTGGCTCAGCAAGCGCGGGTGCTCTACTTTAACTACCCCAACAACCCAACGGCTGCGGTGGCGCCCCGCTCTTTTTTTGAGGAAGTGGTGGAGTTTGCCCGCCGCTACGATCTCATCCTGGTGCACGACCTGTGCTACGCCGAGCTGGCTTTTGACGGCTACCGGCCCACCAGCTTGCTGCAGATCCCAGAGGCCAAGGACTTGGCAGTGGAGTTCCACACCCTCTCCAAAACCTACAACATGGCCGGTTGGCGGGTGGGATTTGTGGTGGGTAATCGCCAGATCATCCAAAGCTTGCGCACCCTGAAAACCAATCTCGACTACGGCATTTTTGCCGCCATCCAAAAGGCCGCCGAAACTGCCCTGCGCCTGCCGGATAGCTACCTGGAGCAGGTACAAGAGCGCTACCGC
The DNA here is from genome assembly GCF_054060305.1 of Thermostichus sp. OS-CIW-31. Taxonomy (NCBI): domain Bacteria; kingdom Bacillati; phylum Cyanobacteriota; class Cyanophyceae; order Thermostichales; family Thermostichaceae; genus Thermostichus; species Thermostichus sp. OS-CIW-31. The sequence continues at coordinate 22,662 of NZ_JBSSDA010000025.1, read as the reverse complement.
CGCCGGCGCGACTATCTGATCGGCCGCCTAGCGGAGTTGGGCTGGCGGATCGAGCCGCCACGGGCGACGATGTATCTCTGGATCCCTACCCCCCGCGCTGCCGACGGCACCCCTGAGGGATCGACGGAGTTTGCCCTGCGGGTGCTGGAATCTACAGGCGTGGTCGTAACCCCCGGCAGCGCTTTTGGAGAGGGAGGAGAGGGCTACGTGCGGATTAGCCTAATTGCCGATTGCGAGCGCATAGGTCAGGCTATCGATCGCTGGGCGGAAGCTGGGATCCGCTACTGCTGAGCCTCAGTCTTGCGGGAGTTGGTACTGCTCCACAATCCGCCGGGCAAAGGGGGGCACGTGCTGCTCCAACTTCTGGAGATAGTGGCGGCGCACGTAGAGGTAGTTGCGGGTGAAGTGGGAATCGATGGAGAAGCGGGCATATTCCAGGCCGCGCGGCCCAAAGCGCTGGATTGCCGCCCCCAAGAGGCGAGCCAGCCACATTGGCAAACTCAGGGCTTGGTCGTAGGCAGGGATCCCCTGCTGCACTGCCGCCCTCCGGGATCCCTGCGAGATCACCGGTTGGGTTTCCAGCTCCTCCCAGACTAAGTCCAACAGCTCTTGCCCCCGCTGATTGCGCACCAGCAGCCACTGCCAGCCCAAGGGGGATCCCATGTAGCCCACCACCAGATCTGCCAGAGCATTCACATAGTCAAAACAACTGAGGCAGGAGGGGGCAAACACGTCCTTGAGTTCTTTGGTCTTGAGGCCGAAGAAGGGCACCTTTTCCACCGAGCCATCTTCGTGTTTGAAGTGGATGTGGAAGTCTTGCATAAACTCGTAGTGCACCACCGTCTGTGGGGAGCGGCTGGTGGTTTCTAGAAACTTTTGCAGCCCGGCACGGCTGACATTGTCCACACAGGGCGTGCCCAACACGTACAGCTTCTCCAGGCCCAGTTTTTTTTCCACCGCCCGCAAAGCCTGAATTTGGCAGCCCACCCCGATCACCAATAGGCGCTTGAGGCCGCTTTGCTCCACCTGCTCCAACACAGACAAGTTGGGAGAAAGAGTTGGCTTGTTAACTCGCGCCGCCCAGACCGCTTCGGGGGTACGGGCCAGGATGGGCCGTGGCTGAAAGCGATCCCGCTCATCCGCCTGCACGCACACCACCCCTTCCACCAAGCCAGTGGTGAGGGCCTTCATGCCAATGCTGCTGACAATGCCCGTCCACTGGGCCCCCGGGATCGGATCCCGCTTGCGGGCTGTGTACATCGCCTCGTAGACACCGAAGTAATCGGTATCAGTGACGGCAAGGGATCCTGAGCGCAGCGATTCCCGGGATCGCCCGTGGGTCTGTTCTTCCAACTGGGTCAGTTGCTGGTCCAAGAAGGCACAGGCTTCTTTGACGTGGGCCACGTAGCGGGTATCGCAGAGGCCGCACTGGCTGCACAGCTCTTTGGCCGGATAGCGGCCGGAACGGATGGGCCGGGCTGGACGCGGTGAACGGGATCCCATGATTTCTAGTGTTTGCGTAAGCGGAATGGAGTCCAATGGATCTTTTGAGCTTTGCTATTTAAGCTTTCTTTGAGATCTAAAGACACAGGCACCTCAGGCGTTCGCAGCAACGGCAACCAAGGTGCTCTCTTCAGTTTGCGGCCAAAACGGCAGATAGCGGCAAAGAACTTCGAGGGATCCCTGCTAAAGGAGCGCAAAATTTCAGAGCCTCTATAGATTGCTGTAGCGTTCTTCCGCCCAGGGTTCACCGCCCATGTAGTAGCCGTTGCTCCCCCAAAAGCTCAGTTGATCTCAGGGGGGAAACTCCAGGCATATGGGTGAGGGATCAAAGTGCGCACCGGCCCTACCGGGAGCGGTTGTCCTTCCAGGGTATGAACCAGGTAGTTTTCGGGGCGGGTGAACTCCTCCAGAGTCAGGTTGGTGGTGTAGCCGCCATAACAGTGTTGCATCACCGCCTTGGCCTCAGGAGCAATGGATACCAACTGCAACCCATCCGGGATCCACACCCCTGTCCAGTTGACACCCTCCATCTCCTTTCGGTACAACGCAAAAACTGGAGACACGGCACAGCTTGCCCACTGCTGTCGCCCCCATCTAGCCCCACCACTTGGCCGGTGTACTCCGTCATCGAAGGCTTGGTACTGCGCTGGAGTGGCCTTGAGGAGTTTGGCATCTCCGACCAGCGTGGGTGTATCTTAATTGCAGGTCTAACAGGGCAAAAGCCGTCCTGGAAGGGCGGGGCTTTGGACCTAGCTTTTTGGTAAAGGTATGGGCTCTAGGGTGGAATCTTGTCCGTGACGGGCCTGTAGGATCGGGTCAACCGGGAACGAGGACTGGCGCTGCTTCAGGATCGGGGAGAATGGATCCCTGTTGGAGCCTGTGAATGGCTGCCGGGGATAGGGGAGAAGAGCCCGGAAGGAACTCCGTCCCGCTAACCCAAGCGGGTGAGGTTGATAAGGCCGACTCGTGGAACTGAGTTGAGCAATTTTGGGGTGCAGAGCGTGTTGTCGATGAACCTATGGAGTGCAGGGCTGTTGGGCCTTACCTTCAGCTCACCTGGAGAATTTGTCTTCCGCTTTCCCCCCGGCACCCCGCTGGTGGGAGGGCTGGGCCTACGCTGGTATGGCCTATTGATGGCAGTGGCCGTGTTGGTCGGCTTGATCTTGACCAAAGCGTTGGCAGAATCTCGTCATCTAGAGAAAGAGCCTGGCAAAGCCAGTGAACGAGTGGAGCTACTGGCCCTGTGGTTGGTAATATCTGGGTTTCTGGGCGCCCGCCTCTACTACGTCCTCACCCACTGGTCAGAGTTCCAAGACAACCCCCTCTCGGCCTTTGCCATTTGGCAGGGGGGTCTCATCATCCATGGCGGGGTGCTGGCCGGTGCTCTGGCTCTCTACTTCTATTGCCGCGCCACCGGGATCAACGGCTGGAAGTACGCCGATGTGCTCACGCCGGGGTTGATTTTGGGCCAAGCCATCGGGCGCTGGGGCAACTTTTTCAACTCTGAGGCCTACGGTGCCCCTATTCCTCCCGACAGCCCTTGGCCGCTGCGGGTGTACATTCCTCCCCAAGCCCGCGAGCCGGAATACAGCCAATTTGAGTTTTTTCACCCCATCTTTTTTTACGAAAGCGTCCTCAACCTGCTTCTATTTGCCCTCTTGATGGGAATGTTCTGGCGCTTTCCCAAACTCAAAGATGGCACTTGGGTTTGGACCTATGTTGTCGGCTATAGCCTGATCCGCATCCCCTACGAAATCTTGCGCGTGTCGGCGGTGGCCTATCTGCCGGGAACTTCCATCAAAGCCGCCTATGTAGCCAGTGGCTTGGGCTTGGTGATCGGGATCGGCATGTTGATCTACATGTACCGGCTGCGCTTCGACCCCGATTTGGAACAACTGGCAGCGTGGTTATCGGAGCAAGCGGGATTAGCGCCAGAAGCAGCCCAAAACCTTCTGGAACGGGCTTGGGCTATTCAACAGAGACATCGCCGCGCCGACCTGTTGGATCGTGTCACCCTCGCCATGCCCCACTTTCCCGGCACCCTTGCCCCTCACCTGTCTCTTGGCCAACGGGAGCTGCTCATGCGGCAACTGTTTTGTCGCCTGGAAGGCAGGGATCCCTCTGAGGAAGGGCTGGCCCAAGCCAGTTAGTGCCGTGGCCATCAGGCTGAATCAGGGTCATTCCCTCACCCCCAAGGAGAAAGCAGGGCCAGGGAGCAAAACCTTTAGGCCAGCAGACCTCGGGCCAGCAAACCCGCCCCCCCTCCCATCAACACCAACAGCCAAGTGGGCTGGCGAAAGCGCATCAAGGCAATGAAGGCCGCTACCCCGATCCCCAAAGCCACCAGCGAAGCGGGAGTTGTTTGTTGTAGCAGCGCATTTTGGGCCAAGGGCACTGTAGCCGCAGCAACAGCCCCCAGGGCCGTTGGGGTAATTGCCTGCAGGGATCCCTTCACCCAAGCATTGTGCCGTATGCGCAACAGAACCGGAGCTGCCAGCAAAATAAAGGCAAAAGAAGGGGCAAAGATGGCCACTGTTGCCGTCAGGGCCCCCAGCACCCCTGCCACCTTGTAGCCGATAAAGGCTGCCGTCAGCACCACCGGGCCAGGAGTAAATTGCCCAATGGCCACCCCATCCAAGAACTCTGTCGGCGTCAACCAGCCCAACTGATCCACCACCTCGTCGGCGATGAAGGGGATGATCACCAGCCCTCCCCCGAAGATGGTGCCGCCTACTTTCAGGAAAAACAAGGTCAAAGGCCAGAAATAGGCACCAATCCGCTCCAGACCCCAAAAGCTGCTCAGGATAAGGGTTTCCGGTGGAACCGTGGCCACTACCGTCTGGGCCAACGTCAATACTGGCCAAGGGAGTAAAATCGGGATCCCCGATAGTGGGCCTTTTTTGGGCCCATACAGCAGCAGCCCCACCAGAGCCGCCAGCCCGAACAGCAACAGGATATTCACCCCCCCAATCAGCAGCAGGGCAAAGGCCGCCACCGCGATCAGCCCCCGGCTCCAATCCTTCACAGCTTTACGGCCCAGTTTCCAGCAAAAGGCCAGGATAATGGCGATCACCACCGGGGCCACCCCAAAAAACATCCCCTCTAGCTGCGGCACCCCCTGAAAGCGAAAGTAAAGCCAAGAAAAAATCACCTCGATCACAAAAGCAGGGGCAATGAAGCAAATCCCCGCCAGCACCGCCCCCAACCAGCCTGCCCGCACATAGCCGACATAGATCCCCATCTGGGTAGAAGCTGGCCCTGGCAACATTTCACATAGGCCCACCCCTTCGGTAAATTGTTCCTGGCTCATCCAGCCCCGCCGGATCACCGCCTCATCGTGTTGCATGGCGATGTGGGCTTGGGGGCCGCCGAAACCCAGGGATCCCAGCCGCAGGAATACCACGGCAATCTCTTTCAGGCGCGTTGAAAGGGAGGGCAAGTTGTCGGGGGCGTTTTCCGGCCTGGGGAACTGACCGGGAGCAGACTCAGAAGACATGGGCAAAGCCCGGCAAGACAACCCCGCCTATCCTGCCATCTGTCCGGGATCCCTTCAAGAGGACAACACTCGCCCGTTTATCCTTTCACCCAAACTGCCCCCTCAGGTCTTCAGGCTTCGCAACCACTTTTCCAGAGCGCGGATCGGCGCGGGATCCCGGTAGACGCGATCTTGACGTGCTTTCACCTGCTGGCCCATTTGCTCTCGCCACTCTGGATCCAAGCCCAACTGACTGGCAATCTGGACGTATTCATCGAGGGTGTGGGCGATGGTATCCAGGATCCCCATCTGCTGCAGGATGGCGTAGGTGTGGCGGCCCCGCAGCAGGGATCCGGGCAAGGTGACGATGGGCAGGCCGTGGGGCAGGGCTTCCAGGGTGGTGTTGCCCCCTGACCAGCCGAGGCTATCCAGGTAAATATCCCCCAGGGCGTTGTAGGCGGCATATTCTGCAGGCGAGAGTTCCGGTAGGAGCACCACATACTCTTCGGCAGCTAGGTCATAGGCCTGAAAGGCTCGTCGCAGCCGCTGCCAAAAGCGCTCGCGGATCCCTTGGGAGAGGCGGCCCCGCAAAAATAGAAATTGACACTTCCCCACTTCCCGGGCGATGCGGGGGAACACCTCGTCGTACTGAGGTAAGTACTTGAATAGGGATTGGGCGCAGAGGTAAAGCACCCTGTCGGGATCCACCCCCCAAGCTTGCCAGTCCACAGGGGCGGGGTCAACTTCTAGGGGAATATAGTAGGTGCCGATGCCAGGCAGGGGCAGGAGCTGCTCGGTGTAATGGCCGGCCCCGTCCGGCGGCTCCATCAGCTCGCTGCTGAGGAAAACGTCTATTGTCGGCAGGCCAGAAGTTTGCGGGTGGCCCCAGGCCATCGCCTGTACCGGCGCCAAGCGGAGGGCGGCCAGTTGGGCACAGACCGGGTCAATGCCCACTTCCGGGTAGAGGAGCACATCCAGCTGTGCCTCTCGAATAGCCGCTTGCCATTCTTCTATGCTGCGGGATCCGGCCACAAAGTGCTCAAAACGAGGGGGCAGGGAGCACGTGACCTCATCTTGGATGACCGAGGTGTGGAAGCCGTAGAGGGCCACTTGAGCACGATCCAGGGCTTCTACCCAGCCACGAGTCAGGATCTTCCAAACGGAGTGATCCCGAAACAGGCCGGAGACAATGCCCACCCGCACTCGGCCAGGATGTCGCTGCCAGAGGACGGAGGGCTGGGGATAGCGGGCCGCCATCACGTCCCTCACCAAGGATCCGTAGAGCTGCTGCAGATCGCGGTCGTTCTGGCCTTGGTAGGGCAAAAAGAAGGGCTGGACGGAGCCGATCCCGGCAGCCGCTTGCTCCAGGGTTATCGGATCCCGCGGCAGTTGTTCCCAGCGGGCCTTTACCTGTTGTAGGGCTTGGCGGTAGCGCTCCCGGGCCACGGAAACTTGGTCTGCCGAGGCGTACAGCAAGGGCAACTGGCTCACACACCACCCCAGGGCCGCGGCCAAGTCGGCGGGATCCGCTTGCCAGAGTTGGTAGAACAGCTCCGCCGCTTCCTCCTCCCGGCCACAATCCCGCAGCAGGATGGCCAGGGTGTAGGCGGCATCGGCAAAGTCCGGCTGCAGCTCCAGGGCCTGTCCCAAGGGGACAAGGGCCGCCTCCAAATCCCCCTGCTGCCGCAGCACCAGCCCCAGCTGGTACAAAACTTCCGCGTCCGGCCCCCCCTGCTCTAGGGCCAGTTGCAGGTGAGTTTTCGCCTCCGCCAGCTGCCCCGCCTGCTTGAGAACAATTCCCAAATTAAAGTGGGCGTCGGGAAACCAGGGCTGGTGGGCAAGGGCCTGCCGGATCAGGGCAATCGCGTCGTCCAGGGATCCCTGTTGCTGCCGACAGACCCCCAAGAGGTGCAGTGCCTCGGGGTGGGTGGGCTGGGCTTGCAGCACCTGCTGGTAAAGTGAGACAGCCTGTGGCCATTGCCCTGCCTGGTGATGGCGAACGGCTTGGGCCAACAGACGCTGCAGGTGCTCTCCTCTGTCCTTTCCAGCTCTGCCTAGGCCAAAGCCTTTCCCCGGTCCAGACACAGTGAGCTCCTCTCGCCGGCGGATCCTGGGCCTCTACCCCATCAGCCGTTGGGGAAATTGAGAAAGCCCGCCAAGGCCGGAGCAATCGGCAACAGGGTCATGACCATCAAAAAGAGGGCCAGCAATGCCAAAGCATCCCGCTGACCGTCGGTTTCAGTAATCTCATCCTGCGGTGGACGCTCTGGCTCGCGGGCGATGAACAGGATCAGCAGCGCCCAGTAGAGGGCCAAGACGTTGCTGATGGCCGCCACCGCCAAGGCAATCAGGGTGATGAAGGTGGCGCGGGCCGCCGTCTTCCGCCCGTACACCGCCTGCACAATGCGACCCCCGTCCAGCTGCCCTGCCGGCAGCAGGCTCAAGGCGGTGATTGCCAGGCCAATCCAGCCCACGGCAACAAAAGGATGAATGGGAACCAGCTCCGCCTGCAACTGGGATCCCAACACCAGCCGCGCTAGGGTGCCTACCAGGATGGAGCTGCGGAAGATCTCCGTGGGCACATACAGACCCTCGGAGCCGGAGAGCTTCAGGCCAGCCAAGAGCACCAGCAGCGACAGGATCCCGCTCGCTGCCGGGCCGGCAAAGGCAATGTCGAAGAGGGCCTTGCGGTTGGGCACTGGCGATTGGATGCGGTTCAGGGATCCCAGCGTGCCGATCCCCAAGCTGGGGATAACAAAAGCAGGGCTGAGGCGCACGCCGTACTTGCCCGCCATCCAGCGGTGTCCGGTCTCATGCACCAGCAAGATGGCGAAGATCCCGGCCGCCACCGGCAGGGCTTCCACCCAGCGCCCCGGCGCATCCAACAGCCGGAAGCCCAAGAGATTGGCCCCCACCTCCAACGTGGCGACGAAGCTGAAGACCAGCAACGCCCCCGCCAGGATCTGCGCCCCCACGGAAGCGCGGTAATTGACGATGGGATCCGGCAAGACCACCACCGCCGGCTTTTCCGCCGGATCCTCCACCAAAAAGAGCTGGTAGCGGCTGCCCACCTGCTCTTTGAGCTTCTCCACCAGCAGGGGTACCACCACCTCCGCCTCCTGGCGCAGGTTGCCCTTAAAAATCGCCCCTTCCCCATAGGGGACGGTCTCGGTGACGAAAAAGGTATCGAGGCCGAAAATAGACTGAATGGCCTGCAGATCCTCAGCCGAGATCCGCTGCAGAACCGCAGGCGCTTCCAAAGGCGCCTCCCCTGCCGAAGGGGCTTCCCCCTGCTCTTCCAGACGAGCCAACTGCTCGCGACGGGCCTGCAGCTCCTGTTGGGCCAACTGGCGGGTCTTGCGCCCCACAGCAATGTAAAGCCCCGTAAACACCAGCAACAGCAGCAGGAAACCGGCAAAGTTGAGGTAGATTCCCAGCAGCAACAGCCCTAGGAAGACCACCCAGGGCAACAAGAGCAGGGATCCCTGCAACCACACCCAAACGGCTAAGGATCCCCGCCGACGGGCTCTCCAGAAGCCCCAACCCAAAAAGGCCAGCGTTCCCAGCAAAAAGAGCGGCGTAATCTCAGCGGCAATGTTCATGGCTGACCTATGAGGCTGTACGGGTACCAAGCTGAGGGCAAGACGGCTCAAGCAGAAACAGCCGTTCCTTCAAAACGGGGCTCCGGCTGCTCCCACAGGTAGAAGCCAGCTTTCCGAGGTTTCAGGAGGAACAGCCGCAAAAACTGATAGAAGTTATCCAAGTAGAGGGGCAGCTTGCGCAAACCCTTGAAGGGGCCGGATCCCCGGGCAATCTCCCTCAGCTTAGCGTTGTTGGCCACGCACTTTTGCAGCCGCCGCACAAACTCAAGGTTTTCCACATCCAACACCACCGGGAACACCTTGGCCGCCTCGCGGTTGGTCTTGTAGATTACCTCCATGTCATAAGTATGGGGATCCAGCCCGATGAGGCGGTAGAAATCCGGGCGCTCTCCCACATCGTTGAGGTACATAGTGGCGAACACCGACAGCAAGAAGAAGCGGCACCACAGCTTGGCCACCCATCCCTTGAGCAGCCGCGGCTGGCTTAGGAGCATGAGCGCAAAGAAATCGCCGTGGCGGTTCTCGTCCTGGCACCAGTTCTTGAAGAAGTTGAAGATGGGGTAGATGCGGTCTTCGGGATGGGCCTCCAGGTGGCGGTAGATGAGGATGTAGCGCCAGTAGCCGATCTTCTCCGAGAGATAGGTGGCATAGAAGATGAAACGCGGCGCGAAATAGGTGTAAGACTTGTGCTTAGTGAGAAAGCTCAGGTCGAAGGCCATGTTGAAGTCGCCCATGGCGCGGTTCAGAAAGCCGGCATGGCGGGCCTCATCGCGGCTCATCAGGGCAAAGCACTCGGCCAAAACGGGGTTGGTCTCTTTTAGCTTGCGCGACAGCTCCTTGTAGAGGAGAAAACCGGAGAACTCGGCTGTACAGGAGCGCTCCAAGAACTCCACAAACAACCGGCGCGCCTGCGGATCCAGGCGGCTTTCCCAGTCTTGGTTGAACTCCTCACCCCGGACGAAGTGATGGCGGTTGTAGTCGGCGCGAAACTCCTGCAGGATGGCCCGGAAATCGGCCTCTCGATCCCCTAAGCCCATTTTGCCGATGGCCTCGAAATCGGTGGTGTAGAAGCGCGGCGTCAGGATGGTCTCGGTGGGCACTCGCGCTTGAGTTTGAGCAGCTTGCAAACTGGGACTCATAGTGATTTAAAGCGGATGAAAAGGCCAGGTATACTCTCGCAGTTTACCAGCCTCTCTGGCCGTCGTGGGGATAAGAAGTGTTACCGGCAGGCTCTGAGAGATCCTTAAGACTCCACTGCCAGCGGCTGGGATCGCAAGGGATCCGTCAGCTCGCTGCCCTCCTCCGAAGGCGGGATCACCTGCCAAAACAGAGGCAAATAGGATTCCCAATTTTGCAGAATGCGCTCCGCTTTGGGGGAATGGGTGCGGCGATAGTGCTCTTGGATCAGGCTCTTCAGTTGTGCCTCTGCTGCTGCTGTCTGCACCCGCTGAATGCGCACGATCTCCCCGTTGACCTTGGCGGGGAAGTTGCCCTCCTCATCCAGCACATAGGCCAGGCCGCCGGTCATCCCCGCTCCCAGGTTGCGGCCCACCCGCCCCAGCACCACCACCACCCCACCGGTCATGTACTCGCAGCAGTGGTCGCCGGATCCCTCGATCACCGCCTGCGCTCCCGAGTTGCGCACCGCAAAGCGTTCCCCCGCCTGGCCGTTGGCAAACAGGGATCCGCCCGTGGCCCCGTACAAACAGGTGTTGCCCAGGATTACATTTTCCGCCGGATCGCGGGGCGCCTCAGGGGGAGCCAGGATGACGATCTCACCCCCGCACATGCTTTTGCCCACGTAGTCATTGGCTTCTCCTGTCAGGGTCAGGCGCATCCCCGCCAGTGTAAAAGCGCCAAAGCTCTGGCCGGCGCTGCCGACAAAGCGCAGATCCAACTGCCCCCCCTGTTGGGCGAAGCCGGTATCTCCGTACAAGCGGGCCAAGGTTCCGGCAATGCGCCCGCCCACACAGCGGTCGGTGTTGGCGATAGGGATCTCCACCGTGGCCGTGCCGCAGGTCTCCACCGCCTTCTGCACCTCCGGCTGAGCCAGGATCTGCTCATCCAGCACCGGGCCGTTGGAATGCACCGGCTCATGCTCCAACCAGTCGGGCAGGGTGTTGGGATCAAAACCGGGGGGAGTTCGCAGCAGACACTCCAAGTTCAAGGATGGGGTTTTCTGGAGAACGGCATCGGCCCGCGGACAGAGCAGATCCACCCGTCCAATCACCTCCTTCAGAGAGCGGTAGCCCAGTTGCGCTAAGACTTGGCGCACCTCCTCCGCCACAAAGGTGAAGAAGGTCACCACGTGATCCGGTGTGCCGGGGAAGCGCTTGCGCAACTCCTCCTTCTGGCTGGTCACTCCCACAGGGCAGTTGTTAGTGTGGCACACCCGCGCCATGATGCACCCCTCCGCAATCATGGCCACCGTGCCAAAGCCAAACTCTTCTGCCCCCAGCATGGCCGCCATCACCACTTCCCAACCCGTGCGAATGCCGCCATCCACCCGCAGGATGGAGCGCTGCCGTAGGCCGTTTTCCAGCAGGGTATGATGCACCTCCACCAGGCCCAACTCCCAAGGTGCCCCGGCATGTTTGATGGAGCTCAAGGGGGAAGCCCCTGTGCCCCCTTCATGGCCGGAGATTTGGATGATGTCGGCGTTGGCCTTGGCTACTCCTGCCGCCACCGTGCCGATGCCCACCTCCGCCACCAGCTTCACCGACACCTGTGCCTGGGGGTTGACCTGGTGCAAGTCGAAGATCAACTGCGCCAGATCCTCGATGGAGTAGATGTCGTGGTGGGGCGGCGGCGAGATCAAGGTCACCCCCGGCTTGGAGCGGCGCAGCTTGGCGATGTAGGGGCTGACCTTTTTGCCCGGCAGTTGCCCGCCCTCGCCCGGCTTGGCCCCCTGGGCAATTTTGATCTCAATTTGCCGCGCGTTGAGCAAATACTCCGGTGTCACGCCAAAGCGGCCCGAGGCCACCTGCTTCACCGCCGAGCTGGCGTTGTCCCCCATGCGCAGCCCCTTCAGGTGGGGAAAGCGGGCCGAGGTGCCATCTGGGCCTACATCGGTGATGGGGAGGTATCGTTCCGGATCTTCCCCGCCTTCACCGGAGTTGGACTTGCCGCCGATGCGGTTCATGGCAATGGCCAGGGTCTCGTGGGCCTCGCGGCTGAGGGCCCCCAAGGACATCCCACCTGTGGCAAAGCGTTTGAAAATCTCCGACACCGGTTCCACTTCCTCCAAGGGAATGGGATCCCGGTCGCTGCGGAAATCCAGCAGGTCTCGCAACGCGGTGGGGGTGCGGCTGCGCAGGTGCGCCCTGTAGATCTCATAGTGGGCAGGCTGACCCGATTCGATGGCCTTGTGCAGCAGTTTGGCCATTTCTGGACTGTTGATGTGGTATTCGCCTTTGGGCCGCGCCTGGATAAAGCCAAAGTTCTCCAGCTTTTTCGAGGTGAGTTCGGGAAAGGCCCGCTGGTGATTCACCATGCCCTCGCGGGCCAGATCCGCCAGCGTCATGCCTCCCACCCGCGACACCGTGCCGCGGAAGGCCAGATCGATCACCTCTTGGCTCAGGCCAATGGCCTCGAAAATCTGCGCTCCGTGGTAGCTGGAGAGCAGAGAAATGCCCATTTTGGAAAGAATCTTGAGCAGCCCTGCCTCAATGGCGGCGCGGTACTTCAGTTGCACCTCGGCCAGGGAAAGCTGGGGCAACTTGCCGGCAGCCATCTGGGTTTGCGTCTTGGGCTTGTGCCACCACTGCCGCACAGCTTCATAGGCCAGATAAGGACAAACGGCGCTGGCCCCGTAGCCGATCAAGCAGGCAAAGTGGTGGGTGCTCCAGCATTGGGCAGTCTCCACCACCAGGGAAGCGCGTAGGCGCAGCCCCTCCTGGATGAGGTGATGGTGGATGGCGCCCACCGCCAACAGAGGTGGGATCAGAGCCTGCTCGGCATCAAGGCCGCGATCCGAGAGGATTAAAATCTCAGCTCCCCCCCGCACTGCCTGAGCCGCCTGCTGGCAGAGGGCCCGTACCTGGACCTCCAGTCCTTCTGGGCCGGCAGCCACCGGGTAGAGAATCGGGAGCGTGTGGCAGGGAAAAGGGGTATGCTGCAGAGCGGCCAGCTCCGCTTCGTTGAGCACCGGGCTGCGCAACTGCAACAGGCGGGCATGCTCAGGGCGGATCTCCAGCAGGTTGCCCTTGGATCCCAGATACACATCCAAAGACATCACCAGGCTCTCCCGCAGGGGATCGATGGCAGGGTTGGTGACCTGGGCAAAGCGCTGCTTGAAATAGTCGTAGAGGGGATGAGGCTGGGTGGACAGCACAGCCAGCGGCGCATCGTCCCCCATGCTGAAGGTGGGCTCCTTGCCCGTAGCCGCCATCTCCTCGATGATCATCTCCACATCTTCTGAGGAGTACCCGAAGGCGGTTTGGGCTTGTAACAGTTGTTCTTCCGAGAGGTGAGGGGTATTTTCAAAGCCTTGGGTGCTGAGCTGAACGCGATGGGCTTTGAGCCATTCGCCGTAGGGGTGCTGGGCTGCCACCTGGGTTTTGATCTCCCAGTTTTTGCAGATTTGCCCGCTCTGCAGATCCACCGTCAGCATCTGCCCCGGGCCTAGCCGCCCTTTTTCCAAAATGTCGGTCTCCGGCAGAGGAACCACACCAGCTTCCGAGGCCACCACCAGCAGACCATCGCGGCTGCGAGCGTAGCGGGCTGGGCGCAGGCCATTGCGATCCAACGTGGCCCCGATGGTTTTGCCGTCGCAGAAAACCACCATCGCTGGGCCATCCCAGGGCTCCTGCAGGCCGCCGAAGAACTCGTAGAAATCCACCACTTCCGGGTGATCCTGAAGCTCCGGCTGGTTGCGATAGGCTTCCGGGATCAGCACCATCATCGCCTGCTGAGTGGAGTAGCCCGACTGAATCAACAGCTCAAACACAGCGTCCAGACCCGCCGAGTCGCTGGTGCCCGGGTCAATAATCGGCTTCAGATCCTCGACCGCTGTACCCCAGCGGGGATGGGAAAGGGTTTGTTCGCGGGCGGCCATCCAGTTGACATTGCCCAGGTAGGTGTTGATCTCGCCGTTGTGGCAGAGGTAGCGGAAAGGCTGAGCCAGCGACCAACGCGGCAGGGTATTGGTGCTGAAGCGGCGGTGGTAGGTGGCGTAGGTGGTGGTGTAGAGGGGGTTTTGCAGATCTCGATAAAACTGGCCCAGAACCGACGATTGCACCATGCCTTTGTAAACGATGACCCGGCAGGACAAAGAGGCAAAATACAGAGCATAAAAGCCAAACCGAGCCTCTACCCGCCGCCGAATGCGCCGCCGCAACAGATAGAGCTGCTGCTCTAGCTCGTCTCCTTCCAGCGTGGGATGGGTGAGGAGCATCTGCCAAATGGAGGGCATGGTCTGCCGCGCCATCGGCCCCAGGCAATTGGGATTGACCGGTACCTGCCGCCAAACCACCCGCTGCCAGTCGGTGGTGGTCAAGTACTCATCGATCACCTGCTGCACCGCCTGACACTCAGCAGGATCCTGAGGCAAAAAGACCATCCCCACCGCGCTGTGAGTGGGATCCCAAGCTCGAATTTCTTCCCTCTCTGCCTGCAACAGCGACCAGGGGATTGCCGTTGCAATGCCCGCCCCATCACCGCTCTGGCCGTCGCCGCCACAGCCACCCCGATGTTCCATACAGGTGAGGGCCTGAAGGGTTTTCTGCAAGAGGTCGTGGCTGGCTCTCCCCTGCTGATTCACCAAAAAGCCGACCCCGCAAGCATCCCGCTCTTGAAAGTGCCAGTTTTCCTGCAGGATAGGGGCCGAGACCTGAGAGGGATGGGGATTCATAGGAGTAAAAACAGTTTGGAATAAATCACGCTTTCAGAGGTGGAAAACCAGCATATCGCACTCCAATCCGACAGGAAAAGGGGGGCAGTCTCAAGTCACGGCTGGCTCTTGCCAACAGGGCAACCGTTGGGGCAATCGGCTCAGCGAAGTAAAGACAAAAAAGCTCGCCATGAACAGATTTTTCGAGTTTCTTCTGCAGCTTTCCCCGACGGACTGCGGACGATCTGAGAAAGCTAGGGCGAATGCGCCAGCTCACACCGGCTCCGCTCGCTGGCAACTGGCCCTGTGGAGAACTGCGGTAGGGAGACAGCCGTAGGGTATGTCCAGGAAGAGGGCAACCCCACAGATGTACAACAGATGTACAAAGTCAGGCGTGCAACGGTCTATCGCTGGCTGAACCTAGAAGACCTCAGGCCGACAAAAGTCAAGACCCAGAAGCCAAAGATAGACTTGGCCGCCCTGCAGCAAGACATAGGCCAGGATCCAGGAGCTCAATTGTAAGGATAGAGCTCAGAGATTCGGGTCGCGCCAGCGGGACGGAGCCCTTGCCCTATTGACTATACTGGTGGTGCTCTGGGAGCAATGATACTATTACCCTAGATTTTTCGTGTTTCTGAGTAAGCTCATGCTGACTTGCCCAAGCCGTCATTCTTTTAACTTAGATACGACAAGATCCATAATGGAAAGCAGCATTATCGATGCCAGGATTGTCACAGGCAATTTATACCTGAATCTACTCAAAAGATTGTCTCAGAAGTCAATATATCCCTAGTTAATAAACTTAAGCGACTTTCCATTGCTGCTATATCTTATGTAAATGAACTACCAGAACTCTGGACAAAATTATGTTAATCACAAATCAACTTATCCTTCCCAAATCATGGAGGTCTACCCGTCAAAAGAGGTACTTTGATCCTGCGATGCGACGAGCTATTGCCATTTGTGCTAGCAGGTTGGAGCTTGAAAGCAGGACGAGCTTCCCAAACTTGTTCAGAATGATTGTTCAGAATGACTGTGTCTCCACATGGGTTGGAGTCAGTGTTGCCGAGAAAAGCCATATCCTTGCTAGATTGAAGTCATGGGATCCCTGACTCTACCCGGTAGAACTGAACTTTATGACCGTCCCTCTGATTCACAGCCGTGACGTTCTAGAGAGCCGTCTCAAGGAGATTCCTGCTGAACCCGGCGTATATTTGATGCGAGATGCCACAGATCAGATTCTCTATGTGGGCAAGTCCAAGAAGTTGCGCTCTCGCGTGCGATCTTATTTCCGCTTTACCGGCGACCTGTCCCCTCGCATTCAGCGCATGGTAGCTCAGGTTTGCGAGATCGAGTTTATCGTAACCGACAATGAAAGTGAAGCCCTAGCCCTAGAAGACAATCTGATTAAGACCCATCAGCCCCCTTATAATGTTCTCCTTAAGGACGATAAAAAGTATCCCTATTTGTGTATTACCTGGTCGGAGCCTTATCCCCAGCTTTACATCACCCGCCATCGTCGCCTTGATCGGAATCAAGACAAATACTATGGCCCCTACACGGATGTTGGTCTATTGCGCCACATCCTTGGACTGGTCAAACGAATTTTTCCCTTGCGCCAACGGCCCAAACCTCTGTACAAAGATCGCACCTGTTTGAACTACGACATTGGGCGCTGCCCCGGGGTATGCCAAGGCTTGATCAGCCCAGAAGAGTATCGCAAAACGCTGACTCAAGTGGCCATGATCTTCCAAGGCCAGACAGATGAGCTGATCCGAGAGCTGCAGGAGAAGATGATCCAGGCCGCCGAACAGGAAAATTACGAGGCAGCCGCACGATATCGGGATCAAATTCGCGGTTTGGAACAATTGGGAGAATCCCAGAAGGTCTCTTTGCCTAACTCTACCGTCAGCCGTGATGCTCTGGCCTTGGCCATGAATGATTCACGAGCCTGCATTCAATTGTTTCAGGTGCGGGCAGGCAAGTTGGTGGGGCGGCTGGGGTTTGTGGCCGAAAACCGCGGTGACGACCCAGGCCTTATCTTGCAGCGGGCTTTACAAGAGCATTATCAATACTGCGATCCGGTGGAAATTCCCTCTGAAATTTTGACCCAGTATGAATTGCCGGATCGGGATTTTCTGGAGTCTTGGCTGAGCCAGAAAAAAGGCCGCAAGGTCAGCCTTGTTGCCCCCCAACGGCAGAGCAAAGCCGAGCTGATCGAGTTGGTTGAGCGGAATGCCCAACTGGAGCTAACCCGCACTCAGCGCTTGGCGGATCGGGATGCCGCGGCCTTGGAGCGCTTGGCAGAAGTCTTGGATTTGCCGGATGTGCCCCGCCGTCTAGAAGCCTACGATATTTCCCACATCCAGGGATCCGATGCTGTGGCCAGTCAGGTGGTGTTTATCGATGGCCTGCCTGCCAAACAGCACTACCGCCGCTACAAGATTCGCAACCCTGAGGTGCGCCCCGGTCACTCCGATGATTTTGCCAGCCATGCAGAAGTGGCCCGGCGTCGCTTCAGCAAAATGACCCCTGAGGATCAGCCGGATTTGGTGCTCATCGACGGGGGCAAGGGGCAGTTGTCGGCAGTCATGGCCGTCTTGGCAGATTTAGGGCTGGATCACCTGCCGGTGATTGCCTTGGCCAAACGAGAAGAAGAGATCTTTCTGCCGGGGGATCCTGTGCCCTTGCGGTTGCCGGCCCAAGATCCGGCTCGCTTGTTGTTGCAACGCCTGCGAGATGAGGCCCACCGATTTGCTCTCGCCTTTCATCGCCAGCAACGGAAAGCGCGTCAGCATGCCTCTACGCTGGACGAGATCCCCGGCCTAGGCAAGTATCGGCAAAAGCTGCTGATGGAAGAATTTCGGTCGATTGCCCGCATTCAGGTGGCCTCAGAAGACCAGTTGGCTCAAGTGCCCGGCATTGGCCCGAAGATTGCCCGGCAGATTTACCGCTACTTTCACCCGGAAACTCAGGCGGGATCCCCGGAGACTGCAGGGGTGGAGTAGTTGAGAATCCGCACAGGGATCCCTGCTCCCCCAGCACTCGGTGGGGTGATATCCACAGAAACCTAAGCACCCTTCCTCGCCCGTAATTTTACGAGATCACGGGGGAACTTGTAGTGCGGGAAACATCGCTTAAGGCAGAAATGATACATAATCCCAAGGACAGGTGTTCTCAGTGCCCTGGTACTGCTTGCGAAAACATAGGGGATCCTGATGTTGGCCGGACTCGATGTGCTCCTGGAGAATGCCCCCATTGGGATCTTTCGTGTGGATCTGCAGGGACGATACCGGTTTGCCAATGCCAAGCTTGCCGAGATATATGGCTATGCCTCCTCCGCTCATCTGATGCGCCATCTGTCGGATTTTGGCCATCGTCTTTATGTCGATGCTGCCGGTCGTCGTCAGATTTTCCAGGATCTGCTTGCAGGCAAAGTCGGCGACGGGAGAGTGGCCCAAGAGTTTTTGATCCACAGTCGCAAGGGCTTGGACTTGTGGGTGCGAGAACAAATTCAAGTCGTCCGCAATCCGGCAGGGGATCCCCTCTGTTTTGAGGGGTATGTGGAAGACATCACGGCACAGAAGCGGGCTGAACAAGCGCTTGCAGAGAGCCAGCTCCGCTACGAAAGGCTGGTTTGCGCTATTCCACAAGCCTTGATGATTTTTAGCCGAGAAGGCCAATGCCTGGAGCTGATTTCTTCCCCGGAGAATACTTATTTTGCTTCACTCTCAGCAGAGCATATTCAGGGAAAAGCAGTGGGAGAGCTGTTCGGCTCTGAGGTTGGCGATCAACTGCAGAGGCTGATTGACCGTTGCTTGAGCAGCGGATCCCGGCAAACCTTGGAATATCCCCTAACCAACTCAGCAGGGGAGCTCCGTCACCAGGAAGTTTGCGTGGTTCCCCACGGAGCAGATTGCGTGCTTGGCTGCATTCAAGATATCACCGAGCGCAAGCGGCTAGAGCTGGCCTTGTTGGAGATTCAACAGCGATTCTGGGGAATTGTGGAGTCCTGCAATTTGGGCATCTCTCTGCTGCCTCTTGAGCCAGAAGCTAGTCCGCATGGCATGAACTCAGCCCTCAAGGATATAACAGGATATTCTGCAGAGGAATTGAAGGCTTTGCCTCTGGAGGCTTGTATCCCAGACTTGGCCGATGTTGAAACTCTAAAAAAACTTTGGCAGGAGATGATCGAGGGTCGGCGCAGTCATTATGAATGGGAACATTGCTACACCCGAAAGAATGGCCAAATCATCTGGACAAAGTCCCAGGTTTATGTTGTTAGAGATGAAGAACAAAAGCCTCTATTTGCCGTTCACTTCCTGGATGATATCAGCGAGCACCGATCTGTCAAATTCGCCCTTGAGAAAATCCAAAACCAGCTACAAGGGATCTTCAACTTCTGTAGCCAAGGGATTGCTCTGATGAGCCTGGATCCTGATCCCCAGTATCTCAGCCTCAACCCGGCAATGGCAGAGATTACGGGGTATAGCGAGGAAGATTGGTCAGCTCTGAAAGCGGAAGATTACACCCCCTATCCTGAAGATCGAGAACGGGGCGAGATACTCTGGAATGAATTGATTGCCGGATACGCTAGCAACTATGAATATGAAAAGGTGATCCGCCGTAAAGATGGCAGAGAGATCTGGGTTCGCCTGCAACTGTCTGTAGTGCGAAACGCTCAAAACGAGCCTCTGTTTGCCATTCAATTTCTAGAAGACATTTCCGAGCGAAAAAGGGCCGAAACTCACCTGCGAGAAAGTTTGGCCGATCTGGCCCGCAGCGAAGCACGTTACCGCGCTCTTTACGAAGTGATTCCAGACATGATTCTGCAGGTGGATCGGCAAGGGCTAATCCTGTCCTACAAGCCCCCCAAAGGATTTGCATCCGCCTATCCCGATGACCGCTATCTCAACCAATACATTCAAGATCTGTTTCCAGAGCATTGGAAAACCTACTTTGCCCCTTTGCTAGAGAAAGCCTTTCAAACGGGAGAAATTCAGGTTATTGAATATCCGCTTCCCAAAACTTCTCAAGACACTGCGGAAGCATTGCCGGAATATCGCGAGGCCCGTCTGTTGCCCTTTGGGCCGGATGAGGCCATTGTTTTGGTGCGCGATATCACCCTGCGCAAGCGCCTGGAGCTGGCCCAGCAAACACGAGAAGCTGAATTAACAGCCCTGGTGCAACAGCGAACCCAGCAACTGGAACGCAGTCTACAGTTTGAATCGATTCTGCGCCGCCTTACCCATCAGATACGGGCAACTCTGGACGAAAAGCAGATCTTGCAGACGGTTGTGAACGAGCTGGGGAAATTTTTGGGCGTTCTTTTTTGCAATGTTGGCCTTTACGATAGCCGCCGAACCTACTCCCTGATCAGCTATGAATACACGACGCTTTCGACCTCTGGGATCGGCGCTCGGGTTCAGATGAAAGATTTTCCCCTCTTCTACGAACAGCTATGGCGAGGCTGGTGCTTTCAACTGTGCGCTCGGGATCGTCAACGGGATCCCAACACTCTGCCCCCCTATCTGACCAAGCTGGCCTGCCCCATTGCGGACGATCAGGGCATTCTTGGGGATCTGTGGCTGGCTCGGCCTCCTGAGGAGAGTTTTAGCGATTGGGAAATCGATTTGGCTCAGCAAATGGCGGCCCAGTGTGCGATTGCCCTGCGACAGGCCAGGCTCTACCTCAGCAGCCAGGCTCAGGTGACGGAATTGAAAAAGCTCAGCCAAATTAGGGATAACTTCCTGGCCGCCGTCTCCCACGAGCTGCGCACTCTCCTCAACAGCATGAACCTCTCGGTTCACCTGTTAAGGTTAAGCCATCAAACTTCCCCCCTTACCCCTAAGCAAATTCAATATCTTGAGGTTCTGGAGCAGGAGTGCAAGCGAAAGATCTCCCTAATTAACGATCTTCTGGATCTACAAACTTTGTTGGGCGATAGGCTTACGCTGCCCTCTGAGAAGGTTAACTTGCCTTTCCTTTTGGCACCTCTCATCAATCGGTTCCAAGACCAGATGCGCAAGCGGCAGCAAACTCTACAAGTTCACTGGGATCCCCACTTGCCCTATTTGCACACCCATCCTCGCCTGTTGGAACGCTTGGTCTGTGAGCTTTTGACCAATGCCCACAAATTTACGCCCGCCGGCGAACACATTGTCCTAGAGGCTGTTGCTTTAGGTTCCGACCGCTGGGAGCTGCGCTTGACCAACACGGGCACCACCATTCCCCTCGAAGAACAAGAACGCATTTTCGAGCGGTTTTATCGCATCCCCCACTCGGATCCCTGGCAGCAGGGGGGAACAGGCTTGGGATTGGCCCTGGCCCAAGCCATTGCCAACCACTTGGGCGGCTCTTTGCAGGTGGAAAGCACTGCCCACCAAACCACGTTTATTCTTCGCTTGCCCGCAGCAGAATCTTGTTGACGATTCGGTTTGGGCCACTTATGGTGAGATTTACCATATGGGGGGCAGGGTGAAGGTAGCGCTGTTGCAACTGAACTACATCGTCGGCGATCTGAGCGGAAATGCCGAGCGCATCCGTTCAGCGGTTGAGGCAGTGGCGGCGGCGGGAGCAGAGTTGGCCATCACCTCCGAGCTGGCGTTGCTGGGATATCCACCCCGCGATTTGTTGCTCTATCCGGCCCTGGTCGAGAGGGCAAGCCAGGTTTTGCAGCACTTGGCCAGCCGGTTACAGGCCAGCATTCCGGTGGTCGTGGGATCCGTGCAGCCCAATCCTCTGCCTGAGGGTCGGCCCCTTTACAATGCTGCTGCCTGGCTGGAGGGGGGCCAGATCCGCCACTGGTTTCAGAAGTCGCTCTTGCCCACCTACGATGTCTTCGATGAGGATCGCTATTTTGAGCCGGGATCCCAGCCCCAACCCATCGAGTACCGTGGCCGCCGCCTGGGCTTTACCATTTGTGAAGACATTTGGAACGACCGCGACTTTTGGCAGCACCGCCGCTACCACTGGGATCCGGTGGAAGAGATGGCCCGCTGCGGTGCCGACCTGCTGATTAACCTCTCGGCTTCCCCCTTCAGCCTAGGCAAACAGAAGTTGCGGGTGGAGATGCTGGGATCCCTGGCCCGCAAGCACGCCCTGCCCATTCTCTACGTCAATCAGGTGGGGGGCAATGATGATTTGATCTTCGATGGGGCCAGTTGCGCCCTGGATCGCTGGGGTCGGGTTGTGGCCCAAGCGGCTGCCTTTCAGCCGGATCACCTCATCCTGGATGTGGACGAGTTGACGCAGTCTCCCAACCCAGACCAGAGCCCACCGACCGCGGGATCCCGCTGGCCGACCGAACCAGAAGCCGAGCTGTACGAAGCCTTGGTTTTGGGCACCCGCGATTACGTCAGCAAATGTGGCTTTCGCGAGGTGCTATTGGGCCTGTCGGGGGGGATCGATTCTGCCGTCACTGCTGTGATTGCTGCCGATGCTTTGGGGCCGGAGCGGGTGCTGGGGGTGCTCATGCCCTCTCCCTATTCCAGCCCTGGCAGCCTGACCGACGCCTACCAACTGGCGCAAAACCTGGGGATCCCGACCCTGAAGCTGCCGATTCAGTCCATCATGGAGAGCTACCACCAGCTTTTGGCAGAGCCCTTTGCCGGCCTCCCCCCAGACATCACGGAAGAAAACCTGCAATCGCGCATTCGCGGCACCCTCCTCATGGCCCTTTCCAACAAGTTCGGGCGGCTGCTGCTGACCACAGGCAACAAATCAGAGCTAGCAGTGGGCTACTGCACCATTTACGGGGATATGTCCGGCGGCCTGGCGGTGATTTCCGATGTGCCCAAGACCTGGGTGTACCGCTTGGCTCGCTGGATCAACCGACAGCAGGAGCGGATCCCGCTTGCTACTCTGACCAAGCCCCCCTCAGCGGAATTGCGACCCGGCCAACAAGATAGCGACAGCTTGCCCCCCTACGATTTGCTGGACAAGATCCTGCAGCGGCACATCGAGCAGCATCAGTCCAGCCCCGAGTTGGTGGCTCAAGGGTTCGATCCCGACATCGTGCAGCAGGTGCTGCGGCTGGTTCAAAAAGCCGAGTTCAAGCGACACCAAGCTCCCCCTGGGCTGCGCATCACCGATCGCGCCTTCGGCACCGGCTGGCGGATGCCAATCGCCAAGCGTCAAGAAGGGATCATCTAATGGAACTAGGTTGTGTTGATCTTTCATTTGAGCCAAAAGAGAGCACTGACGAGATAGAGAAAACTCAAGAAGTTCCTGGCCAATTTGTCAAAACGAGA
>NZ_JBSSDA010000024.1:0-41715 GCF_054060305.1 Thermostichus sp. OS-CIW-31 | reverse complement strand
CAACTTCCCGCTGGATTTGGCGGCGGTGGAGGTAGCGCCTGCGGTGCGTGGCTGATGGCCTGACCTGACGCTTCAACAGCATTGGTGGATCCCCCGGCTTGGTCTGGGGGATTTTTTTGTTCTCTTTGCTGGGGTGATCTTTCCCAGAGCTTTTCTAGAGTTAAATTGGGGCCATTGCCTCTGTGACTTAGGGATATGGCAATCATTTCTTCTCGGGATACAGGCCAGAACGCTGAGGGCCCCAAGCGGCGGCAGCAAAAGTCTTCAGCCTGGAGAAAAGAAGGCAGAGAGTTGAGCTTTGCTGGGGAAAGGGGAGCGGATCCCTCTGCCCTGTTGCAGCCGCAAGCCCACCCTGGCGAAGCCCAGGAAGAATCCCTGCGCCCGCGCACCCTGGCGGAATATATTGGCCAGACGGAACTTAAAGAAGTGCTCTCCATTGCCATTGCGGCGGCCCGCGCTCGCCAAGAGCCTCTGGATCACCTGCTGTTCTACGGCCCGCCTGGTCTAGGCAAAACCACGGTGGCAGCAGTGCTGGCGGCAGAAATGGGATCCCAGTTCTACATGACCACCGCGCCGGCTTTGGAGAGCCCCCGCGACATTGCCGGGTATTTGGTGCGCTTGAAGCGGGGGGATGTGTTGTTTATTGACGAGATCCACCGCCTGCCCAAGGTTACAGAAGAATTGCTCTATCCGGCGATGGAGGATTTTCGTCTTGATATCACCATTGGCAAAGGTCGCTCTGCTCGCATCACCTCTCTGCCCTTGGAACGCTTTACCCTCATCGGGGCCACAACCCGCATTGGCGCCCTCACTTCTCCGCTGCGGGATCGCTTTGGCCACGTGCAACGGCTGCACTTTTACGAGCCTCACGAGCTGGTGCAGATCGTGCTGCGCACGGCTCGCCTCTTAAATGTCTCCACCGATCCAGAAGGGGCTGCAGAGATCGCCCGCCGTTCTCGGGGCACGCCCCGCATTGCCAACCGCCTGTTCAAGCGGGTGCGAGATTACGCCCAGGTGCGAGGGGATGGCCACATTAGCCAAGAAGTGGCAGCAGCCGCTCTGGAGCTGTTCCAGGTGGATCCCATGGGTTTGGATTGGATCGATCGCAAGCTGCTGACGGTGCTGGTGGAGCAGTTCGGTGGAGGGCCAGTGGGCTTGGAGACGATGGCCGCGGTGACGGGTGAGGATCCCCAAACCATTGAAGAAGTGTATGAGCCTTATCTGCTGCAGATCGGCTACCTGCAGCGCACGCCCCGGGGTCGAGTGGTTACCCCTGCTGCGCTACGGCATCTGGGCTATGAAGCCCAGTCTCCTCTGCCTTTGTGGAGCTAATTTGTCTTTCCCTTCTCCCGCAAGGAGAGAAGGGGTTGAGAGCTCCATATCTAGCTGCGGTCATTGCCCACAGGGCTGAAGCTGGGCACCACCAGCTCGCGGTTTTGCTTGGTAAGGCGACCGTACAGCTCCTGCGTGTTGGGGAAGTTGGCCGCCGGCAAGGTGGGGAAGCGGCGATAGGGCACCGTGTCCTCGCCGAAGAGATCCCGATACTCCTGGGTGTTCAGCAGGGCGCGCACAAAGGCTTTCACCCCCTGGGTGGCCAAGATCTGGTTGTACTTGCGGATCTCCTGCTGGTTGAGGGGCGCACGGCCCAGGAAGTGCTTGGTGCCCAGCTCGATCACCTTGGTGTTGGGATAGGGGGCATAGAACTCGGAGCGGTACAGCTCGGAACACCCCAGGGCCTCGATGAACTCCTTGACGGTGATCTCGCCGTTGCGCAGCTTGGACTCGGCAGAGCTGAGCTCGGCGCTGATGTTGTAGATGTCCATATCCCGCTCGAAGACCTGCCGGTAGGCGGCGCGGATGAGGTTGTTGACTTCCGCTTTGTTGGCCAGGCTGGTGAGCTTGAAGACAGGGATCTCTTGGCGTACCTTGGGCACCCCCTGCTGGGCCCGCCGCTGGATTTCCAGCTCGCCGGAAGGCATATCCCGAGGCTGACCCAACTTGACAAAGAGAGGGATGTCGTCGTCGGTGCGAATGGGCTTGGTCACTGCCATGTCGGTGGAGCCGGGGCGCATCCGCCGCAACGCCAGACCGCCGGGGGTGAGGTAGCGCTCATAGGGCACGATATCTTCCCCGAAGACCTGCTGGTACTCCTCGCTGTCGAGGATGGCGTCCACGACGGCGTAGAACCCTTGCTTGGAGGCGATGTCAAATAGGCGGTTCATCTCCTGGCGCCCGTAGGTGGGTCGGCCCAGTAGCTTGCGGTGGATGAACTCGATGGCTTTGCAGACATACAAGCTGGACCAGTACTTGTTGCGGAAGAGATCCGACTTGGCCAGTTGGCGCACAAACTCTTTGACGGGAATTTCCCCCGACTCCAGCTTGATCTCCCAACGGGTTAGCCGTTGGCCTTCGTAGGGCACATAGCCGTATACCTGTTGGTAGCAGGCGCGGATCACCGCCTGGGTGGATCCCTCGCTGCCGACAATGCCGGCCCGCACCCCCAGCCGTCGGCTGCGATCTCCCGGAGTCTGGGTGAGCTTGAAAACCTTCGGGCCAAGGCTGCCGGGATCCCCCACTGCCTTGGGATTGGTGCGGGCGTTGGTGAGGGCAAAGCCGCGCCGGATGAGGATGCGCTTGACATCTTTGTTGAAGGGAGCAGGGCGGGCGCTGAGGGAACGGGTTTCCTTGGGGAAGATGGCCCCAAATTGGATCTCCAGCGGGTCATTGCCGGAGCCATAGGCATGCTGATCCGGCAGGGGCCGGTTGTAGCGGGCAAAGAGGGTAATGAACTGGGGCACCTTGCGGCGGGGGGCAGCGTAGTTGTAGAGGTCGAATTTGGCCCCCCAGTTGGCGCTGGTTTGCGCTTCTACCCCCAGCTTGCGCAGGTAGGGCACCGTCTCTTCGCCGAAGTAGTCTCCGTACTCGCGGCTATCCACCAGCGCGTCCACCAGGCCGGCCAGACCCTTGCTGGAGATGATGGAGAAGTAGGTCTGCACTTCCTCGCGGGTTTCGGGAGCCCGCCCCAGGAAGTGGCGGAAGGCCAGCTCGACGACGCGGCTGTTGATGTAAGGCTCGTAGAACTGCTTGCGGTAGAGCTCCGATTTGCCCAGGCGGCGAATGAACTCCTTCATGGAGATCTCGCCGTTTTTCACCTTCGACTCCAGGTCGGAAAGCTTGAGGCCGTAGGCGCGGCGGATGTCCCGCTCAAACACCTGCCGGTAGGCGGCCTTGATGACTTCTTCCTTCTCGGCGTTGGACAGCCCCGGCTTCATGGCAAAAACGGGAACTTTCTCGGCAGCCAAGTTGTAAACCTGGGGTAGCTGCAGCCCCTGCAGGGGCAGGCCGTCGGCGGTGCTGGCGTTGCGCTGCCGCAGCTTGTCGGAAGGGGCGGGAGCGATGAACTCGCTCAGCAAAACATCGAAGTATTGGTTGATGATGGCAACCGCTTCGGCATCTTTGCGGAAGTAGCCAGCCGCCGCCCGTTTCATCTCTTGAATGGCGACAATGGTGGCCTCGGCGGAGCAGGCATTTTCGATGATCTCCCGCAGACCGCGGGTGTTGACGGCGATGATGCTGGGATCCCCGGCCACCAGGGCGTAGGTAACGTAGCGCAAAAACCAGCTCAGATCCCGCAGCGATTTGCGCATGTTGGCAGCTCCGTAGCGGGAGATGTTGATGGGGCGGAAATTGGGGGGAATCTCCACACCGCTGGCGCTAAAGATGTTGCGGATGGCCTCAATGAATCCGCCGGTGGATTCCACGTAGAAGGCAGTACCCAGCTTGAAGGCTTCTTTCTCGTCTTGGGTCGCTTCTGGCCGCTCCAGATAGGCCATGGGCGAGCCCCCTGTGAAGATGCGGTTGGCTGCCCGGCTGACGATGATTTCCGAATTGGCCGCAATGACCTCGGCAATCTCTAGCCGTTTCAGGCCGCTGGAGAAAAAGTCCTCGAGGCGATCCAGCTCGGTGCGTCCCAGATAGCGATCCTGCTGTTCCGCCTGGGAGATGGTCGATACAGGCACGGTTTGGTAGAGACGGGGGTTGGAAACGACTGCGCCAGCGGATACGTTGATACCCATCGATCTTTTAAACTCCGTTTTGATCGAAAAAACTGCCGACAAAGGCCGAGGACAGTGCCATCGAAGGGGGTGAAGAGGCTGACCCACGACTGGAGGAGCATCCCTCTCTGAGCTGAGAAGGATCGATGCCCGATCCCTGAGGGGGAAGCCAAGCCTAGAATACTAGGGGCACGGGCCCAGAGTGGGGAGGTTGTTGCAGTTTGTAACACTGTTTCTCATCCACAAAGACATGGCTCTCAACCCAGCTCTACCCTCCCATCTGTTGTCTTCCGCTTTTCTCCTTGAGGATTGGGAGCAGGGACATTACGAACGCGTTACCCAGGTTTTACAGCAACAGCTCGAGCAGGGATCCCCCTCTCCAGAGCTGTATTGGGAGCTGGGAGCCGCCTATCTCCTGCTGGGTCGGGAACTGGAGGCGCAGCTGGTGTGGCAAGAGGGCTTGGCGATGCTGCAAGCGGGGGGGGTGGCCGAATCCGAGGCCGTCTACCACCTGCTGAGGAGCTTGCAGGCTTTGGCGGAAAGCCTGTGGGAGAAGGGCCATTGGCCGCAGGCAGCAGCTCTGTATCGGCAGCTTCTGGAGTTGGGGGATGGACAGCTGGAGCTGTCTTCTGGCCAGGCTTTGGCTGCTCACCGCATTGGCCTGACCCAAGAGCGGAGCCGGCTGTGGGCTGCGGCAGCGGAGTGGTTTGAGCGGGCTTGCCAGCAGGATCCGACGGCGGCAGAGAGTTTTTGGCGCTGGGGCTTGGCCCTGATGAAGCTGGGCCGTTTGCGAGAGGCGATTTCCCCTCTGCAGGAGGCTGCGCGGCTGCGCCCTGAGTGGGGGGATCCCTGGGTACAGATGGGCTTGGCGTGGCTGGATCTGCGGGATCCAGTTCAGGCTGTGGGGTGTTTCCAGGAGGCTGAGGCGCGGGGCACCGGGACGGCGCAACTCTACAGCTACTGGGCGGAAGCGGAAGTGCGGCTGGATCACCCTGAGGCGGCTTGGGAGAAGGTTTGCCGAGCGGTGGCAGCGGAACGGAATTGGGTGCAGGCGTGGTGCGAGGGCAGCGGCGGAGAAAGCCCTCTGCGATCTGGACTGGAGCAGGCATGCAGGGGAGAGGGATCTGCGAGGATCCCCGATTTCCTGTATTCGGCTTGGCGGCAGCGTTGGGCTCCAGAAGGCGTTGCCCTTCAAGCGGACTCTTTTTCCCAGAACACCCCCCCTACAACCGACTTCTGGCCGGTGCCAACCCAGGGTTACCTCACCACCCGGCAGTGGCATCAGGCCACGGGCGAAGGGGACTACCAACCCCTGGATCCGGTGGGGGTTCTCTGTCTGAAAGCGCCCCCTGCCGCTGATCCCGACATTTTGCAAAAGCTGCGCCCGCAGCGCATCCCCTTGGCAGAGACCTTTGTCGCCCAGATCCCCCGAGGATCCGTCCACGTGGGCCACTATCCCCGCCACCTCTACGCCAGCTTTGCCAGCGGGGTGCTCACCCGCCGGGGAGAATTGCTCGCCGATCTATCCCTGAGCTTGCCGCCGCCGGAGTTCCTCGACTGGGACTACAGGCCAGATCACCTGCGACACCACCCCCTGCTGGGCTTGCCCCATCTCCCCCCACCGATCCCACTGGATGGCCCCGTTGCCCTTTTGCCCTTGGGGGCAGTTAATTACTTTCACTGGATGGTGGATATTTTGCCTGCCTTGGATATCCTGCGGCGGTCGGGCGCCCTGGAAAAGGACATTCCCATCTTGATCCACGGGTATCAAAGAAAGCCCTTTCAGGTGCAGAGCTTGGCTGCTTTGGGGATCCCAGCCGAGCGCATCCTCAGCTTTGAGCAGTTGGGGGGATCCCATCTGCAAGCCCAAAACCTGATCGTGCCCTCAGCAGGCGCTCCGGTGGGGTGCTTGACGCCTAGGGGATTGGAGGTGCTGCGGCAACTGGCCCAGCCGAGTTTATCCATCGACCCCCTGCAGCCGCGGCGAATTTACATCAGCCGTCGGTCTGCCCGCTGGCGGCGGGTGATCAACGAAGCGGAGGTGCTAGCCTGTTTGCACCCTTGGGGATTTGCACCGGTGCAGATGGAAACCCTTTCTCTTCAAGAGCAAATAGCCCTAATGCAGGGGGCAGAGGCGGTGATCGGGATCCACGGGGCGGGCCTGACCAACCTCGCCTTTTGTCCACCCGGCACCACCGTCATCGAGATCTTGCCCAGCAATGCAGTGCTTCCCTATTTTTGGAGTATTGCTCAGGTGGCAGGGTTAAGGTATTTCCCCTTGGTGGCGCCTGTTTGCGATCCGGCTTTGGTGGCTCTTCTTTCCAGCCCCGATTTGGATCGAGAAGATGCCTGGGTTCGGATCCCGGACTTGCTGAATGTGCTGGAACAGACAGGGATCAGGGGATAATGGGATCGGAGGGACTCGAACCCTCACGTTCTTGAGGAACAACGGATTTTAAGTCCGTAGCGTCTACCATTCCGCCACGATCCCAATCTGTCGGCAATAGCCGTACTACTCTACCAAACTGCTTGCCTTGGGGGGGCAAGTCTTTAAGTTGGTTCACCCAGCCCTGCAGTGGAGGGTATGAAGTAGGGGATTGCTGCCCCTGCTGATGGGATCCCTGCTGTGCCCGCTGGCTTGAAGCTCCTACAACTTCTCTTTCAAAAAAGCGTTGGCCACCCAGATCCCTGCCACCGCCAAGACGGCCATCCCATAAAAGGTGTAGCTATAGCTGCCTAGCCTATCCCGAATTTGGCCCGTGATCATCGTTCCCGTCAAAGCCCCAACTCCATAGGCGGTAAACACGATGCCGTAGTTCTGGGCGTAGCGTCCCGGATCGAACAAGCGCAAGGTCAGGGCGGGAGCCATGGCCAGCCACCCCCCCAGGCAAAACCAAAGCAAGGAAAAGGCTACCCAATAGCCCAGAAGGGATCCCTGGGGAGGCAGGAGCATCAGCCCACAGGCCAGCAGGATGAGCCCGTAGGATCCCGTAGTGACCTGATGGGGATGTAAGCGATCGGCCAACCAGCCAAACAGAGGACGGCTGATCCCGTTGAAAAGGGCGAAGAGAGCCACACTGTTGGCAGCCGCAGTGGGATCTAGGCCGATCAGCTCTTCCCCCACGGGGCCGGAAATCCCAATGGCGCTTAAACCGATCAGAGTGCCGATGGCGTAGCAGATCCACAGGCCATAGAAGGAGGGGTTTCTCAGCAGAGGGAGAGAGCGCCTAGAAGCCGGTAGAGGGTGATCTGGGCTGTCCGTGGATTTTCTTGGAAAAGATGGGGAAGGGATCCAATCGGGGGGAGGAAATCTCAGTTGGGTTGCGATCCCCAAGATCACCGCTGCAAAGAGGATCCCCAAAATCAGCAGCGTAGGTCGAACCCCCAGCGCCTCGATCAAGCAGTTGGCTAGAGGAGCGGTAAGCAGGGGAGATAGGCCAAAGCCGACAATGGTGGATCCCACGGCCAATCCCTTGCGATCCGGGAACCAACGGGCTGCCACGGCCATTGGCACTCCATAGGCTATTCCCACACCGCTGCCGGCAATGACTCCATAGCAGAGGGCAATCCACCCAATGGAGGGGGCGAAGCTGGCCAGCCCATAGCCCAAACCCACCAAGCTGCCCCCCAGAGCCAGTACTCGGCGGGATCCCCAGCGGGGGATGACAAACCCTGTGATGGGCATGAGGGTAGCGTAAAACACGAGGGCAACGGTGTAGGGCAGCAGGCTCTCACTGGCCCCGATCCCCAGCTCTGTTTCCAGAGGCTTGCGGAAAATGCTCCAGGAATAGACGGTTCCCAGGCAAAGAAGAACCAGGAGCCCCAGGAGGATAAAAAGCCATCTCCCTCCATAGGCTGGTTGTCTATACAAAGTAATGGGGGATCCAACCCTTTTCATGGGTATTTGGAGCTTGTTAGCTTGTGGGGGCGTGGGGTAGCTAAGCCCCGCACTGTAACCGTAGCATCAGTGTCGGGATACAGATACCCCCACATGGTGTATGATGGGAGTAGTTGTACAAAACGGCGTTGCCGGAATCTGGTACAACTACGCGGTAGGGCATTCCGTGTCTGCGCGTGGAGGGTTCTTGCGAAGGCTCCCCGATGAAGCGCGAAGTCCACGCTGTACCTGTAGGGTCAGCGATGGGAGTATGTCACAGCTGAGTTCAACCCATTCTCTCAGCCCTTTCGAGGATGAGCCGATAGGAATAGAACTGCTTGAATTGTTCAGCCAACCGTTGGCTAGAGGCGTTTGGCCTCTACCGTCTTGGGCAGAGACAAAGGCTCCGGCAGCTCCGGGATGGACAATTCCCAACCGTTGCTCAAGGTGAAAATGGTTTCCCCGGCCTCTGAACGGGTGGCCACAACCGATTCTTCCAGATCTTTTTTGGGAACGTAGACCATCAAATGCCCGTAGGCACTTTCGTGCAGGATGACTTTCATAGCCCTTTCTCCACAAGTTCCAGCTCTTGGGCACGGCACCCCACCACCAAGCCTTTGGCCAAGCAGTGGACGGCATAGACGTAAAACCGTTGTAGAAAGGTGCCAATGGAAATCACGTAACCTTCGTCGCCCGGAACGGCCAAGATTTTCCCCACCGGCTGGCCGAAGAAGGTGCCATCGTTGCGGATGACCTTACGGATGCGGACTTTGTCGCCCAGCTCAAATTGGGGAGGGCGATCCAGCTCCAGTTCGTCGCTCATGGGGTACCTCCTGTGATTTCTGCCAGCACCTGACAAAGCTCTTGGCGGGTTAGGCTGCGGCCTACTTGGCGCGCCCGTCGAGACACGGCTGCCAAAATGGCCTGAGGCTTGGAAGCTTCCGCTGAAGATAGGGGCTTAGACATCATTGGGATACCTCTCCTCTGGGATAGGTTCTTGCGTCAGTATGGTGTAGCAATAACGGGCCAGCTCCGCGGGCGGGATCGGATGCTTGCAGTGGGTGACGTGCTGCCGCACCTGTTCCAGGAGCTTTTCCAGTTGGCCAGGTGGGATCTGCTCGACAGGGATCCCCTGTTCCTTGAGGATCTGGAGCAGCAAATGCCGGCCGGAGTGTTTGCCCAACACCAGCCGCCGCTGGCTGCCCACGGCTTCTGGTGGGAAAGGCTCATAGGTCTGGGGATCCCGTAGCACTCCCGCAGCGTGAATGCCCGACTCGTGGGCAAAGGCGTTGTCGCCAACGATGGCCTTCCAGGGAGGTAGGGGAGCACCGCTGGCCCGTGCCACCTGTTGAGACAGCTCCCGCAGACGGCAGGTATCCACCCCAACGTCGATCCCCAAGGTGTAGCGCAAAGCCATCACCACCTCTTCCAGGGGGGCGTTGCCGGCCCGTTCCCCCAAGCCGTTGACGGTGGTGTTCACCGACTGAGCGCCGGCGCGGATTCCGGCCAAGGCATTGGCAGTGGCCATGCCCAGGTCGTCGTGGGTATGCATCTCCACAGGGATATCGATGGCCCGCACCAGACGGCGAATCTGCTTGTAGGTGCTAAAAGGATCCAAAACGCCCACCGTATCGCAGTAGCGGAAGCGCCGACAGCCCCAGCTCTGGGCCATTTGGGCCAACTCGATCACCTGCTCCAGGGGGGTGCGGCTGGCATCTTCTGCCCCCACCGAGACCCACAGCCCTTGCTCCAAGGCCATCTCCACGCATTGGCGCAACTGTCGCAGCAGCCGAGGGCGATCCCCTTGGAACTTGGCAGCGATTTGCCGATCCGAGACCGGCACGGAGATGTGGATCCGCTTGAGGCCGCAACGAATAGAGGCGAGGATATCGCTGGGCACAGCCCGGTTCCACCCCAGCAGCTGAGCCCGCAGCCCCAGGCTGAGCATGGCGCGAATGGCTTCCGTTTCCACGGCGCCCATGGCCGGGATCCCCACCTCAATTTCGGGTACGCCAATGGCATCCAAGAGGGCGGCAATGGAGATTTTCTCGGGGATTTGGAAGGCTACCCCTGCCGCTTGCTCCCCATCGCGCAGGGTGGTGTCGTTGATGGTGATAGAGGAATTCATGGGATCCATCCTCCAAGACCTGCGGCCCGCCTAGGCAATCGGTAACCGTCGATGGTGCTCCGCACCGCTAGCGGGACCCCGGTTGCGTCAGGGCAATCATGTCCAGGGTAGAAAGCTCAACCAAGTTGCCGCAGAATTCATCAGATTCCTGTAAGGCTTGGCTGTTCCTCTTAGCGGGGTGGAGTCTTTGGAGCAGGGGATCCTTGACAAAGTCCGACAAAGTCCGGCCTTTGGGATCCCGCTGCTCTGGCCATCAACGAATTAAGTCGAAGGAAAAATCGGTTTTGCTGGGAATGATGCTGCGCCGATCGGCCTCATCCAGAATGGTGTTGACAATCCAGTTAAGGAGGTTGAGCGCCCCCACATAGCCATAGGTGGGGTAGCGGTGCAGGTGGTGGCGGTCGAAGATGGGGTAGCCGATGCGCACCAAAGGTGTGCCCGTATCCCGCCACAGGTATTTGCCGTAGGAATTGCCGATCAGCAGATCCACCGGCTCGGTGAACATCAGAGAGCGCAGATGCCAGAGATCCTTGCCCCCCCAGACGGTTGCCCCCTGCCCATAGGGGCTAGAGGCCAGCAGCGTCCGCGCCTCGGTCTCAAACTCCTCGTTGCTGTTGGTCACCACCACATGGATCGGCTCCGCTCCCAGCTCCAGCAACAGGCTGAGCAAGCCCATCACCAGATCCGGATCCCCATACAGGGCCACCCGCTTGCCGTGGATCCAGGCTTGGGAGTCGGTGAAAGCATCCACCGCCCGGCCCCGCTCGATCTCCAGCTCGGGGGGAATGGGCTTGCCGGTTAGCTGAGATAGCTGCATCAAAAACTCATCCGTGCCCCGAATACCCACTGGCCGCGCCGTCAGGGTGGGCCGACCCGAGGCCTCTGCTAGAAACTCCAGGGTCTTGGGCGTGGTGTAGCGCTGGAAGGAAAAAGTAGCCTCGGCGTTGAGGCATTGGGCAGCCGCCTCCAAAGGGGTTCCTCCGGGATACATGTGGAAAGTGCCGTCGTTGGGCGAATCCAAATAGTCGGAGTTGTCCGCCAGCAGGGTCAGCGGGATCCCGAATAAGCCGAAGATGCGCTTGATCTCCCGCAAGTTGCCCATGTAGGTATCGAAACCGGGGATGACGTTGATGTAGCCATTGCTACCCGTGCGGCCCACCGGCTCGGTGAGGGTGCTGAGAATGCTCTTGAGCATGTTGTCGTAGCCGGTGATGTGGGATCCCACAAAGCTTGGCGTGTGGGCATAGGGCACCGGGAAGTTGTGGGGAATAACTCCCTCATTTCTGGCCGTGGTGATGAAGGCCCCCAGGTCATCCCCGATCACCTCCGCCATGCAGGTGGTGCACACGGCGATCATCTTGGGCTTGTAGAGGGCGTAGGCATTTTCCAGTCCCTCGATTAGGTTTTTGAGGCCGCCAAACACCGCCGCATCTTCCGTCATCGAGGTGGAGACCGCCGAAAAGGGCTCCTTAAAGTGGCGGGTGAGATGGGTGCGAAAATAGGCCACGCACCCCTGGGATCCATGGACGAAGGGCAGAGTTCCCTCAAAGCCGACAGCGGCGAAGATGGCCCCCAAGGGTTGGCAGGCTTTGGCGGGGTTTACCGTCAGGGCCTCCCGTTGAAAGTTCTTCTCCCGGTATTCCCAAGATTTTGTCCATTCGGCCACCCGGGCCACTTCTTCCGGGGAAGGGAGATCTTCAAAGGTTTGCTTGCACTGCAGAAGCGCCTGATATTCCGGATCTTGAAACAGGCGGGCGTGATCTTTGATGTCTTGGATATCTTGCGGCATGGTCGGTCTCCTAATGAGGGGCAGGGGAAGGAAGGGCCGTTGGCGTCTGGGATCCCGGCGGCAAGCTAA
This sequence comes from Thermostichus sp. OS-CIW-31, assembly GCF_054060305.1. Classification (NCBI taxonomy): domain Bacteria; kingdom Bacillati; phylum Cyanobacteriota; class Cyanophyceae; order Thermostichales; family Thermostichaceae; genus Thermostichus; species Thermostichus sp. OS-CIW-31. Next base: position 29,797 of record NZ_JBSSDA010000024.1, on the reverse strand, counting down.
GACTTCCAGGGGGCTTTGACCAGATCCCAGGTGGGGCTATTCAAGGCCAGATCCATATCGCGGGCGAACACGGCAAAGCCGTCGTAGCCGTGGTAGGGGCCGGAGTAGTCCCAAGAGTGCATCTGGCGGAAGGGCAAAGCCATCTTTTGAAAGACGTACTTCTCCTTGATGCCGGAGGCGATGAGATCTGGCTTCAACCTCTTGGCAAATTCTTCAAACTCGTAGCCGGACACGTCATCGTAGATGAGGGTGCCATCGTCGATGTACTGGGTGGTGCGCTTGTAGTCGTCGCCGTGGCCGAATTCGTAGCCGGTGGCAATCACCTCCATGCCCAGCTCCCGGAAGGCCGGGATGACGTGGCGGGGCCGCAGTCCGCCCACCATCAGCATCACCCGCTTGCCCTCCAGGCGGGGACGGTACTTGGCAATGATGGCCTCGCTCTGGGGCTTGTACTTGGCGATCACCTGCTCTGCCTTGGCCTGGATGGTCTCGTCAAACCGCTGGGCGATGGCCCGCAGGGATTTGGCAATTTGGGTGGGGCCAAAGAAGTTGAACTCCAGCCAGGGGATCCCGTAGGCTTCCTCCATGTGGCGGCAGATGTAGTTCATGGAGCGGTAGCAGTGGATGAGATTCAGCTTCACCCGAGGGGCAAGCAGCATCTCGTTCCAGGTGCCATCGCCGGAAAACTGGGTCACTACCCGCAGGCCCATCTCCTCCAGCAAAATCCGGGAAGACCAAGCGTCGCCGCCGATGTTGTAGTCCCCAATCAGGGCCACATCGTAGGGGCCGGGCTCAAAGTTGAGGGATCCCTCCTTCGCTTTCTTGTCAGCAATGGGCAAAACCCAGTCCCGCACCGTATCGTTGGCGATGTGGTGGCCCAGGGACTGGGAGACCCCCCGAAAGCCTTCGCAGCGCACCGGTACCACCAGCTTGCCAATTTCTTTGGAAACTCTCTTGGCCACTGCCTCGATGTCATCCCCGATCAAGCCGACGGGGCATTCGGACTGGATGGTAATGCCTTTGGCCAAGGGGAAGAGTTCGCTGGCTTCCACCAAGAGTTTGGCCAGTTTTTTGTCCCCCCCGAACACCACATCTCGCTCCTGAAAATCGGAGGTGAACTGCATGGTAACGAAGGTATCTACCCCGGTTGTGCCGACGTAGTAATTGCGCCTTCCCGACCAGGAGTAGTAGCCGCAGCCCACGGGGCCATGGCTGAGGTGGATCATGTCTTTGACCGGCCCCCACACCACCCCCTTGGAACCGGCATAGGCACAGCCGCGAGTGGTCATGACGCCGGGGATCGACTTGATGTTGGACTTTACTCCGCAATCTGCTTTGCCCTCGTCATAGACGTTGAGGTGTTTGGCTCGCTTTTGCTTGGCCTTTTCCGGATAGGTTTCCAGAACTTCTGCAATAACTTTTCGGTTTTCCTCTTTGAGGGCGCTTTTTGGAGTAGTCATGGGAAGAGCCTCATCTACTGGATTTTTTTGAGAAAGAAACTAGGGGGAACCGAGGGCCGAGGGAGGAAGGGATCCACCCCCAGCCCATCTTTAAGTTCACACTGGGGCCAACTCTTTTTCGGTTTTGCCGATGAGGTGGGCGATTTTCTGGTCGTCGTCCAAAACGCCGAACTCTATCAACAACTGCTCCAGCTCATCCATAGAGATGGGGGTGGGGATCCTCAGATCCGTGTTGTTGATGATTTTTTTGGCCAGGGCGCGGTACTCGTCAGCTTGGTTGCAGTTGGGGGAGTACTCGATCACCGTCATGCGGCGCAATTCCGCGTGCTGAACCACGTTGTCGCGGGGGATGAAGTGCAGCATCTTGGTGTTCAGCTTTTCGGCCAGAGCTTCGATCAGCTCGATCTCGCGATCCACTTTGCGGCTGTTGCAGATCAAGCCACCCAAGCGCACGCCGCCAGAGTAGGCGTATTTCAGCACGCCGCGGGCGATGTTGTTGGCCGCATACATGGCCATCATTTCGCCGGAGCAAACAATGTAGATCTCTTGGGCCTTGCCCTCCCGAATGGGCATGGCAAAACCGCCGCAGACCACGTCCCCCAGCACGTCGTAGCAGACAAAGTCTAGATCCTCGTAGGCACCGTTTTCTTCCAAGAAATTGATGGCGGTGATGATGCCTCGTCCGGCACAGCCAACACCAGGCTCGGGGCCACCGGATTCCACGCAGCGCACCCCTCGGTAGCCGGTGAGCACCACCTCTTCCAGCTCCACGTCTTCTACGGATCCCCGCTCAGCCGCCAGGTGAAGGACGGTGGTCTGGGCTTTGCAGTGCAACATGAGGCGGGTGGAATCGGCCTTCGGGTCGCAGCCGACGATCATGATCCGCTGCCCCAATTCGGCCATACCGGCAACGGTATTCTGACAAGTGGTGGATTTGCCGATACCGCCTTTGCCGTAGAATGCAATTTGTCTCATGGTTCAGTTCTCCTAATGAAGACTTGAGGAAAAACTTGAGGGCGACTTAAGGGTTAGAAATCTCTTGCCAATGGGCGCAACTGGTCGCATTAGCGAGACGGGATCCTTACTGCAAAGGATTTCAGCTCGCGGGAAGGCAGCCTTGGATCCCTTGGAATCCAAAAGCAAACCGGTTGAACGGTGGGGCTCTCCCGAATCGAGGCAGGAGATGGGGGAAGCGACGGGGAGTAACAGTGGGGCAGATCATAGGGCTCTCAGGCTTATCGAGAATGGGGAACTAGAGGGCATGCACGGTTAAGGTGGGCCACACCTGTTCTTGCAGGCGGGTTTCGATGAGCAACCGCAGGGTGTTTTGCTGGCTGGGGCAGGTGGTGCAGGATCCCTTGAGGCGCACCCACACCTGATCCCCTTCCAGGTCGTAAAGCTCCACATCGCCGCCATCAGCCAACAGCAGCGGGCGAACTTCCTCCTCCAGGACGGCCTGAATGCGGGCGATCTTTTGCAAGGTGGTGAGGGGAGGGGGTGTCGCTGTTGCCGAGACAGGAGGGGGAGCAGCAGGAGAGGGCTCTGTCTGGTTTTGGGAGTTCCCTTTTGAATTTCTTGAATCTTCTGAAGGGATCGTGTCGGTCTCGGCCAGAACGGCGGCAATCAGGTCTTCAATCTGGGCCAGGCAGGAGCCACAACCGCCGCCCGCTTTGCTGTAGGCTGTTACTTCCTCAACGGAGGTGAGGCGGTTTTCCCGGATCAAGCGGCGGATCTTTTGCTCGCTGACGCCAAAGCAGGAGCAGACCAAAGCGCTGTCATCATCCGTGTGGTCAGGCAGAGGAAGGCCGCGATAGCTGTAGATGGCTGCCTCCAGAGCCTCTTGCCCCATCACCGAGCAGTGCATCTTGGCGGGGGGCAGGCCGCCTAGGTAGTCAGCGATTTGGCGGTTGTCGATCCGCAGGGCTTCATCCAGAGTGAGGCCGGTGATCAGCTCCGTCAGGGCCGAGGAAGAGGCGATGGCGCTGGTGCAGCCGAAGGTTTGGAAGCTGGCAGCCAAGATGCGCTCGCTAGCCTCGTCCACCTTTAAGTAGAGCCGCAGGGCATCGCCACAGGTGATGCTGCCCACTTCTCCAACCACCACCCGAACACCGGGCTCGGAGCTGGGATCCATTGCCCCTTGGTTTTTGGGGTGGTAGAAGAGTTCCAAAACTTTTTCGCTGTAGTCCCACATGGCTGGATCCTGAGTTGAGGATGCTAACGGTCGAGGGAAGATGAGTTTGAGCCGGGCGGTCAGCGGTGAGCCAGTTCCCGCTCCTGCTGTTGCAGCCAGTCTTCCGCCTCGTGGCTGAAGGGGGAGATGGCCCGCAAATGCTCGATGATCCCCGGCAAAACCTCCAGCACCCGCTCCACCTCTGCCGGCTGGGTAAAGCGAGAGAGGCTGAAGCGGATCGAGCCGTGCAAAACGGTGTAGGGCAGGCCCATGGCCCGCAGCACATGGGAGGGCTCCAGGGATCCGGAAGTGCAGGCGGAGCCGGAGGAGGCGCAGATGCCGTATTTGTTCAGCCAGAAGAGGATCGCTTCCCCTTCCACGAACTTGAAGCCCAAGTTGGTGGTGTTGGGCAGCCGCTGAGTGGGGTGGCCGTTAACCTGGACATCCGGGATCCGCTGTAGCAAGCCCTGCTCCAAGCGATCCCGCAGCAGCCGCTCATGGGGATCCCCCAGGTGGGCTTGGGCCAGCTCCGCTGCCTTGCCCAGGGCGATGATGCCCGGCACATTTTCCGTTCCGGCGCGGCGGCCTCGCTCTTGATGTCCTCCCAGCAGCAACGGACGGAAGCGCAAGCCCCGCCGCACATAGAGAGCGCCGATCCCCTTGGGGGCATGCAGCTTGTGCCCGGAAAGGGTGAGGAGATCCACCGGCAGGCGCTGCAGATCGAGAGGGATCTTGCCCACCGCCTGCACTGCGTCCACATGGACAACAGCCCCATAGCTGCGAGCCAGGGATCCCACCGCCTCGATGGGGAAAAGCACGCCCGTCTCGTTGTTGGCGGCCATGCAGCTCACCAGGGCAGTATCGCCGGTCAGGGCTGCTTCCAACTCCAGCAAGTCCAGGCAGCCTTGCTCATCCACCGAGAGGTAGGTGACGCGGTAGCCTTGTTTTTCCAGGTGCTTGCAGACGTTGAGCACCGAGGCGTGCTCTACCTGCGTGGTGATGATGTGGCGCTTCTGGGGTTGGGCTGCCAAGGCTGCATAAATGGCCGTGGTGTTGCCTTCGGTGCCGCCACTGGTGAAGACAATCTCCGTCGGGTCGGCTCCCAGAAGGGCTGCCACCTGTTCGCGGGCTTGGTTGAGGGAACGCCCCACCTGGCCGCCAAAACTGTGCATCGAGGAGGGGTTGCCGTAGAAGGTCTGCAAATAGGGCAGCATCGCCTCCAGAACCAGGGGATCCACGGCGGTGGTGGCGTTGTTGTCCAGGTAGATCACGGGGTTCATACAGGCTCCGAATCGATACAAGGTAGGGGTTGGGCAACGTTAAACGGCTTGCGGAGCGTGGGAATGGCACTGCTTTGGGCAAATGCGGGCGCAAGCCTGACAGCCGATGCAGAGGGCGGCATTGAGGATGGTCATCACTTTGCGCTCACTTTCTTCTTCCTCTTCGTTGTCGACAAACTCGCCGTCTTCGTTGAGGGCTCTGAGGGCAAACACACCACGGCCACAGACTTTGAGGCAACGGCTACAGCCGAGGCAGCGGCTGATATCCAAGCTTTCGATAAACTGTGGGATCCAGGGCAGTCCGCCTTTGGTGAGAGCAGTTGCAGTAGCCATAGCCAAGCTCCAAAGCGAGATTTTTAGGATCGGGAAGATTTGCTGTCCAGGGCCTGGTTGACCAACCAGGTGCGGTAAAACTTGAGGGCCACCGTTTCGATGAGGTCGTAGTCTTCCACCACTTCGATGCCGGCCTCGCGAATACGCTTCATGGGGCAATCGCCGATCTTGGAGACCAGCACGGCTCGGCAATCCCTGATGAGATCCAGGATTTGCTCTAGGTTGTTGTCCTCCCCGGATCCCCCGTGGCAGTACTGCGGGATCTTGCGGTGGCCGACAAACTGCGCCCCACGGGCGTTGACCTCGTAGATCAAAAACTCCCGCGCATGGCCGAAGTGGCGATTGACCAAGCCACCGCCTTTGCTGGCCACGGCCACCAGGATGGAGGGGCTGTCGGGAGGCAGGTCGGCTGTCCAGTGGGTCGGGGTTGACTGCTGCTGAGCTTGCAGTTGGGCAATGCTTGCCTGGACCTGGCGGCGTTTTTCGGGGTCGTACTCGGGGGTCATCTGCATAAAGCGCTCCTTGGTGAACTCTTGGCTGCGGTCTTCCCCCAGAAGGCCCACCGCGTCCGCCCGACACTGGCGACAGTGGCGCATCATCCGCATGTTGCCGGAGCACCGATCTTGCAGGGCTTTCAACTCCTGAGGGGTGGGGCCCCGCTGGCCGATAAGGCCGAAGTAGGTGCCGTGTTCAGGCGCCGAGATCAGGGGCATGATGTTGTGCAAGAAAGCCCCTTTCTCCTGGATCACCCGGTTCACTTCCAAGAGGTGGGTGTCGTTGATGCCGGGAATGAGAACGGAGTTGACTTTGCAGAGGATGTCTGCCTCCCGCAGCAGATCCAGGCTTTCCATCTGCCGTTCGTGCAGGATGCGGGCTGCCTCCACCCCTCGAATGCGCTTGCGCCGCCAGCGGATCCAGGGGTAGATCTTGGCTCCGATCTCTGGATCCACCATGTTGATGGTCAGGGTGACGTGGTCGATGTTCAGCCGTTTGATCTCGTCGATGTAGTCCGGCAACATCAGGCCGTTGGTGGAAAGGCAGAGCTTGAGATCCGGGGCTTTCTCGGCGATGCGGGCAAAGGTTTCGAAGGTTTGCTTGGGGTTGGCCAAGGGATCCCCAGGCCCAGCAATGCCCACCACCGTCAGTTGCGGGATCTTGCCGGCAATCACCAGCACTTTGTGGGCGGCTTCCGCCGGGGTAAGCAGCTCGCTGACCACACCGGGCCGGCTCTCGTTGGCACAGTCGAACTTGCGGTTGCAGTAGTTGCACTGGATGTTGCAGGCGGGGGCTACCGCCACGTGCATGCGGGCGTAGTGATGGTGAGCTGCTTCGCTGTAGCAGGGATGGGTGGCGATGCGTTGCTGCAGATGAGGGGGGAGAGCCTGGCGGGGGCTGCTGCTGCAAGCGCAGGCCGATGGGGAAGGGGATCCCTGGCGGGGCGGAGTTGAAAGGGGCGGCATAGTGGGGTCAACCAGGGGATAGAACGTTACTGGCGGTTATATCAACCGCCCTCTGCCCGCTCCGTTGCACTCAGCCCGGTAGAACTGATCGAGTTTATTGGCTTTGTACTCAAGACCTGCAAAGCCTGATGGCAGGCCGAATCCAACTTTTTTTAGGGGTCAAGGGTCTGGTTTTTCAAGGCCGGGGATGCCGTATTTTGACCCAAAGGGGCGGGGGATCCGGCTGTGGGGAGGATCCCCGGAATCCCTGATTCGACAAGGGCTTGGGGCAATGCTTAAGAAATACTAAAAATCTGCTCAGATGCACTCAAGCGCCGCAGCCTCGGCTGCGTTTTGCATCAATTGCTACGATTTAATATCGTATCAGCCCAAAAGTGTATTGAAAATAGCCGTTTGAGTTTGAGGAAAGATCCCCCTGGGGCAAAGTCCTCGCCAAGGAAGTGAAGACTATTGCGGCGGCAGGCCGTCGGACTTTCTTGTTGTGACAGGGGGGATGTACTCGCTCAAATACCCATACCCTTCCCCAAAAATACCGGATCCCTGCGGGCAAAAGACTCAACCCCCTGCCCTCAGAAAAACTTTTTTTGCCCTCTGGGCCAAGCTTCCAGGGTTTGAGTACATCGGCAATAACTCAATCAATCCTGATCGCCCGCTGCCAAGCCTGAGCCCCTGCAGCCGCTTGCTATAAGCGGGGGATATAAGCGGGGGAACAGAAACCCAACGGTTCTGCCCTCTGCTGAGACTCCCTCCTGCTTCCCAACCGGTGAGCTTATGTCCCCCCTTGTTTCTCCCCCACCGAAAACGGCTGAAGTGCTGCAGGTGCCCCGTTGCGATCGCTGGCGGATTCTCTACCGTCTGCAGGAGCTGGATTTGACCTGTGGCTGTACCCCGACCGGCCAACTGTGGGTGATGATTCGCACCCCCACCGAAGCCCTCCTCGTCCACAGTGTGCTCCGCCTTTTCGCCCTTGACCGCTCTGGCTGGCTGAGTTGGTTGGATCGCTGCTGGTCTCTCCAGACCTGGGATCCCCCTGAGAGATCTGCAGGAGGGGATGACCACCCCTGAACCTCTGCCGTTTGCCTTCTTGCTTCTCCTGTTCACCTCGTTTTGGTAGCGCCAATGACCACTCCATCCCCCTCAACTCGCTCCTTCCAACAAGTCCGAGACAACCCCGTTCACCTGGGACGGGAGATCACGGTTCCCATCTGCGAGGGCCTCAACCTGGCTTGGGCCAGTCTTCAGGGGCTGTATTTGCAGTATCTGAAGCACCATCTGGTTGTCGAAGGAGCAGAGTTCTACTCAATTCATCAATTTTTCAACGAAAGTCTACAGGAAGTTCAGAACCACGCCCATGAGGTGGGGGAGCGCCTGAACGGCCTGGGTGGGATCCCGGCCTCCAGCTTTGCCAAGCTGGCGGAGCTGTGCTGCTTCAGCCCGGAAGGGGACGATGCATTGGCCGTGCGGCCCATGCTGGAAGCGGATTTGCGGGCCGAGCAAAGCCTAATCGATCTGCTGCGTCGCCAGGCGGCTCTGGCGGAAAGTGTTGGGGATCGCGCCACCCGTCACCTCTACGAGCAGATTTTGCTGCGGACGGAAGAACGGGCCTTTCACCTGGCCCACTTTCTGGCTGCCGACAGCTTGGTTTTGGGCTTGTCCCCATCCTAGCTTGCCCATCTACGCCCACCCCTCGTTTTGGGAGACTCTGCCATGCTTACCCCCGATCGGGCGCCGCTGCTCCAGTTTTTGCAAGTCGAGCTTGGGATCCCGGAATCCGCCCTCACCTTCGCCCTGAAACGGCATGGGTGTGAACAGGGCCCCCTGCCGATGATCCTCTGGCATTACGGGCTGATTTCCTTGGAGCAACTGGAGCAGATTTTTGAATGGTGTGCTCCCCCTCCTCTTGTTACCAATTCTACCCATTCGGAGGTTTAAGCCATGACTTATCCCTACCCTTCTCTTCCCTTTCCCAGAGTCGGCAACCCTTTGGGATGGCTCGGCCTGGTTTTGAACTCAATTTTCAGATCCGCCCTGAAGTGGCCGCGCCGCTGGCTCAACAGCATTGAAATTCGGGGATCCCGGCAGGCCCGTTGGATTTGTCGTTTGATCCCGGCTTCCTGTCCCTTTGAGCGGGATATCCGACTGGGATCCCGCACCGTCCACATTCCGGCCCTCTGTCGCATCAACCCCCTCTACGAGGAGATCATCGCCCTGCGGCTACGGGCGGCGGCTTATCTGGCCGAAGCTGCGGCTCAACCCCAGCCCCCCTCTTCTCAGGAGATCCCATCATGCCCATGATCAGCCGGACTAAAGTGGCGGAGCTGCTCAACGAGACCGCCTGCGAGCACAACCACAAGAAAGACGGCAAAGGCAAAAACAAGGTCTGTGCCGAGCAAGCCAAGCCAGGAGGAGCGCAGGGAGGCTGTGCCTTTGACGGGGCTTCGATTGCCCTGGTGCCGATCGCCGATGCCGCCCATCTAGTACATGGGCCAATCGCCTGCAGCGGCAACTCTTGGGGGACGCGGGGCAGCCTCTCTTCTGGCCCCCAGCTTTATCGGGTGGGCTTCACCACCGATCTGAGCGAGAACGAGATCATCTTCGGGGGGGAGGAAAAGCTGTTCCAGGCCATCCTTGACTTGCAGGCCAAATACCAGCCTGCCGCCATTTTTGTCTATCTCACTTGTGTAACTGCCCTCATTGGCGACGATGTGGAGGCCGTGTGTCAGCGGGCCAGCCGCCAGCTTGGGATCCCGGTCATTCCGGTGAATGCGCCCGGCTTTGTGGGCAGCAAAAACCTAGGCAACCGTCTGGCCGGAGAAGCCCTGCTGGACTATGTGATCGGCACCGCCTCCCCGGAGTACACCACTCCCCGCGACATTAACCTCATCGGCGAGTACAACATTGCCGGCGAGCTGTGGGATGTCTTGCCTCTGTTTGACGAGCTGGGGATCCGCATCTTGGCCAAGATCACCGGCGATGGCCGCTACCGCGAGATCTGTACCGCCCACCGGGCCAAGCTGAACGTCCTCATCTGCGCCAAAGCCCTGCTCAATGTGGGCCGCAAGATGCAGGAGCGCTACGGGATCCCCTACATCGAGGCTTCCTTTTACGGGCTGCAGGAGATGAACCACTGCCTACGGGCCATTGCCCAAGGGCTGAAGGATCCCGAACTGCAGGAGCGTACCGAGGCCCTCATCGAGCGGGAAACTCGCGCCACCGAGGCGGCTTTGGCCCCCTACCGGCAGCGGCTGGCGGGCAAACGAGTTGTCCTTTATACCGGCGGGGTGAAAAGTTGGTCGATCATCTCCGCCGCTCGAGATCTGGGGATGCAGGTAACGGCCACCAGCACCCGCAAAAGCACCGAAGAAGACAAAGCCCGCATCCGCGAGCTGCTTGGCCAGGATGGCATTCTCTTGGACAAGGGCAGCCCGCAAGAGCTGCTCAAGGTGGTGGAGCGCACGAAGGCGGACTTGCTCATCGCCGGCGGACGCAACCAGTACACCGCCCTCAAGGCCCGCATCCCCTTTCTGGACATCAACCAGGAGCGGCACCATGCCTATGCCGGCTATCGCGGCCTGGTGAACTTGGCGCGGGAAATCGATGCTGCCCTCCACAGTCCCATTTGGGAGCAGTTGCGACGGCCTGCCCCCTGGGAGACCTCAGCAGCAAAGGAGGTGGGAGGATGGCCCAGTTGATTCAAGAACGCAAGCCCCTCAGCGTCAACCCCCTCAAACTCAGCGCTCCGCTGGGGGCGGCCCTGGCCTTTCTGGGGATCAAGGGCTGTCTGCCCCTCTTCCACGGTTCCCAGGGCTGCACGGCCTTTGCCAAAGCGCTGCTGGTACGCCATTTCCGCGAGGCCATTCCCATGTCCACCACTGCCATGTCCGAAGTGGACACCATCTTGGGGGGGGAGGAGAATGTCGAAGCTGCCATCCTCACCTTGGTGGAGAAGGCCCAGCCGGAGCTGATTGGTCTTCTGACCACCGGCCTCACGGAAACCCGCGGGGACGATATGCCGCGCATCCTGCGGGAGCTGCGCCGACGCCAGCCGCAATTGCAGGATCTGCCCATCGTCTTGGCCTCCACGCCTGACTTTAAGGGATCCCTGCAAGACGGCTATGCCATCGCCGTCAACAGCTTGGTCAGCACCCTGCCGGAATCGCCGTCGGGATCCGTCCGCCCTGCCCAGGTAACGGTGCTGTGCGGGCCTGCCCTCACCCCTGCCGACGCCCAGGAGATCAAAGAAATGGCGGAGGCTTTTGGCCTAGAGCCGATCCTGGTGCCGGATCCGGCGGGTTCCCTGGACGGACACTTGGGCACCGGCTTTAGGGCGACCCCAGACGGCGGCACCACCCTTGAGCAATTGCGCCAGCTCGGGCGTTCCGGCCTCACCATAGCTGTCGGCGAGAGCATGCGCCCTGCCGCTCAGATCCTGGCCCAGCGCTTTGGCACCCCCTATCGGGTTTTCCCCCACCTGACCGGTCTCAAGGCTGTGGATCCCTTTTTGGCAACCTTGGCCGATCACAGCCAGCAGCCGGTGCCCTCTCGCTACCGCCGCCAGCGCAGCCAGGTTCAAGATGCCCTCCTGGATTGCCACTTTTTCTTCGGCAACCAGCGGATTGCCCTGGCCCTAGAAGCCGATCTGCTCTGGGGGTGGGTGGACTGGCTGCTGGATATGGGCTGTCAGATCCAGGCGGCCATCAGTCCCACACCGGATCCCCACTTGAGCACCCTTCCCATTGAGGCGGTGCGGGTGGGAGATCTGGGGGATCTGGAGGAGCTAGCACCCGGGGCTGACCTGCTGGTGGGCAACTCCCACGTGGCGCGCCTGGGCAAGCGGCTGGGGATCCCAGTGCATCGAATGGGGATCCCCATCTTCGACCGGCTGGGGGCCAACCACCTCTGTCAGGTGGGCTATCGCGGCACCCTATCCCAACTGTTTGCTGTCGGCAACCTGCTGATGGAGCAGGAGGAAGCCCGTCACCCCAGCCCACCCCAGGTTTCTAGGCAGGGATTCTAAGGGATCCAGAGCTTCGAAGGGCAGCCCAAGTGCCCCTAGCTCCCCCAAACCCTCAAGTTCACGGTTCTAAGGAGAACGCCTATGCAAGTGGCCTTTACAACCCGCGACGGCAAGCACGTCAATGCCCACTTTGGCTGGGCCAACCAGATCGACCTCTACGAAGTCACCCCCGAAGGCTACCGATTTTGTAAGACCCTCACCTTTGGGGGCAACTTGGAGGCAGATGGCAACGAGGACAAGCTGGTGCCCAAGCTGCAGGCTTTGGCCGATGTCACCCTCATCTACGTGGCTGCCATTGGCAGCAGTGCCGCCGCCCGCCTGATCAACCGCCGCATCACCCCCATCAAAGTGCAGTCGGAAGAAGAATCCATCGAGAGCTTGTTGCAGCGCCTGGTAACCACCCTGCACAATCCTCCCCCCTGGCTGCGCAAAGTGCTCTTGGCCGAGCGCGCCCGCAAAGCCGAAGCCCCAAATCCCTCTACTTCCCCTGCGGAGGTTTAGCCATGACGGTTACCCCTCTTTCCCCCTCGACCAGTCCCATCCTGCAGGAGATCGTCCGCCAGCTGCGGGCGGCGGATCCCTACGGCACCTACCGCACCTGGAGTGATGAGTTGCTGCTCAAGCCCTTTGTCGTCACCAAAGCCCAAAAACGCCAGATATCCCTCGAAGGGGAGGTGGATCCCGGGGTGCGGAGCCGCATTCTCATCTACTACCGCGCCATTGCCGCCCTGATCGAAAAGGAGACGGGCCTCCTGGCTCAGGTGGTGCTGGATCTCAACAGCGAAGGCTTTGGTTGGGTGCTGGTCTTCTCAGGGCGGTTGTTGTTGGTGGTCAACACCCTGCGGGATGCCCATCGCTTTGGCTTTGACTCCCTCGAACAGCTCAGCGAAAAAGCCACTGCCCTTATCGACAAAGGGATCCAACTGGCCCGAACCTACCCTGAGGTGGGCCGACTGTAGCCGCTTGTCTCCGTCCCGGCAGCCATTTTTTCTTCTTTTTCTTCAGCAATTAGGAGTGCCTTGCCCATGTTGAATGAGAGTGACGTTGAGAATGTTGTGAACGGCCTGGATTTCGAGCCCTTTGAACACCTGTCTGCCGACCAGCTCCGCACCGAGATCAAACGACTAAACAGCAAAGCAGGCCAACTGAAAATGGATCTGCACGATCTGGCCGAGGGGCTACCCGACGGGTTCGAGCGACTCCCCGACTTGGCAGCCCGCACCTATGCCCTGTTTGCCCGGCTGCACACCCTCAGACAACGCTTGAAAACCCTGGAGACCTGCCGATGAGTTGGAACCGCAACCGCCGTTGGAAAGACTTCCAAGCCCTAGTCAATGCCGAGGATTATTTCGCTTTTTTCGAGCTCCCCTACGATCCGCGGGTGGTCAACGTGAATCGCCTGCATATCTTACGCAAATTCGCTCAGTATCTGGCTCCTCTGGAGCACTTCCAGGGCAGCGAAGAAGAGCGATTGGAGCAAGCTCGGCAAGCGCTGGAAAAAGCGTACCAAACTTTTCTCACCTCTACTCCGCAGCAGGAGAAGCTATTCCGAGTCTTTCAAGACTACGGTTGTCCAGATGCTGTCGGCGGCTGTGCCGGCTGCAGCTCTTTGGGAGAGCGGGGCGAATGCAGCCCTGGGATCCCTGCCTAAGATCTCTTGTTTACCCCTCGTCAGCTCTCTGGAGACTCCATCATGGCTACCTACACAGTTCACTTGGTTAACCTAAAACGACAGCTTGATACCTATATCTCAGTAGATGAAGATTCAACCATCCTAGAAGCGGCTGAGGATCAAGATGTGGACTTGCCCTCTTCCTGCCGCTCCGGTAGTTGTTCCTCTTGCGTGGCCAAAGTGGTAGAAGGAGAAGTCGATCAATCGGAGCAAACCTTTCTGGATGAGGAGCAAATAGCTAAAGGATTTGTGCTGCTCTGCGTGGCTAAACCTCGCTCCAATTGTACGATTCGCACTCACCAGGAAGCTTACTTGGTTTGATAGATCGCTGCTTCCAAGCTGCTCGCAAATGGACTCGGGCAAGGCTCAAATGGCCTCTTCTAAGATTAGGGATCCCTATATGTTGGCACCGCCCACCGTCCCTAAGATCTCAATAACCATATCTCCTCTCCAACTCATGAAGGTTGGAGAAGAAGGTCGCATCTACCAACTGCGCGGATCCGAAGCTGCTTGCGCCCAATTGCAGCAAATGGGTCTCACTCCAGGTACCTATCTCCAGGTTATCCAACGTCACCCTGAGTGGATCCTACTCCTACCCAGTGGCCAACTTTCCCTTCCTGCTCATTTAGCTAAACCCATCTGGGTTTACATGGATCCCCGTTGCACCCTAGCGCCTCCCCAAGAACCGAATAAGAAAACAATCTTAAATTTGCCAAGAGCCTTCTAAAATGTAGTCTATTTACCCAATTTTTAACCTGTAATGAGGGACACTCAAAGTAAGGGAAGCTCATCTCTTCATAACCTATCTTGATTTGGGAGCAAAGCCATGAACACCTGTTTGTTGCACCTGGGCTCCATCCTTAAAGCTGCTGAAGAGCTTAGCCTTGTGGAAAAGCCTTTCCCCAAGTTGCAACACATCCAACTCTGCACAGGACTAAGCCCAGAGGAAATCGTGCGGGCGCTGGAGCTAGAACCCAATCCCTTGGGTTGGCATCTGGAGCCAAGCCACAACCTTGCCGATGAATCGGCGTATTGGGTGGGCGGACGACCTTGTGTCGGCTTGGTTATTGAGCGTTTCGCCTGACACTTGTTGCAGTTCGGATCCCCAAAAGGCTCTCAAGGGGGGAGGAGTAGCCTGCAAAGCCATCTCAAAAGTTCACTGTAAACATTAGAAGTTAAGAGAAAACAAAGCTTTCCAGAAGGTTCACCCTAGACCAAATCTCCCTGGCCTGCCGGGGATCTTTTGAGGTATCGTTCAATCCAGTTCACGAATTGAGCTTAGGAAACAGACCTTAAACTAAGGTCTCTCGCCGGGCTGCCACGGCTTTGCGAGGAAGGTCTCCATGGCCGGGTTTAGGGTTTTGCAGATGCGATAGCAGGCGTGAACAAAGGAGAGCTACAGGGAAACGCTATGGAGTTCGAGGGCTATGGCTTATCAAATCTCAGGGAATTGTATCGGTTGCCACGCTTGCGTAGATAGCTGTCCTACAAAAGCTATTGTTGTCCAGGATGGGGAATACTGGATTAATCCTCTGTTGTGCAATGACTGCGAAGGTTTCTTCCCAGAACCTCAGTGCGTTAGCCTGTGTCCCGGTTCTGCCCCGCAGCCTTATGAAGCCATGAAGGGGCGCAACCGCACGGTCACGGCCCGCATTCGCAGCAGTCCACCTCTATTTTTGAACGGCCATAGCCAGGCTTTTGCTTCGTCAATTGTGGTCTGGGAAGCTTGCAATTTCCTATCTCAATTTCAATCTCTCAATCTGCAAAAGCAGGGAGATAACCAGGTTTGCTATCAGAAATCTGTTGGCCACAACCAGGGATCTCTGACCCTAACTCTATGTTTGGACGGGATCCCACAAAGTGCTCCGATCGATGTGCGAACTGCCTGTTTGCATCTTATTTTTGCTGCCTATGCCGCCGGGTTGGATAGCCCCTGGAAGGAATCCTTTGTTTTCACCGACTCACAATTGGAGTCCTATTTGGGCTGGGATAAACGTAAAGATCTGAGCAAGATGACCCGTCTCCACCTGTTCATGACCTGGATAGAGCAGCTCTGTCGGATTCAAGTCTCCATCGATTGGCCGGATCAGGGGCGGGTGAAGGGGTTTTCGGTACCGGCTGGCCCTCTGTGGAGGCTGCTCAAGATGCATCGCCACTTTCAAAAAGATGAGCAGGGCTGCAACCATCTGGTGGGCCTGACTTGGGCGATCCAGCCCGGCGAATGGACACGGTACTTTCTCAATCGACAAGGGTGCCGCCAGGGGCAAGCCTTTTATCAGTACAGCAGCCTGCCCCTATCCCTGCTGCAGGCCGTGATGAGCCATTGGCAACACCATGAAGGAGCCATGCGCCTGCTGCTGTGGCTGTTGTTCAAAGTGAGGATGGGGCGGCAACAGCGTCTGACGGTGCCCACCCTGATGCGAGTGGCCTACGGGGAAGAGCGACTGCAGGAAGCTTATCTCAATCTCCAAGAACGCAAACGGCTGGTGCGCACCTTTGAAAGCGATCTGGAGGTTCTCAACCACTACGGCCTCAAGCCGGAGTTCGATCCCCTCACCTATCCTTCTTCCATTCAACCCCTGTGGGCTCGCCTGGAAGCTGTGCCCGAGGATGCGGACGAGGCATTGAACTTTTGGATTGAAGATGCCAACAACGGTGGCTTGCTGACGGCTGCCGGGCCGCGGGGCAAGTGGGGACTCTTGATGCAGGCTCGCATTCAACGATTTCATCTGCCCTCCGACTGGCATCGTCAAGCAGTTCAAGAAGCCAGATCCCCGACCCGAGAATCGGGATCCCGGCAGCGGCGTAGGGCAAAGTCTGCGCCTGTTGCAACAGACTCGGATCTCCCTGGCCCTCCCGAAAACCCAAAAGACTTCCCCTCAAGCAAAGCTTTGCGTGGGGCAGATATCTCGGCGGCACGCCAGCAAAAGGGAATCAGCCAGCGGGAATTGGCCCAGAGGCTGGGGCGCAGCCAGAGCTGGGTGCGGGATGTAGAGAATGGGCGGCTTCAGATCAGCCTAAACGATCGCCAGCGCCTTATCAAAGCCCTGTATTTGGATCCCAGGCAACAGCAAGTCTAGGCCAGTTACTCAATTCACTCATCCACTCACTCATCCACGGCAATGACCACATCCGAGGCTTTGATGGCAGCATACGCTTCTTTCCCAACTGCTATGCCCAACCGTTCGGCAGAGTGCTTAGAAATAATGGCTGTTATTTCTATACCCGGTGCAACTTCCAGAATAATTTCGGCATTGACCATGCCTACCTGGACACTTTTTACAGTTCCTTTAAACAAGTTGCGAGTGCTGATTTGCATGACTTCTCCTTTGTTGAACAAGCAGAGCAACAGGGGTGTTGACCAAACTGAACAAGAAGGGATCTCGGCAGATGGCCATTCAACATTGGTTTCAATACTATCAGATGCTTATCGTTGCCTCTGGGGAGGAATGGCTGCCGATAGTCTAGGTGTGTATCTACAGATACAAATTACAACCCAATTCCGACAGTCAAAAGCACCGAACCATTGGCGGATTTTCCTGTTCTGAGAGTTGTCACGGGTCAAAGAAAAATGGCTATGAAACGAAGAACTGCAATGTTATTCCTGGGGATCCTGGCCGCTCTGGCTTTGAGGTGGGGGTCGGCTCCCGGCTTGGCACAATCTCAGCCCATTTTGGTGGGGGCTGCGGTGAGCCTGCAACCGGCTTTAATGGAAATCGACCGGCTGTTCGCTGCCAACCACCCCGACATCAAGGTTGAGTACAACTTCGCCAATTCCGGCTCTCTCCAGCAACAGGTGGAGCAGGGGGCGCCTTTGGACGTGGTATTTTTCGCAGCCGCCTCTTTTATGGACGCCCTTGCCAAGCAAAACCTGCTGGTGGAGGGATCCCGGCGAGATCTTCTCAGCAATCGCATGGCTTTAATTGTGCCTGCCAATGCCAGAACCAAGGTTCAGGATTTTGCCGACTTGGTGGCGGAAGAGATCCGGGTTCTGTCCATTGGGGATCTGCAGGCCATGCCCGCCGGACGCTATGCCCAGGAAATTCTCACCGAGGCGGGGGTGTTTGAGACGCTGCGGCCCAAGATGGTGTTTGCCAGCACGGTGCGGGAAATTTTGACGGCGGTGGAGCAGGGCAATGCCGACGCCGGGATCCTGTTTACCTCGGATGCTCAGCTTTCAAATCGGGTGCGAGTAGTGGCTACGGCGGATCCCATTACGCCAATTATCTACCCGGTGGCATTGGTGCGCGATACTCCCGCCGGACGGTCTTACTTGGAGTTTTTGACCTCAGGGGAAGCGGCAGAGGTGTTTGTGAAGTACGGCTTTATCCGCCTGTGAGGGATCCCTCTGCAATGGCGCGGATGAGTTACTCCAAATGAGCGACTACGACCTATCCCCGCTTTGGATCTCCCTACGGATTGCCGGCTTGGCCACGGGCATCACCTTTGGGGTGGGGACGCTGGCAGCTTATGGGATGTTGCACTACCGAGGTCGCTGGCGCTCTCTCATCGAGGCCCTCTTGTTGGCGCCGCTGGTGTTGCCGCCCACCATGGTGGGCTTCCTGTTGCTGCTGCTGTTTGGCCGGCGAACCCTTCTGGGACAACTTTTGGCCTCGCTGAACTTGTCGGTCATCTTCACCTGGTATGCCGGGGTGATCACGGCAGCGGTGGTGGCCCTGCCCCTGATGTACCGCACGGCCCTGGGAGCTTTCCAGCAGATCGACCCGACGCTGGTGGCGGCAGCCCGCACCCTGGGAGCAAGTAGGGCCAAGATTTTTACGCGGGTGCTGATCCCACTGGCCTTGCCGGGGATCCTGGCGGGGGTTACCCTCAGTTTTGCTCGCGCTCTGGGGGAGTTTGGCGCCACCTTGATGCTGGCAGGCAACATCCCAGGCCGCACGCAAACCCTGTCCATGGCCATCTTCTTTGCCGTTCAGGCGGGGGATATGCGGGGGGCGGCCATCAGCTCGGCCCTGGTCTTGGGGTTGTCCTTGGGGGTGATGACGGCAGTTAACCTTTGGTTTCAGCGACGGCCCTGGCAGCGACCTCCCTCTCGTCCTCTACAGGTTCTCACCAGAAGGGATCTGGATTTCTCAACTCCGGCCCCCCGCCTCTGGGTGGACATTGACAAGAAGCTGCCCCAGTTTGAGCTTCAGGCACAACTGAGCTGCGATGGGCGACCCCTGGGCTTGCTGGGGGCCTCTGGATCCGGCAAAAGCCTACTTTTGCGCTGCATTGCCGGGATCGAAACCCCGGATGGTGGGCGCATTTTGCTCAACGAGCGGGCGTTGTTTGACGCCGAACAGGGGATCCGGCTGCCCCCCGCTCAGCGACGGGTAGGGGTGATCTTCCAGAACTACGCTCTGTTTCCCCATCTCACCGTCGCCCAGAACATCGCTTTTGGGATCCCTGCGGGCTTGAGCGAAGCGGAAAAACAAGAGCGGATCCAGGCCCAGCTGCGGTTGGTCAAGCTGAAGGGCTGGGAAAACCGCTATCCCACGGAGCTCTCCGGAGGACAGCAGCAGCGGGTGGCCCTGGCGCGAGCCTTGGCTTCTGAGCCGGAGATCTTGCTGCTGGATGAGCCTTTTTCTGCTTTGGATGCCCACCTGCGCAGCCAACTGGAGCAGGAGATGGGGGAAATCCTAGCGGGCTACAAGGGAGTCACGCTTTTGGTAACCCACAACATTGAGGAAGCCTTCCGCCTCTGCGGGGATCTGGCTGTAATGGAGCAGGGGCGAATCATTGCCCAGGGGGACAAGCGTCAGCTATTTGAGGCTCCCCCCTGCCTTAGTGTGGCGCAACTGACGGGTTGCAAAAACATCTCGCGGGCCAAGCTCCTGGGCCCTCAACGGGTGCTGGCCTTGGATTGGGGCTGTGAGCTGCAGGTACAGGGATCCCCAGCGGGAGAATACATCGCCATCCGCGCCCACCACCTCACCTTCAGGCCCGACGGGAAGCTGCCCAACACGTTTCCCGCTTGGCTGGTGAAGTGGAGCGAGACCCCCCACCGACTGACTCTCTTCTTTAGGCTGGGCGGTCCTCCTGCCCACCGCCAGGACTATCACCTGCAAGCTGAGGTGTGGCGGGAGCGCTGGCGCGAGGTGGAAGGTTGGGGATCCCCGTGGTGGCTGCAGTTGGATCCCCGGCATCTGAGGGTGTTTTGAGTCTGGAGCCCAGGAGTCAGGTGGGCTCGCCCAAGCGGTAGCCCCGCGGGGTAATCAGCCGCTCCCCATGGCGAAAGGTCTGGGAGTTGCCGATAAAGACCAGGGTGAGCATGTCCACCTCCTCTGGATCCAGCTCCCCTAGGGTGGTAAGGCGGAGAGTTTCGCCAGGGCGGTAGAGGTTGCGGGCCAAAGCCACAGGGGTATGGGCGGGCCGGGCCTGCAAAAAGATCTGCAGAGCCTTGAGGAAGGGATCCACCCGCTGCCGGGAGCGGGGGTTGTAAAGGGCCACCACAAAATCGGCAGCTGCAGCCGCCTGCAGGCGTTTTGCAATCACTGGCCAAGGGGTAAGCAGATCCGAGAGGGAAATGGCGCAGAAGTCGTGCATCAGCGGAGCCCCCAGCCGGGCAGCAGCCGCCTGGAAGGCAGAGATCCCCGGCAGCACCTCCAGAGAAGGGCGGATCCCATCCCAGCCAGAGCGGACCAAGCACTCCAGCACCAAGCCCGCCATGCCGTAAATGCCGGCATCCCCCGAAGAAATCACCGCCACCTTCAGCCCCTGCTGCGCCCAAGCAATCGCCCGTTCGGCTCGCTGCAGCTCTTGGGTAATGGGAGAGGCCTCCCGGATTTGGCCGGGGTGCAAAAGGGGATCCACCAGATCCAGATAAAGCTGGTAGCCAACAACCACATCGGCCTGAGTTAAAGCCATACGGGCAGCCAAAGTCAATTGACCCAGATCCCCAGGACCAGTGCCGATGAGCCAGAGGTGGCCGCTGCGAGGGGAATACTCCTGCGCCGCGCGGGCAATGGCCAGGGTGCAGGCCCCTTCGGTTTCTGACGTGAAGACCTGCTTGGGGCAGAGAAGAGTTGCCTTCCCCTCCGCAACGCAAGAGGGCCTCTCAAAAGCTCGGTCACCTCTTCCCCAGATCTGAGCCGCCAAAAGAGCAGCCGCCTCGGCTACGGAGGGAGTGCCCACCGCCTGCCGAACGGCCTCCGAAGGGTGGGGAACCGGGATCCCAGCCAAGGCCTCTGCCGGGAAAAACTCAATGGGCCAGCCGTGGGCCTGAGCCAGCTCCAAAAGACCCGGCTCGTCTTGCTTGAGCTCCAAGGTGGCCAAGCCGGCAATGGCCTCGAACGCCAGCCCCTGGGCCTGCAGCAGGCGGCGCAGGGATCCCTCTAGCCAAGCGCGGGTGGTGCCCCGCTCGCAGCCCACCCCCACCCACAGCACCCGCGGATGCCAGTGCACTGTCGGGATCCCTGTGGCAGGGGAGAGGGATTCCCCAATCCAGATTTGGGCAACGGGATGGGGAGGAGAGGAGGCCACTAGGGGATGATCTGCCGGCCAAGCTTGTCGCCAAAGCCGCGTGCCGCAGGTCTGGTGAACGGCCACCGGCTCTCCCCGCGTCAAGGCGGCTGCCACCCCGTTCCAATCTCCAGCGCCCCGCCGCCAGCCGTAGGGATCCCCCAGCAAATCCAAAGGCGGGATCCCCAGCCCCTCGGAAGCAGAGGTGAGAACCGGCTGGGCTCCCAAGGTAGCGGCCACCTGCCGCGCCAGGGCATCGGCCCCCCCCACATGTCCCCCGCACAGGCTAATAGCCCAGCGACCGGCTTCGTCCACCACCACCACCGCTGGATCCCGCTGCTTGTCCTGCAAGAGGGGGGCAATGAGCCGCACCACCGACCCTGCGGCCAAGATGAAGAGACAGCCCTGCACCTGGGGCCAGGTTTGGGCAACGGCTTCTGCTAGGGAGCCTGGCGCTGTGGGATGGCTGGGATCCCCGTAGGCTTGCCAGGGGGAGGGCAGCCCTTGCGGTTCAGCTTTGCTCCAGCAGATGACCTCCTTGCCTAGGAGGGGGATCAGAGAGTTGGCCAACCAGCGGGCGCGCGGGCTGGGGGCAAACAGAGCGAGCTTCATCGAGGTGGGCCAAGGCTGAAACTTCCCCGGATCCTATACTGGACATAGAGCCACCCGCGAATGGACAAGTGCTGATGGTCATCCCACCCGGACTGATGCTGCCCCTGATCCCCCTGGAGGTTTTGCTCTCCACCAAGGGGCTGATGTTTTTGCTGCTATCGGCCTATGGGGGGGCCATGTGGACATTCTTAAGCGGCGCTCCCCGTGTCCACACCATCATCGTGCCGGACTTGGAGCAGGCCAGAGGGTTTTATGAGAAGGTGTTGAAACTGCCGGAAGCGGAGCTGCCCCTGCAGTACTACTACGGTTACGAGCAAAGCATGATCAGCTCTAGCCTCGGATCCGTCTATTTTCCGGGGGATATTGGCCTCAGCCCCCGCTTCGATGCCAAAGCCCGTCCCACCTCCGGGCCGACCCAATTGGATACCCCCGGCCTTTGGTATCAGCTCTCCGACAATGTGCAATTGCACGTGATCCCCGGCTCTACAGATCCCTATGCGGGGTCCGGTTCCTACGGCAACGCCTCTAGGCCTAGCTCCTCATCTGCTTCTGCTTACGGGACTGTACCGGCAGCGGGCCGCAGCAGCGGCGTTCGCTATCGCCATGTCAGCTATGAGCGGGAGTCCCTTAAGGCCCTTCTGAAGCGAATCAACAAACAAGGGATCCGCAACAGCATTCGCTCCGAGAAGCCCTTCGTCTTTTGGGTGCGGGATCACCAGGGTCAGATTATCGAATTTGCCGAACTGAAAGGCTAGCGGGATCCCCTAAGATTGTTAAAGGAAAGCCAAAAGTCGGCGGTGGGGGGATGCCAACGATGAAACGGGTGCTGCTGCTGGTGCTGTGTTTGCTGTGGCTCGGGGTGTGGGGCGGCCAGCCGGCCGTGGCTCTGTCGCGGGCCAAAGACAATCCGGTGGTGAGCGTGCAATCCCCAGCCAAGGACTTCATCACCACCGAGTCGGGATTGCAATACTACGACATCACTCAAGGCAGTGGGCCTTCGCCTCAGCCGGGGCAAACGGTGGTGGTGAACTACGTGGGCAAGCTACA
The DNA here is from genome assembly GCF_054060305.1 of Thermostichus sp. OS-CIW-31. Taxonomy (NCBI): domain Bacteria; kingdom Bacillati; phylum Cyanobacteriota; class Cyanophyceae; order Thermostichales; family Thermostichaceae; genus Thermostichus; species Thermostichus sp. OS-CIW-31. The sequence goes on along the minus strand of NZ_JBSSDA010000024.1, from coordinate 7,282 downwards.
GGATGGCACCATCTTCGATAGCTCCTACAAGCGCAATCAGCCTTTTGTCTTCACCTACGGAGTAGGGCAGGTGATCCGTGGCTGGGAGGAAGGGCTGGCCACCATGCGGGTGGGGGGCAAGCGCTACTTGCGCATTCCGCCGGAGTTGGCCTATGGCAGCCGCGGGGCAGGCGGGGTGATCCCCCCCAATGCCACCTTGGATTTTGAAGTGGAGCTCCTGGCCATCCAGTAGATTCAGATCTTGCAGAGACCGAATATCCAAGCGGCATTGGGCTTGTGCAGGAACTCCCTTCCCCGGAACTGTCTTCTTCTTGGCGGCCCAGTTCTCTGGCAGCAGATCCTGCACTAGAAAAAGCTCGCCTGCGCCAGCACTTTCGCCAGCTACGGCAGAGGTTGGACAGATCCCTTATCAGCCAGAAGATCGTGGCTCATTTGGCCTCTTGCCCCCAACTTTTGGCCGCCAAAACCATCCTGGCTTACGTAGCTTTTGGCTCCGAGGTAGATCTGGGATCCCTGTTTGCCCTTTTTCCAGAGAAGCAGTGGGGGATCCCCCGTTGTCTGCCGCGGCGGCAAATGCAGTGGCACTGCTACCAGCCGGCTGAGCTTGTCCCCAACTGCTGGGGCTTGTTGGAGCCTTCTCCCGGCAGCACAGTTATCGACCCCACCGAGGCGGATTTGATCCTGGTGCCTGCCCTGGCCTGCGATCGGTGGGGAAGGCGTTTGGGCTATGGCGGCGGCTATTACGACCGCTTTTTGGCCGCTTTGCCGGATCCCAGTGTGCCCAAGTGGGGCATCCTCCCCCAAGCCTGCTTGCTGGAGCAGCCCCTGCCTCAGGATCCTTGGGATCAGCGCCTGGATGGGATCCAAACCGAGGAGAGGTTCTACGAGACGGGGATCCCCTAGACTAAAGAGGGTGGGCCTTGGAGGAAAAACGATGAGCCAAGTTTGGAAGCCGGCGCAGTGGCTAACCCAAAAGCTGCGTCTTGTCTGCATGAGCTTTGGCTGTGTGGCATTGGCGGTGCTCTTGATGGGCTTTGGGGCGATCCCCCTGCAACTGAAGGATCTCCACGTCACCCCCTGTCCCGATACCCCCGAATACACCAACCTGGTGACCAGCAACGGCAACCCCATACCGGCCAGGTGCCTGTTCGTCGAAGGCACAGTGGTCAACCGCTCCAAAAATACCCTGCTGAACGCGGATGTCTTCGGTCGGCTTTACGATGCCAACGGCAACGAGGTTCTGCCGGAGCGTACCCGCCTGGGGGCCATTGCAGAAGTTCCTCCCGGCGAGAGCCCTTTTTCAATTCGCATCTCGGTGCCCATAACCAGCCCCCTGCCCCTCACCCTGGAGCAATTCAAGGCCAGCGGCTTCAGCGGTACCGTGCGTCGTTAACGTCTAAAGCTGGCGGGTGAACTCCACCTGGGTGGGGCGCTCAGGCAAATGGAGTTGCGCGACCACAGGCGGCGTTTGGGCGATCAGCCGGCCCCGGCGGAAGACATACAGGCAAGCCGGTTTCAGGCGAATGGCTTCGACGGCATCGGCGGCCTGGAGCACCACCAGATCGGCGTAGCAGCCGGGTTCCAGGCCGTAGCCTTCCAACCCCAGAATGCGGGCCGGGTTTTCTGTTACCGCCAAAAAACACTGGCGCATCTGCTCATAGCCAGTCAGTTGGGCGGCGTGGATGGCCATGTGGGCCACCTCCAGCATGTTGCCGCTGCCCAAAGGGTACCAGGGATCCATCACACAGTCATGACCAAAGGCTACCGTCAAGCCTGCGGCCATCAGCTCGGGCACCCGGGTCAGCCCCCGTCGCTTGGGGTAGGTGTCGTGGCGCCCTTGGATGACCATATTGACCAGCGGGTTGGCGATCACCCCCAGCTCTGCCTCGGCCATCAGGGGGATCAGTTTGCTGACGTAGTAGTTGTCCATCGAGTGCATGGAAGTTAGATGGGATCCGGCTACCCGCCCCTGCAAGCCCAGCCGCAGCGTTTCGTAGGCCAAGGTTTCCACATGGCGCGAAAGCGGATCGTCGGTCTCGTCGCAGTGCAGATCCACCCGCAGACCCCGCGCTGCTGCAATTTCACATAGGGCCCGCACCGAAGCCGTCCCTTCGGCCATCGTCCGCTCGAAGTGGGGGATCCCGCCCACCACCTCCACCCCCAAATCCAGAGCCTTCTCCAGGAGCTGCACCGCCCCTGGCGAGCGATAGTAGCCATCCTGGGGAAAAGCCACCAGTTGCAAATCCAAGTAGGGAGCCACTTTTTGCTTGACTTCCAGCAGCGCCCGCACCGCCAACAGGTTGGGATCGCACACATCCACATGGGTGCGGATGGCCAGGATCCCACGAGCCACTGCCCAGTCGCAATAGGTCAAGGCCCTCTCTATGACTGCCTCGGGGGTCAACAGCGGCTTCAACTCCCCCCAGAGGGCGATCCCTTCTAGCAAGGTGCCCGACTGGTTGACGCGCGGGATCCCATAGGTGAGGGTGGCATCCATGTGAAAGTGGGCATCCACGAAGGGGGGCGACACCAAGCGGTTGCTGACATCAATTTCTTGGGGGGCAGTGGCTTGCAAGTTGTTTTCCACAGCAACAATGCGGTCTCCCTCAATGCCGATATCGACCCCTTTGCGGCCATCTGGCAAGTTGGCTCGGCGCAAAATCAGATCCATAGGTTGTGGCTGTTTCAACTTAGGATGAACAGGGACAACTGCCGCTAGTTAAATGGCAGACTGAATAGAAAAGCTATCTCAAGTTACAGCCTGTTAAGGAGCCAAGGGGTACAGCAGCAACACTTCACAAACCAACTTCGGAGGCAGGATGGATGGATAAGTAACAAAGATGTCTCCACTATCTGCTCCATGCTATACTTGCCCGCTCTGCATAACTGCCGAATAAAATGCTTCTATACCGACCCCATCATCTCAAAAGGCCTACGGCCCACTGGCGTGAAGGGATTCAACTCCGGCGCATACACAGGCAGGTATAGGATTCGCGCACCTGTCCCCCCAATCAACTCCGCAACTTCCCGACTCCTATGAATGTTTAAGTTGTCCATAATCACCGCCTTCCTCGCATCTAGCTTTGGACATAAGTCGTTTTTCGAAAACTCTAAAAAGTTCCCTTTCTTCATCCTACCCCGAAGACCAAGTGGATAAAAGTATTCTCGATGGAGGATGCTACTTTGCAGTAAAGCCACTCCTGAGCACTGTCATCGTAGTCTGGTTGCCGAATATTTGCACAGAAAATGGGGTGATATTGAAATTGTGCATCAAAACCAAGAGCTGGCACGACGGCTTTTTCCAATTTATGCAGCTATTCCTATGCAGCTATTCCAAGTTGCAGCAGGGTTCTGGAACACAGAGCGAAAGAGATGCCTAACTGATTTGGAAACTCCCTCACCAACAGCAGGCTCGATACAGGGATCCCTGCTTGGGCAGATCCAACACTAGGCCAGTGTTTGCCGCCGTTGCTTTTGGATCCCAAGTTCCTGCCAGCAGCTAGCGTGTATGGTAGATGAAAGCTTGTTTTTGGGTCTTTCCCCATCCCTATGCCCAGGGCTAGCGCCTCTCGCCATCAGACCGACCCCCGCTTCAGCTCTGCTATCGCTCCACGACGCTTTCCCGAACAGGCCAAAGGGTTAAAGCCCCACCAACAAAAGCAACTGCAACGGCTTTACCAACTGCGCCTACCCCCCAACCGCCTGGTGACGGTGGAGTTTGCCCAACGGCTGGGATCCCTGACCCAAGAGTTGGAAGGCCGGCCCATCAGCGTTTACCTCAACCGGCGCGGCCAGGTGATCCGCGTAGGGGTGGGATCCCCTTTTGAAACCCAGATTCCCGCTTGGGAATTGCCCCGCCAGGGGGCCGAGCGCCTATCCGGGATCCGCTGCATCACCACCCAAATGGGGGAGGGGGGCCCCGGTCAAAAAGCGCTGACGGCCATGGCTTTGCAGCGTTTGGATGCCCTCATCACCCTTTCCGTGTCCAAGTCAGGAGGGCACCGACGCCGGGGAGGAGCGGCTACGGGCTTTGTTCACCGGGCCTATCTGGCCCATCTGCTGCCGGAGGGAGAGCGCCGCTGGTGGGTCTCTGAGCCTCTGCCTTTGGGGATCCTGGCAGAACAGGATCTGCAGGAGCTGGTGGCGGAGCTGGAGGATGGGTTTCGGCGCCAGTTGACCGCCCGCCAGGTGGATCTGGATCAGGATCGGGCGATCCTAGTGGGGCTGCAGGAGCCAGGCCAGAGCAGCCAGGAGCTAATGGACGTGTTGGCGGAGCTGGGCCGCCTGGTGGAAAGCGCCGGCGGACAGGTGCTGCAAGCCCTCTGGCAGAGGCGGGAAGGCCCCAATTCGGCCACGGTAATCGGATCCGGTAAGGTGCAAGAGCTGGCTCTGCTGGTCCAGGATCTGGGCGCTAACTTGGTGGTGTTCGACCGGGAACTCACCCCCAGCCAGGTGCGCACCTTGGAAGAGGCCCTGGGAGTGCGGGTGGTGGATCGCAGCGAGGTGATCCTGGATATTTTTGCCCAGCGGGCCAGAACCCGAGCCGGGAAGCTGCAGGTGGAGCTGGCGCAACTGCAGTATTTGCTGCCTCGCCTGGCTGGTCGCGGTCGCACCATGTCGCGGCTGGGGGGTGGGATCGGTACTCGGGGCCCGGGGGAAACCCAACTGGAAATGGAGCGGCGGGCCATCCAGCGGCGCATCAGCAAGCTGCGGCAAGAGGTGGAAGAGCTGCGCCGCCACCGCCAGCGGCTGCGCCAACGGCGCGAGGCATCCCAAATTCCTGTGGTGGCCCTGGTGGGCTACACCAACGCCGGCAAATCCACCCTCCTCAATGCCCTCACCCATGCCCAGGTCTACGTGGCCGACCAACTCTTTGCCACCTTGGATCCCACCACGCGGCGGCTGGAGCTGCCCGACCAGCAGGCGGTGCTGTTGACCGACACAGTGGGATTCCTAACCGAATTACCAGACCAACTGGTGGATGCCTTTCAAGCCACCCTGGAAGAGGTGACGGAAGCGGATGCCCTGCTGCATGTGGTGGATCTGTCTCACCCCAACTGGGAAGGACAGATCGAGGCGGTGGAAACCTTGCTGGACAAGCTGCCCTTGGCCACTGGTCCCCGCCAGCTGGTGTTCAACAAAATCGACCGCCTCGACCCCGAATGGGTGGAAGACGTCCGCCTGCTCTACCCCAAAGCCCTGTTTGTTTCCGCCGCCACCGGCCAAAACCTGGATCAGTTGCGCCACACCCTGGCCCAGTTTGCTACAGCCCTAAGTCCTAACCCCTTCGATTGGCAGGAACCCAAGGATCCCTAAAAGCATTCCATAAGGATTTCCAAACCTGCATAGCTCATCTTCATCCGCCGTCAACATAAACATTCAGTTACATTGAGATTACATTGAGATCAGGATTGTGACCCGACTTAAAGTTAGGGAGAGAACATGGCCACCACTGCAGTTGCACCTCAAGTCGCACCTCGCCTGGCCCAGCCCCATCTGACGCTGCAAACTCTGCCTATCGGGGCCGACACCCTCGCCATTCGCTCCCAAGATTGGGATCGGGATCGATTTGATATCGAATTTGCTCTGGAAAATGGCACCACCTACAACTCCTTCTTGATTCGCGGCGAGAAGGTGGCCCTCATCGACACCTCCCACGAGAAGTTTCGCCAGTTGTACCTGGATTGCCTGCAAGGGATCGTGGATCCCACTGCGATCGACTACCTGGTGGTCAGCCACACCGAGCCAGATCACAGCGGCCTAGTCGGTGATCTGCTGGAGCTGGCGCCCCAGATGACGGTGGTGGCCTCCAAGGTGGCCATGCAATTTCTGGAAGATCTGGTGCATCGGCCCTTCCGGCGGCTGGTGGTGAAACAGGGAGATCGCTTGGATCTGGGCAAAGGGCATGTCCTGGAATTTATCTCTGCCCCCAACCTGCACTGGCCCGACACCATCCTCACCTACGACCACGGCACCCAGATCCTCTACACCTGCGACGTGTTTGGGATGCACTACTGCGACGATTTCGCCTGGGACGAACATCCCCACCTGTTGCAGGCCGACTTCAAGCTCTACTACGACTGCCTCATGGGGCCCAACGCCCGCTCGGTGTTGTCCGCCCTGAAGCGCATGGAAGCCTTGCCTCCCATCGCTGCCATTGCTACCGGCCACGGCCCCCTACTGCGCCATCACCTGTCCGACTGGGTGGGGCAATATCGCACCTGGAGCCTGGAGCAGGCCAAAGCCGAGCGCCTGGTGGCAGTGTTCTACCTGTCCGGCTATGGCCAGGCGGAAACCTTGGCTCAAGCCATTGCCCGCGGGATCCAAAAAACCGGCGTTGCCGTGGAGCTGGCGGATCTGCGGCTGCTGGATGCCCACGAGATGCGGGAGCTGATGAGCTTGGCCGCCGGCGTGGTGATAGGCATGCCGCCCCAATCGGGGCCAGAGGCGGCCACTACCCAGGTGCTGCTGAAAACCCTGCTGGCCTCTGCCCACAGCAAGCAGGGCTTTGGCCTGTTCGAGTCAGGGGGGGAAGACGACGAGTCGGTGTACCTCTGCCGCAACACACTGCAAGAAATCGGCGCCAAAGAGGTGTTTGCCCCCATTCTGCTCAAGCAGCCTGCCGGCGAGGCTCTGCTGCAACTGGCCGAAGAAGCAGGTACCGATCTGGGGCAGTGGCTGACGCGGGATCGCAACATTCAGCAGATGAAAGCCTTGGATGCCGACTTGGATCGCGCCCTGGGCCGCATCAGCAATGGCCTCTACATCATCACTGCCCGCAAAGGGCAAGCCACCAGCGCCATGCTTGCCTCCTGGGTAGCCCAAGCCAGCACCGATCCGCCAGGGATCAGCATTGCGGTGGCCAAGGATCGGGCCATCGAATCCTTCCTGCAGGTGGGAGATACCTTCGTGTTAAACGTGCTGCAAGAAGGCCATTACCAACCCTTGATGCGCCACTTCCTGAAGCGATTTCCACCGGGAGCCGACCGCTTTGCCGGGATCAAGACCTACCCTGCTGCCAACGGATCCCCCATCTTGGCCGATGCTTTGGCCTACCTGGAGTGCCGTGTGGTGAGCCGCCTGGAAACCAGCGATCACTGGGTGGTGTACAGCACCTTGGAAGCCGGTCGGGTCTCCAGCCCAGAGGGCCTCACCGCCATCCACCACCGCAAGGTAGGGAATCATTACTAGGTCGTGTTGATCTTATGTTAGGATAGAGAGAATAATTTATAGAGGAAAGAGGATGAAGTTGGTTTTTTTAGATGAAAACAAATGGCAGAAG
>NZ_JBSSDA010000023.1:0-48235 GCF_054060305.1 Thermostichus sp. OS-CIW-31 | reverse complement strand
AATCTACTGGAATGAATCCTACCTTATTGCTTCATGCGGTGGGGTTACCGTCTCGGTTTTAGGCCAGTCCATTGAAAACCAAAGTGTCCCCGCCTCTCATCCCGACCTTCACCCTGGATAGTGGTGAGTGGATAGTGACTAGCCACTAGTCACTAACAGAGGGCAGGGCTTCCCGGCGGTCTAGCTAACGCTACGCATCGCCAACAGGAGCGATGAGCAGGGGAAACGCTACAAAAAACAAACCGTGAAAAATCCCCCGGCCTCAAGGGTGAGGAGAACGTCAAACTGCCCAAAATTCCCCTGCAATTTGCAATGGCCACAAAAGGGGATCCCTAGAGCTTGCGGGAATAGAACTCAACCACCAAAAGCTCGTTGACCGGGGCGCAAATTTGCTCGCGGGGGGGCAATTCCTTGATGCGTCCGCGCAGCTTTTCTTTGTCAAACTCCAGGTAGTCCGGCAAAAACAACCCCGGATACTCCGCGTAGGCGGCCACCAGCTTGCGGGAAGATTCCTTGTTTTTTACCGTAATCACATCCCCCACTTTGCAGCCATAGCTGGGAATGGTTACCTTTTGGCCGTTAACCTCTATGTGGCCGTGGCTCACGAGCTGCCGAGCTGCCGGAATGGTTGGAGCCATGCCCAGACGAAACACGATGCAATCCAACCGCATTTCCAGCATTTGCAGCAAGGCCAAACCGGTGGATCCCTTGGAGCGCCGTGCCTTGCGCATGTAGCGGATCATCTGCCGCTCGCTCAGCCCGTAGTTGAAGCGCACCTTCTGCTTTTCTTCTAAGCGAATGGCATATTCGGATTTTTTCTTGCGCTCGGCGCCATGCATACCGGGCGGGTTGGTATTTTTGGGGCGCTTGCGCGTCAAGCCGGGCAGATCAAGTCCCCCGAAGCGACGAATAATTTTTAGGCGGGGGCCTGTGTAGCGGGACATGCGGGCATTTCTCCGAAATCAGCAAACAAAGTCAGCAAGAGATGGTCAGCTGGGGAGCAAGAGTACAAACCACCAAAAGAATCGGCGATCTACTATATTAAGCGTTTAGTTCCTGCTTTGGACAAGGGGTCAAGGCTGTCTTTTGGGATCCCGTCTCCACCGTTGTATTCACCCTGTCAGTCGTAGTGAACCCCCAGCTGGGTGCGGATGAAAGCGCGATCTTCGCTGAGCAGGCCGTTGAGGGTGCGCCGTTCCCCCAAGATGGGATCCGGATCCAGGCCGATGGCTTCCAAGTCGGCCAGCACCATCAGCTCCACCAACTGCGGGAAGCTCACCTTGGGCTCCCATCCTAGGACTCGCTTGGCTTTTGAAGCATCCCCCAACAGCAGATCCACCTCGGTTGGGCGGTAGTAGCGGGGATCGATCTCGATCAACACTTGGTCTTTGTACAACCCCTGTTCGGCTTGGCCGGAGCCTTTCCAGGTAATCGGCAGGCCCACCAGCGCGAAGGCCCGTTCCACAAACTCGCGCACAGTGTGGGTTTCCCCGGTAGCCAGCACATAGTCATCCGGCTGGGGTTGTTGGAGCATCATCCACATCCCCTCGACGTAGTCTTTGGCGTAGCCCCAGTCCCGCTTGGCATCCAGGTTGCCCAGGTAGAGCTTGTCCTGTTTGCCGGCCACAATGCGGCTGACGGCGCGGGTGATCTTGCGGGTTACAAAGGTTTCCCCTCGCCGTGGGCTTTCGTGGTTGAACAAGATACCGTTGCAGGCGAAGAGGTTGTAGGCTTCGCGGTAGTTGACCGTCTGCCAGTAGCCGTACACCTTGGCACAGGCATAGGGGCTGCGCGGGTAGAAGGGGGTGGTTTCCTTTTGCGGGATCTCCTGCACCAGGCCGAACATCTCCGAGGAGCCTGCCTGGTAAAACTTCACCCGGATCCCGGTGCGCTGCTGATAGTCGCGGATGGCCTCTAGGAGACGCAGGGTACCCATGGCCACTGCATCAACAGTGTATTCCGGCGCATCAAAGCTCACCCGCACGTGGGATTGGGCCCCCAGGTTGTACACTTCCGTCGGCTGCACCTGTTCCAGGATCCTGCGCAGGGTGGTGCCATCCGTGAGATCCCCGTAGTGAAGGAATAGCCTAGCCTGGGGGTCATGGGCATCCACGTAGATGTGGTCGATGCGGTCGGTGTTGAAGGTGCTGGCGCGGCGGATGATGCCGTGAACTTCGTAGTTTTTCTTCAACAACAGCTCGGCCAGATAGGAGCCATCCTGTCCGGTGATGCCGGTAATTAGGGCACGTTGGGTCATAGAGCTGGGGGCAAAGACTAGGAAAACACCAAAAATCAAAATGGCCTGAGGCTCAAGTCCAATGGCAAAACTCAAACCTCAAAGCGGAGACCTTGAAGCTAGAACATTATAGTGCAGCGGGACTCCTTCTCCTCAGGCAGGGCCCGCCGAGGCACATTCCTGGCCAAGGGTGTGGTCTTTCAACCGTTGCAAAGCGGCAGTCAGGGCTGTGGGCCAGGGATCCGGCTGGCGCAGTTGTCGCACTCCCTGGGGCAGGCACAGCACAGAGGCGCGGCTGGTGCGGGCAATGGCTTCCAGATCCGGCAAGGGATCCAGCAGCAGCCCTTTTTCCATAACTTTGCGCAAGAGCGGTTCGTAGCCAGGAGGCGGGGGCTCGTCAGCATGGCCCAACAAGTCTCCTTCAGGGCCGCGAAAGATCTGCTTGCGACCGGGAAGGGTGGCTTTGGCAAAGGAAGCTTTGGCCACTGGGATCCCATTGATTTCCACCAATTTGTACACCCCGTTTACGCCTTCTCCAGTTACCAGGCGGGTGCCCACCCCATAACCGCTGATGGGGGCTTGGGAGCGATGCAGGCGCTCGATCTCGTATTCGTCCAAATCCCCACTGACGAACACCGGGGCGCCTTGAGGCAAAATTTGTTTCACCCGGCGAGAGAGATCTTCCAAATCTCCCGAGTCGATGCGCACCCCGCCGATTTCCCCCTGGGATCCCAGTTGATCTGGGCTTCTGGCCGCAAAGAGCTGGGCTGCTGTGCGCGCCCCTTGGATGGGATCGTAGGTATCGATTAGAAGCGCAGCTTGGGGAAAGTAGCGCCGAAAGGATTGAAAGGCGCGGGTTTCGTCTCCCGAGAGAGCAGCAATGGCCATCACTAGGGAATGGGCCATGGTTCCTGCCGGCTTGCGCCCCAATTTCAGGGCTGCCAAGACGTTGGAGGTGGCATTGAACCCTGCCGCCAGAGCCGCCCGGGCTGCCCACAGCCCCGCCTGGGGACCAAAAGCTCGCCGGGTGCCGAACTCCAACAAAATGGCCTCATCCCCTGCTGCATCTCGCATACGGGCCGCCTTGGTGGCGATCAGGGTCTGGTAGTTAAAGGTGGACAGCAAGTAAGTTTCCACCAGTTGGGCTTGCCAGAGGGGGGCTTCCACCCGCAACAGGGGCTGGTTGGCGAAAATGGCGGTTCCTTCCGGCACCGCCCACACATCCCCCTCAAACCGGCAGCGGGCCAGCAGCTCCCAAAAGCGCTCCGGCGCATCGGCGAAAATGCCCGTTTCCCGCAGCGCTCGCAAAGCCTCGGGGGCGAAGCTCAGTTGCTGCAGATAGTCCACTGCCTGGGTGAGCCCCATGGCGATTAGGTAGCCATAGTCGGTGGGCAGCCGCCGCACAAACAGCTCAAAGGCAGCGGGCTGAGCCTCTAGCCCTTCCCCCACGTAGCAAGCGGCCATGGTGAACTGGTACAGATCGGTTAGCAAGCCATAGTCTTGGGGCTGCAACGACGAGAAATCAGGGCTCAACATGAAAAACCTCGGGGCAGAAGCCAGTGGGGAACGGCGGGATCGAGCAGAGGGCTGTTGCGAAGGTTATAGTGAAACTTACCATAAGTAAGGCTGCTTGTAGGGGTCCACCAGAAGCACCGCAACCCCCGAAAAGCTCGAAAAATCGGTCTCAACAAGACGCCAAATCCAAACTTAGCCGAGAACACAGGCGGCCATCTGGACAAAATCTTGCCCCCAACTTATAGTGAAACCAACCATAAGTGTTACCCGTCCAACTCTATTGAGCGGGTGCAAGCCTGGTCAATCCAGCCCCCACCGGAAGAACGCCATGAATACCACTCTACAGGAGCTAACTGTTAAGGCTCCAGCGGGCCTTCCCCCCCACTTTGATCCGGAGCGGGTGGGAGAGATTTGGCGCGTGCCCTACCAACAGCGGGCAGCAGAAGCCGAGCTCTGGGCCAAGGAGCAAGGGATCCCGCCGGCAGAGGCGGATCAGGTGCGGGTGGGCTTGCTGCTCATTGATGTGCAGAACACCTTTTGCATTCCCGGCTTTGAGTTGTTTGTGGCCGGTTCCAGCGGGTTGGGAGCGGTGGAAGACAATCGCCGGCTTTGTCAGTTCATCTACCGCAATTTGGCCTGCATCACCCAGATTGTTGCCACTCTCGACACCCACACGGCCATGCAGATCTTCCACCCCGTCTTTTGGGTGGACGCGCAGGGAGCCCATCCTGAGCCGGCCACGGCCATTTCGGCAGCCGATATCCGCTGCGGGCGGTGGCGGGTGAACCCGGCTGTAGCCGCCAGCCTGACCCAAGGGGATCTAACCCGGTTGCAGGTCTACGCTCTGCACTACGCCGAGCAGTTGGAGCAGGGGGGAAAATATCCCCTCATCGTCTGGCCCTACCACTCCATGCTGGGGGGGATTGGCCATGCCCTGGTGCCAGCGGTGGAGGAGGCGATTTTCTTTCACAGCATGGCCCGCTGCAGCCAGCCCAGCCTGCAGCTCAAGGGAGCCAATCCCTTAACGGAAAATTATTCCGTGCTTAGCCCGGAGGTTTTGACTGGGCCGGAAGGGGATCCCATCGACGAGAAAAATGAGCCTCTTATCTGCCACCTGCTGCAGTTTGACGCCCTGATCGTGGCTGGCCAAGCCAAAAGCCACTGCGTGGCCTGGACGGTGAGCGACCTGCTGCAAGAGATCCAGGCCACGGATCCCAGCTTGGCCAAGAAAGTCTACCTTCTGGAGGACTGCACCTCGGCGGTGGTGATCCCCGGCGTTGTGGATTTCAGCGAACAGGCGGAGGCCGCTTTCGCCCGCTTTGCGGAAGCAGGAATGCACCGAGTGCGCTCCACGGATCCCATCTGGGAGTGGCCTGAGTTTCCCCGGGATCCCAGCTGACCTCCAACATCCGGTATGATGCAGCAGGATCCTCTGCTGGAGCAGCCCTGTGTACGGTCGCGGTAGCGGTGCGGAGCACTCTCGCGGTAGCGGTGCGGAGCACTTTTGGGATCCCCGCCCTGAGGCCAGTTCCACCGTCTCCAGCAGTCTGCGCCCCCCCAGCGGTGCCCGGGATCTCCTGCCGCGGGAAGTACAACGGCGGGAGAAGCTGGAGGCTCAGCTGACCCGGGTTTTCCGGCGCCATGGCTACCAGCGCATCATCACTCCCACCCTAGAGCGGCTGGAAACGCTGCTGGCGGGGGGATCCATCCGCGCTGAGTCGGTGCTGCAACTGCGGGATGGCGAAGGGACGATGCTGGGGCTGCGCCCCGAGTTCACTGCTTCCATTGTGCGGGCGGCAGCCACCCGTCTAGCCGGTGGGCCTTTGCCGTTGCGGCTCTACTACCACGGCAGCGTTTTTCGCAACAGCCGGCGGGAGGAGGGATCCTACAGTAGCCAGGAGTTTTTTCAGTCCGGAGTGGAGCTGATCGGGGCAGGGGGATGGCTGGCAGATGCCGAGATTCTGCTGCTGCTGGCCGATTGCATTCGCTCGATCGGCATCTCTTCTTGTGTAAACGGGACGGAGGCCGCCTGGACGCTGCTGCTGGGAGATGTCAGCCTCACCGAGAGTTTGCTCAGCGCCGTTGCCCCCACGGCTCAAGCGGCAGTGCGCCGTGCCATTGCCCAGCTCGACTACGTTTACCTGGAATCGGCCCCTCTGCCGGAAGCCGCCCGCCAGATTGGCTTGCAGATTCTGGGGCTGCGGGGCCAGCCCGGCTCAGTTCTTTCTGACCTGGCTCAGTTGCCTGTGCCGCCTGAGCGGCTGCGGGATCTGCGGCAGCTCTGCCAGGTGCTGGAGGAACATGGGGTGCGGGTGGTGCTGGATCTGAGCTTGTTGCAAACCCTGGCCTACTACACCGGTATCGTTTTTCAGGCGGTGGCGAGCGGGGAGGTCATTGCTCTGGGGGGGCGCTACGACCGGCTGTACGCCCTCTACAGCCCTCAGCAGGCCAGTCGCGCTGGCGGCGGCACGGAATCCTCGCAGCCGGGGATTGGCTTTACCCTTCTGCCGGATACGCTGCTGCGGCTCTTGCCCCCCGATCCCCAAACCGAGGAGATGGGCTGCAAACGGTTGGTGGTGCCCCTGGTGCCGGCAGGGATCCCGGCGGCGCTGGCCTTGGCCGCCCGCTGGCGAGAAGAGTGCACCGCACCGCTGACGCGAACGGAGGCGGTGGAGCTGGAATTGCTGGATCGGGCCCCTGAAGAGATCGAAGCCTATGCCCGCCAATGTCGGATCCCGGAGATCGCCTGGGTACAAGCCGACGGCAGCTACCACATCACCCACCCGGGCTAATGCTGGCAAGGTTGACCTCCCAACAGAGACGGGGCTGCACCAGTTGCAACAGGTGTTGGCGAATGCGTTCCAACTGCCGGATGGCGCTCTGCACCCCTGGCGCAAACGGCTGACGGGATCCCTGCGCCCAAAAATGCTGCTGCAAATAATCGATCAGCCACAGTTGTGCCGGCAGCTCCAAACTGGCCACCGCTCTGCCCAATTCCAATGCTTGCTGGAGAGAAGAGTGCCAGGGCCAACGTTTGAGTTCCTCAAGGAGCGACGGCGGGATCTGCTGCAGGTGCTGGTGGGCCAGCAAGGCCAAGCCGGGGCTGCCCTGGGCCAAGGCAATCAGCTCGGATCGAGGGATCCCTGCCAGATCTGGGCAACCCAACCCACTCAGCACCCGGTCGACCTCTTCTGGGCTGAGGCGGCGAAAAGGCACCATCTGGCAGCGGGACAACAGCGTCGGCAACAGCGAGGCCGCCTGGGGGGCGATGAGTATAATATGGGCTGGGCCTGGCTCCTCCAGGGTTTTCAACAAAGCATTGGCAGCGCTTTCCGCCAAGGTTTCGGCTCCCTCCAGCACCACCACCGCTCCCGATCGCGTAAGCGGGACGGAGTCCTTTAGCGGGGCGGAGCCCTTTCGCTGGGCTCGAATCGGCTTGCGGGCACAGAAGCGGGATACCCCCTGCACCTGCTCCAGGCGAATTTGGGGCGGCGAGCGCCGTTGCAAGGTTTGCGCCTCCGGGGAGTCTGCCGCAATTAGGCGGCCTTGGTGCAGGTAGGTGGGGCTGACCCAGTGGAGATCGGGATGGTTGCCCGCCAGCAGCCAACGGCAGTGGGAGCACTTGCCGCAAGGGATCCCGGAGCTGGATTCGCACAAGAGGGCCTGGGCAAACCAACGGGCCATCAGCTTCCGCCCCACCCCTTGGGGGCCCAAGAAGCAGTAGCTGGAAGTCACCCGCCCCTTCTCCAGGGCCGCCACAAGCAGTCGTGCCGCCATCTCCTGCCCGACAATGTGCTGTGGAGGCAAGACCTTCATCCGCTTGACGGTCTCGGCGCTCGGACGGAGTTCTGGCATATCTCAGCATCCGCTGGCAGAAGCTGGCAGGAAATGTTTGCGAAAATACTGCAGCGTCTCCGGTCGCAATAACCCCCGCTCCACCAAGGGATCCCCCCAGTGGGGCGAAGATTCATCCATCGGCGGCAAGGACTCCAGCACTTCAGCAGCCAACAAGTCGGCAGCCTTGAGGAACTCTCCCACCGTGCGGCACCCCGACAAACGGGCAGAATACCCCCCATCCGCAAAGAACTTGAAAGTGCTATGCCTCCGGCACCCTACCGGGAACCGCACCGCTAATGCGACCGTGGTTGCCTTCAGGCCGGTACACTCGCCAATGACCGCGGTTAGCTTGCCCCCCGACTGTTGCCAGCGGCTGAGGATGTCTTGGATCTGGGGCCGATCCAGCAAGCCCGCTGCCTGCAAGTTTTGGAACAGATGCCTGGCCCAGGGGGTGAGTTCCGCCAGCAAAGGATCCGTCGGCGTGTCCTCAGGATTGGCGGGAAGCTCCCCGGCATCGGTCGCAGGTTCCTCCAGTCTCCTCGTAAGGACTGCGTTTCGCTCACGCGAACGTGCTGGCTCATCTTTGGCGGTTGAACCAGAGAAGTTGGCTGCTCTCAACTGGGCTTGGGCTGCTTCGGCGATCAGCTTTTGCTGTTCGTAACTCACCTGCAGCAGACGGTTGCGATTCTGCTCAATCTTGAGGTTCTCCTGTAAAGTCTCCAAGCTCTGTCGGTAGGCCGCTAGCAGCTCTCGCGCGTCTCGCAGTTCCACCGTCAAGTTGGCCTGCTGCTGTTGAAGGGCGCTGAGGCGGGATCCCATCGTTTTCAGTTGTTGTTGAGCTTGCTCCAAGGCTTCTTGGCGGGCTTGCAGGGATCCCTCCAGTTGGACAATGCGCTGGTCGGCCTCGGCCCGTTCTGCCCTGAGCTGGTGGATCAGGGCTTGGCTCTGCTGCAGTTGCTCCTCCAGTTGAGCAAGGTGCGCTTCGTAGTCACGGTTGGCTGCCATCAGCTGTGCTATTTCCGCTTGCAGTTGTTGTAGCTGCGCCTGTAAGCTTTCCACCTGCTCTGGGGGAACATAGCCGGAAAGCCGCGCCATTTGGGCCTCGTGCTCTTGCTGTAGCTGGGCGTAGCGCTCTTGCCACATCTGCAAAGCGGCCCTCAGCTCCGCAATCTGTTGCTCCAAGGCGGCAACCTGCTCTGGCCAGAAGGAATCCAGATGCCGGGATAGAGCAGCCTCTGACTCTGCAGCTTGCTGGGCAAGTTGGGCCTGCAACTGATCCCGCTCCGATCGGAGCTGCTGGATTTGATGAAGCGCTGCCTCCAATTGGGCGCGTAGGTCAGCCACAACGCTGCTGGGCACCGAGTCCAACCGGCGTTTCTGCAGAATCTGGATTTGCTCTTGCAACTGCTCCAGTTCCGACTGATAGCAATCTCGCTGGGTTTGCAACTGCCGCTGCGCCTTCTGCTCGGCAGCGCGGGCAAGGGCCAGCTCCGTTTCTAGACGTTGCAGTTGTTCCCGCCAAACCCGCAAATCCTGCTGCAGCGTAGCCTGGTGCTGGAGCTCCGCCTGCTGGAGACGAATGGTGGCTTCCAGTTTTTGAATGCGCTGCTGATACTGGTTTTGAAAATCGGCAATCTGCTGGTTCATGTTGGCCAGGATCCGATCCCATTCCTGTTCCTGGAGCTCGATTTGTAGCCGCAAGGCTTCCACTTGCTTGCGGTAGTCAGCCAAGGTGGCCGGTTGAGGCTCATCGGCAAAGGGATCCGAGGCTGCCGCGGCTAATGTTCCAGGGATGGAATCTCCCCCAGCCGCAGATTCAAGACTCGGCGGCTGAACCGTACTCTCTCTCCTGGCCTCTTCGGGTACAGCCAAATCCTGGGCCAGAGCTTCTCGGCCAGGAGTTGCCGCTCTTTGGGGGGTAAGCTGAACCTCGGGTTTGGGATCCCTGGCCAAAAATGGCTGCAGTGCTTCCCACGCATTGGGGGAAGCCATCCGTTGCAGTTGCACCTGGACATCCAAGGCGCGATCCAAAATGGCGGGCTGTACCCAACCTTTCCAGGTGAGGATTTCCCCCAATTTCCGCCCATAGCGACGCTGTTGAGCCAGAGCAACCCGCAATTGCTCGAAATCCAAATGGCCCAGCGCCACCAAAATCTCTCCTAGAGAAAGGGACTGGCTGGGCAGGAAGCGGTAGAGATCAGCCAGAGTGAGCCAGCCGCGCTCGAGACACACTTCTCCCAACTTGAGGTGGTTTTGCTGTTGCTCTCGCAGAGCCTGAGCCAACTGGGATTGGGAGATCAGACCCGCCCGCAGCAGACGCTGTCCCAGCGGTAAGCTCGACTCAGCCTCACCGTCAGCAGCACCCCGCCCCTCCAGAAAGGGGAATGGGGTAGAGCCACTCTGGGAGGAAGAGGAGCGCGGAGGCATCAATAAAGTTCCCAGTTTAGGACTGTGTTGTTGCTGTACTTTAGCTTATCGCCCCTCAGGATAAAGCACAAAGAGATGCCAACGCCACATTGACCAGAAAACTGGGTTACAAGCCCCGCCCTTTATGACGGCTTCTTGATACAGTAACTGCGAACTCCGCCAGCTTGTTCGCCTGCGGCGGCACTGAGTGCTTCGTGGTGCAGTACCTCTTACTAGAGGGACATTAGAGGGACAAAGTATCTGGGAGTCTCTTCCCAGTAATTAGGGCGGCGGCATCCCTCTTCGTGCATAGGGATGGAGCAGTACAGCCTGTTAAGGAATCAAGGGGCACAGTAGCAACACCTAGCAAACCAACTTCGGAAGCAGAATGGATTGATGAGTAGTCAAGAGGTCTCTGCTATCTGCTCCATCCCATACTTCCCGGCTCTGGAAAACTGCCGGATAAAAGGCTTCAATACCGACCACATCCTCTCAATCGGATTCAACTCTGGTGCATACACAGGCAGGTCTATGATCCGCGCACCTGTTCCTTGAATCAAACCCTCCACTTCCGAACTCTAATCACCACCTTCCGCGCATCCAGTTCCGGACATGAGTCACTTTGCAAAAACTCCAGAAAATTGCTCTTCCGCATTCCACCCTTGATAACACAACAGCCTACTGCCTCTCTCCAGGAAATAGCTTCAATAATCTTATGTTTTTTCCCTTTGCATCTCTGACGGTAACTGTAAGCTCTTTGACTGCGTAAACTCCGAGATACCCCTCCGTTCCATTGCCTCTCACACCCTTGTCTGGTCTAGAATAGCTATATCTTCCACTGGTATATTCTTGACTTCTTAGCTATAGGCTAATTGTTGCCTTTGCACCTCCTCTTCTCTGATTTTTACACTGCGGTAATTCTTTTTTAGCGTCATTCCTCGCTTTTTTAAAAAGTTGTCTATCGTAACAGCACTCACATCAGTATCCAGTTGCTCTCGTAGCAGTTCTTGATACTACCACGGATAATAGTTCAGGCGCCTTTCAATGACCGTCATAACTTCTTGCCGGTGTTGTTCCAGAATACCTACTCGCTTTGTGCCGACTTTCTTGGGGGATAAATCCTGAGTTTGTTGATACTGATGCACCCAGTGGTGCAGTGTTCTTTGGGTTACCATGAACTGTTCCGCTACCTGGCGAGTGGAGGTCTTGCCTGCCTGATAAGCTGCCACAACTCTTTGGGATAAATCTAACAAATAGACTGGTATATATCTCTCTTTTCTCTCGGATACTTGTATCCTAATTCATAGGCTGTAATCGGTGAAGTGCCAAAAATGATTCTGATTCTTGTTTCAGCATCGTTGCCGAGCAACCGCTAGGGTGTAGAGACGCGGATCTTCGACAAGAGGATCCCTAGGAAAAAACGAGAAAGAAGGAGAGAAAATCATGTCTGCCAGCACCCTTGTCCGTTGCGCCTGTGAACACTGCAACTGCAGCTTCGAGAGCAGCCAAGGCTATCGCTACGAAGGTCAACTCTACTGCAGCGAAGCCTGTGCCACCCACAATCACGAGCACCCTTCCGCTTGTTGTGTGGCTTCCCACTGCTGTCAATAAGCAGGTCACCAGGCCTTCTTGGGGATCCCAAGCTGCTTTTCTCCCCAGGCAGTTTTTGATAGGCTCCTAGGAACCTTTATCCCTGTCGAGCTTGCATGGAATACCGCTGGGAGCTGCTGCCCACTCCCCCCCAGTTCAATCCGCAACTGAGCCGGGAATATGGCAAGTATGCGGCCAAGGTGATGGCTCTGCGGGGTCTGCACACCTGGGAGCAGGCGCAGGCCTTCGTGGATCCCGAACACTATTCCCCCACACCACCAGCATCCCTGCCGGATCTGGAGCGGGCGGTGGCGCGGCTGCTGCAGGCACGGGAAAGGGAAGAGACCCTGTGCATTTGGGGGGACTTTGACTGCGATGGTGTCACCAGTACCAGTCTCCTGCTCTCGGCGTTACAACCCTTGGGCTTCCGAGTCCAGTTCTCCATACCGCTGCGCAGCACCGAGGGGTACGGGCTCAATCCTCAACGGCTACAGCAGGTGCTGGCCCAGGGCTGCCAAGTGATCCTGACGGTGGATTGCGGGGTGGGCAATGCTGCCGAAATTGCCATGGCCCAAGCCCAGGGGGTGGACGTGATCGTGACGGATCACCACATGCTGCCGGATCCCTTGCCCGCTGCCTATGCGGTGGTCAACCCCTTGCGATTGCCGGCTGAACATCCGCTGCGCTTCTTGCCGGGGGTGGGAGTGGCCTACAAGTTGGCGGAGGCGCTCTACCAAGCCCTAGGGATCCCTGGTGTCGAGCAGCACCTGGATCTGGTGGCGGTGGGAATTGTGGCCGATGTGGCGGTGTTGCAGCGGGAGTGCCGCTACTTGGTGCAGCGGGGCCTGCCGGTGCTGGCCAGTACGCAGCGCCCGGGGTTGCGAGCTCTGCTGGCCCAGGTTAGCAACGGCCAGCTCCAGAGGTCGCCGACAGCCCAGGATATTGCTTTTCGCATCGCCCCCAAGTTGAACGTCATTGGCCGCTTGGAAGACGCCAGCTTAGCAGTGGAGCTGCTGACCACCTCCGATCCAGAGCGGGCCCAGGCGCTGGTGCAACGGTTTGTTGCCCTTGACGAAGAGCGCCGGCAGCTCACCCAGCAAGTGATCCAAGAGGCCAGCCAACAGGTAGAGAGCTTGGATCTGACCCGGGAAGGAGCCATTGTTCTGGCGGAAGCCGGCTGGAACCCAGGGGTTCTGGGGATCGCGGCGGCGCGCTTGGTGGAGCAGTACCGCTGCCCGACGGTGTTGATCGCCAAAGACGAAGCGGCGGGACGGGGCTATGGGTCGGGCCGTTCCCTGCCAGGGGTGAACCTGGTGGAGGCCATCGAGGCCGTGCGCCCCCTGTTGCTGGGGGGAGGTGGACACCCTATGGCAGCCGGGATCCAAGTGGATCTGGCTTGCCTGGCCACTGTGCAACTGGCGTTGCAGCGGGAGCTGGCCGCGCGGGTTAGCCCGGATCAGCAGGCTCGCGCCTTGGCGGTGGAGATTATCCTCGACTGGGAGCTTCTGGCCTCTCAGGGCCGGGACGGGGTGGCAGAGCTGGATGAGGTGTATCGGCAGGTGCAGCTTCTGCAGCCCTTTGGGCACGGCAACCCCAACCCCGTCGTTGCCTTGATGAACTTCCGTCCCAATAGCTCCAACCTGGGAGTCTCCCGCAATGGCCGCCACCTCAAGTTTGAACTCCAAGGCTCGCCGGGATCCCGTACTCTGTGGTTTTGGCAGGCCGGAGAAGAGCTGGAGCGTTGGCAAAAATGCCAAGCTTTGGACATCGCCCTCCAGTTGGAAGCGGATGACCGGGGCAAACAGCCTTGGCAGGGCAAGGTGCTGGCAGTGCGCCCTTCGGGAGAGTGGCAGGCACCCACCCTTTCTGCTCCCCCCATAGAGATCCAAGATTTTCGGCAGAAACCCCTGCCGGATTCGCTGAAAGGGGCCATCTGTTACGACGGGCAGGAGGCCGAGAACCTTGTTCCACCACCAAAAGGGGCAAAGCTGGTGCTGGCCCGCTGGCCCTGGCTACCGGCGGACTTGGCCCAACTGCTGCAACAGGCACAGCCGCAAACGCTGATCCTGACTGCTTCTGGCCACCGCTGGGAGCAGATCCCCCAGCAGATTGCCCAACTGCAAGCGCTGTGGCAAGCAGGCCGACGGGATCCCGAGGATCTGGCTGCAGTAACTGGCTTTCCCCGGCAATGGCTGGCGGAACTGGACGGCCCGGAGCAGATCCCCACCTTGCTGATGGGCCGCCTTCAGGAATCCCAAGCCTTTCACCGCTGGCTGGACGAGGCCAGCCCCACCCAGATTGCCCAACTGTGTCAGCGGCTGCTGCGACCGGATCCCAGGCCAGCAGCTTATTCCCAAAAGTAGGGGCATCTCCCAAGCGCTCTGCGCCACCAACGCGACCCCAAAAAGTAGGTAAGACTTGGGATCCTGCCAAGAACTTCAAGATGCTCCGCACCGCTGACGCGATACTCTGGATTAAATAATTCAACCCCATTTTTTCTGGCAACCAGAGCCCCTCAGAGTTTTCCGTGATCCCGGTTCGCCTAACCTTGCACAATTTTCTCTGTTACGCTCACGCCGTTTTGGATCTGCGCGGGATCCACACCGCCTGTATCTGTGGCCCCAATGGGGCAGGCAAGTCTGCCCTGCTCGATGCCCTCACCTGGGGCCTCTGGGGGCAAAGCCGGGCCAGCAACGATAGCGATCTCATCCGCAAGGGGGCCAGCGAAGCCTGGGTAGAGGTGATCTACCGCTCCCGAGGACAAACCTACCGCATCCTGCGCAGCCGTCATCTATCGGGCGAGGGATCCCTGGAGTGGCAAATTCAAACCGGAGAAACCGACGGCCAACCTCGCTGGCGTAGCTTGACCCGCCGCGGCATGCGCGCCACCCAACAGGCCATTCAAAGTCAGCTCAGCCTCGACTACGAGACCTTTATTCACTCTGCCTATCTGCGACAAGGACAAGCGGATGCCTTCACCCTGAAGCGTCCTGGCGAGCGCAAGCAAATTTTGGCCGACATGCTCAAGCTGGGGCAGTACGATCTGCTGGCCGAGCGCTGTCGGGAACGGGCACGCAGCGCCAAGCTCAAAGCCGATCTGCTCCAAGAGCGCCTGCAGCAGCTCGACCAACAACAGGCCCACCTTGGCCAAATCCAAGCCGAACTGAAGCAACTCCAACAACAGCAAACCCATCTGCAGCAACTCCTAGCCCAGCAACAGCAGGAATTGCAAGCCCTAGAGCGCCTCTACGAACATCACCGCACCTTGCAGGAACGCCATCACCACCTCACCCAACACTTGCAAAAGCTCGGCACCAACCTACAGCACACCGAGCAACAGTGGCGTGCCCAGCGACAGCACCTGCTCCAGTTGGAAGAGCTGATCGCCCAGAGTGAAGACATCCTGGCGGGTTACGAACGCTACCAAGCCCTGATGGCCCAAGATCGCCATCTCCACCACCTCTTCGAGCAACAGCAGCATCTGCTCCAAGAACGCCAAAAGCTGCAAGCCCAGCAAGCAGAGCAGCAACAGCAGCAACTGCGCAAGATGCAACGGCTGCAACAGGAGTTGGCCACCTGCCAAGCCCAGGCCCAAGCCGATGCCCAATTGCTGGCAGAACAGGAGCGCATCGAAATCGGCCTGCGCCACTACCAGCAAGCTCAAGAGCGTCTCCAGGCCCTGAACCAAGCCCAAGCTCAAGCCGCCGTCCTTCTCCAGCAGCAACAGCATTGGCAAGAGCAAATCCGCCGCGAGCGGGAACGCCTGCAAGCCCGCGTTCAGCTTCTCAGCCAGCAACTACAAAGCCGGGAAACTCTAGCCCAGCAGCAGCAGCACCTGGAGCAGAAAATTGCCGAAGGAGAGGCCGCCTTGGCAGAGCTGGAGCGACGGCGTCTCTACCAGCAGCAGGTGTTGGAAAAAGTCCAAGAACGACGGCTGTTCGTGCAAAAGCTCCAGGAACGCCAGCGGGTTCTCCAGCAACAGTGGCAACAGGAAGAAGAACGCTGCCGCCTGCTGGTGACCACCTGGGAGGAAGGTCAAGAGGTGTTTTCCGCTCAAAGTGCTCCGCGCAGCGAACGAGATCAGGTCACCCCCACTTTGGCGAGAGTGACGGCCCTTGTCGAGGAGACAGCAGAACAAGAGGAGGGATCCCCGGCCCTATCTTCCGCCGGTCAACCTGCCGAGTCATCCCCCGCAACGCCAACACCAGAGCCGCAGGGATCCGGCTTTATGGCTCCGCAACGCCGTCGCCACTGGACTTGCCCCCTCTGCGCCCGTCCCCTCAGCCTGCGCCTGCGGGATGTGGTGCTGAAAAAACACCGCGAGCGTCAAGAGGAAATTGCCGGCGAACTGTTTGTTATCCGCGAACAACTGGCGGTGGCCGACCGGGAGATCGAACTCTTGCAAGAAGAATACCGCCGTCTTAGCCAAGAACTGGCCACTTGGGATGAGCGCCTGCACCTTCAAGGGCGATTGCAACAGCAGTGGGAAGCCGAGCAGGAGCGCTGTCGGCAAATCCAGCTCTGGCAAGCAGAGGCGGCAGAGTTGAGGGAAATCCTTGACCGGGAAGCTTACGCTCAAGAAGCTCGGCAACAGCTCCAGCAGATCCAGCAGGCCCTGCACCAACTGGGCTATGACGAGCGCGAGCACGCCCTACAACGGGGAGAACTGGAGCGCTGGCGCTGGGCCCTGGGCCGCTCTCAAGAACTCCGCAAGGCCCAAGAGCGCCGCTCTCGCCTCTGCGAGCAAATCGCATCTCTACAGGCACAACTGGAAACCCTGCAACAGGTGGGATCCAAGGACTCCGGCCCGCTAGCGCGATCGGATTCTCCCCTGGCGGAGCGGTTGGCTCAGGTGGAACAGGCGTTAAACCACCTGGGCTACGATGGATCCCTGCACCAGCAGGTGAAAGCCGAACTGGCCCAAGCGCAACTCTGGCCGGTGCGCCTGCAAGCCCTACAGGTGGCCCGCCAGGAACTGCCGGAGGTGGCAGCCCGCACCCAAGCCTTATCCCAACGCCTACAGGAAAGCCGCCAGCACTTTGCCCAGGCCACCCAAGAGTTGGAACGGCTTCAGCAACAACTGGCGGAGCATCCCGAGGTTTTGCCTGCTCAGCTGGAAGGGATCCGCCAAACCCTGCGGGAGCACCGCCGGCGGCTGGATGAGGTGCTGTCTCAGATAGGGGCCGCCCAACAACGGCTACAACAGGCGGTTCAACAGCAGGCGGAACAGGCCGAGCTGGAACAGCAACTGCAACAGGCCCGCCGCCAGCAGCAGGTGTACCAAGAGCTGGCCAATGCCTACGGCCGCAACGGCATCCCCGCCCTGATCGTCGAAAATGTCCTGCCCGAGCTGGAAGCCCAGGCCAACCAGATCCTGGCCCGCCTGACCCAACACCGCCTGCACCTGCAATTGGTTACCCAGCGCTCCGGGCGACGCTATTGCTCACCGGCCAAGCTGTCCTCCGTAGCGGGACGGAGTCCCTATGACACCCTCGACATCCTCATCGCCGATCCCCACGGCACCCGCCCCTACGAGACTTACTCCGGTGGAGAAGCCTTCCGCATCAACTTCGCCATTCGCCTGGCCTTGTCCCGCCTGCTCACCCAGCGCTCGGGATCCGACCTGCAAACCTTAATCATCGACGAGGGGTTTGGATCCCAGGATGCCACCGGGCGCGCCCAACTGCTGGCTGCCATCAACGCCATTGCCCCAGACTTTGCCTGCATCTTGGTGATTACCCACATCCCCAGCCTGCAGGATGCTTTCCCCCGCCGCATTGAGGTACAACCCTCTCCCCAGGGATCCCGCCTCTCCATTCGCGGCTAGTCCCTTCAGGAGTTGCCGGCACGATTTTGCAGCCACTGCTGCAACAGGGGCACCAGAGTCTCGCTGAGTTGGTTCCACTGGTCGGGCTTCTGGACGGTGGTCAGCAGCTCCACTCGCTCGCCTCGGATCACCAGAAAGCCAACTGGCTCGATGCGCACCCCACCCCCCGCTCCCCCGAACAGACTGGCCGGATCACCGCCGTTGCCGCGAAAGCCAGAAGCAGTTTTGCCGAAGTTGCCCCCTCCCCCACCCAAGCCAAAATGCAAGGACATGTAAGGGACAATAATCGTCTCACCAATAGTGATCGGCTGACCAAAGGTTTGTCCCGTTTCCGCCAAAACCTTCAGCTTGCCGAGCACCGCCTCCAGCACCGATTCCACGTTGAAGTCGGATCCCATCTCCGTTGACTCGCCCACCAGACGCTCGGGCAAATGGCGCGCAGTACCTTCCCAGGCTAGTGCAGCCACGCCCAAGAGAGAAAGCCCAAGAAACTCCCCTAATCTTCGTCCGGCGAGCCGGAATAGAGATCTTCCAAACGGCTGCGAGCTTCTTCCAAGCTGGCCGAGCGAATCACCAGTAGAGGCTCCTCGGTGAGGTTGCCATCTTCATCCAGCAGCTCTGGGTGAGGGATCCGCTTGCGGGCACGACGAGGAGAGGCCTTGCGCTCTTCCACGCCCAACGTGATGACATTGGCAACCAAGTTGCGCAGGGCCAAAAAGGCAATGGCCACAAAAGCGATGAGGTAGAGAATCTGCAGCATCACAGGTCAGAGGAGGGGTGAATCTGGCGAAATCGACGGCCCAATTCGGCACATTTCATCAGCAGGCGATGCCATTTTGCCATCAGCCCAGGGTCGATGCCAACCTCTTGATCGGACGCCTGATAAAGCGCTTCGGCCACCTGTAGCTCCGCTTGAGCGGCCAGAACCTGTTCCAGCAAGGACTGTTGCTCCTCTGGGCTGATCAATTCCAGGGTCTCTTCCTGCAAAAAGCGGCGAGAACGCTCAAACCAGTAGCGGTAGTCCTCCAACAGTGGCCCCAGAATCTCTCGCAACAGCTCAGATTTGCTCATGGCCTGGGATCCCTCCACAACTGGTTTGGATGAAAAAATCTTAGCAGAACTTAACCTTCTCTCGCCACGGGAGAGCGGGATTCCAGGTAGGCTTCCATCTCCAGCATCAGGGCTTCGATCTGAGGCAGCAATTCCAGGGCCTGCTCTTGCCAGTAGCCCCGCTGGTGGGCTTCCAGCAGCCGCTCGCTCATGTCCCGCAGCGCCCAGGGGTTGCGGGATCGCAGGAACTGCTGGACTTGGGGATCCAATAGGTAGGCGCGGGCCAGGCCGGCGTACATGAAATCCGGCACAGCATGGGTGGTGACGTCGTAGGCAAAGAGGTAGTCCAGGGTGGCAGCCATCTCGAAGGCGCCCTTGTAGCCGTGGCGCATCACGCCGGCAATCCACTTGGGGTTGATCACGCGGGCGCGATAGACGCGGTCAATTTCTTCGGCCAGGGTGCGGATCTTAGGGTTGTGGGGACGGGCGTGATCCCCGAAGTAAATCCGCGGGTTGCGGCCCTGGAGCGTTCGCACTGCCGCCACCATCCCCCCTTGAAACTGGTAGTAGTCATCGGAGTCCAGCAGGTCGTGCTCGCGGTTGTCTTGGTTGTGGAGCACAATTTGCAGGTGGGCCAATTGCCGCCGCAGGGCTTCGGGGGCCGGCTCTCCCTCGCCATCGGCCCGGTAGGCGTAGCTGCTCCAGTTGAGGTAGGCGCGGGCCAGATCCGCTTCTGTTTCCCAGTTTTGCGCCTCGATCAGCCCCTGTAGGCCGGCCCCGTAGGCCCCTGGCTTGGAACCGAAGATGCGCAGCCGCGCCCGCTCCGCCGCTGCTTGCGTTGGGATCCCTTGCTCCTGCCAGTACTGGGTATCGGCCAGCACGTGGGCCCGCAGGGGATTGTCGGCTTCTGGCTCCTCCAGGTCAGCCACGGCCTGCACGGCCCGGTCAAACAGGGCAATCAGATTGGGAAAGGCATCGCGAAAGAAGCCAGAAATGCGCAAGGTTACATCCACACGGGGGCGGCCCAAAACCGCTACAGGCAGGATCTCGATGTCCACCACCCGTCCTCCATCCCAGCGGGGTTTGACCCCCAAGAGCGCCAGGGCCTCGGCCCAATCGTCGCCGCCAGTTCTTAGAGTTGAAGTGCCCCAAACGGATAGGCCCAGGCGACGGGGATATTCCCCCTGCTCTTGCACGTAGCGCTCCACCAGCCGCTCGGCGGCCAGTGAGCCGACCTGCCAGGCGGTGGGGGTGGGGATGGCGCGAATGTCCACCGAGTAAAAGTTGCGCCCCGTGGGCAACACGTCCACTCGGCCTCGGGTGGGGGCGCCGGAAGGGCCGCTGGGCACATAGCCGCCCCCTAGCCCATGCAGCAGGTTCTCCGGCTCCTGGGGGGTTTGCTGCAGGCGCGGCAGCAGATCCGTCTCGATCCAATGCAGCACCTGCCTGGCTGCTGGCCCCGGCGGCGGATCGTAAGGGATCCCTTGCAGCCGCTGGGCAATCCACAGGCGGGCTTGCGCTTCCAGGGCGGCCACCCCGTCTCCGATGTGGCGAAAGTTCTCGCCCATAGACCTTGAGGTTTTCCCAGGCCGGCTGCCAGCGGCTAATTCTTCAGATAGACCGCCGCCCCTAGGCCGACCAACATTTCCTCAGGGGTAATTTTGCCATCTTGGTTGGTATCCAGGGCATCGAAAACGCGATCTGCCCCCATCCACTCCTCGCGGGTGATGAAGCCATCCCCATCCAGGTCGTAGAGGCGGAAGACATCCTGGGCGGCGTGGGTAATGGTTTCCTTGGCACCCTCCAGCTTCTGCAGCCGCTCGGTGAGCAGTTTTTCCAGCACCTCCAGCGCTTTGGAGAAGCCCTGGATCCCTTCTTCCAGCTTTTCTGAGGCCATGCGGTTTTCCCGGTGCATCTGGTCGAAGGTGGCTCTGTCCATCACCAGGCGGGGAATATCCATCTGCTTGGCTTTTTCTGGATCCAACTTGCGCTCCAGGTAACCCTCGGTGTTCTGCAGCTCCGCCAGCAAGGCGGGCGAGATGGTCAGGAGATCACAGCCGGCCAACTCGATGATCTCCCCGATGTTGCGGAAGCTGGCCCCCATCACCTCGGTCGGATAGTCGTATTTGCGCAGATAGTTGTAAATCTGGGTTACCGACTGCACCCCCGGATCTTCGGCAGGAGGGTAGCTCTCCCGGCCCGTGTGTTTCTTGTACCAATCCAAGATGCGGCCCACAAAGGGCGAGATCAGCTTCACCCCCGCTTCGGCGCAGGCGATGGCCTGGTGCAAGCCAAACAACAGGGTGAGGTTGCAATGGATCCCTTCTTTTTCCAGGATCTCGGCAGCCCGGATCCCTTCCCAAGTCGAGGCAATTTTAATCAGCACCCGCTTGGGATCCGCTCCTGCCGCCTTGTAGAGCTCGATCAAATGGCGGGCTTTGGCAACTGTGGCTTCTGTGTCGTAAGAGAGGCGGGCATCCACCTCTGTCGAGACCCGGCCAGGAATGATGGACAAAATGCGCACGCCAAAGGCCACGGCCAGTTGATCGATGGCGTGGGCCACCACGGTTTTGATGTCGGCTTTGGATCCCAGTTCTTGGCGGGCCTTGAGCAAGGTTTCATCGACAATGCCCTGGTACTGGGGCATTTGGGCAGCCGCTGTGATCAAAGAGGGATTGGTGGTGGCATCCTGCGGCTTAAAGCTCTCGATGGCGTTGATATCCCCCGTATCAGCCACCACGACAGTCATCTGTCGCAACTGCTCCAGCAAGCTCTTGCTCATGTTCGGCTCCTTGAGATTGCGCTACGCGCCGCTTCTGCGACCTAGTTTCAGTGTTACCCATCCACGCAAGGGATCCCAGCAGATGTGAGATTGTCTTAATTCTCTTCTCTGGCCGGGTTCACCCCCACGGGTGTGGGGACAACTGGGCATAATCGTTTCAAACAAGATGAAGACCCTTCGCCGCTGACCCTCACCCCTTGCGGGCGAGGGGAGCTGGGGATCAACCAACCAGCTGTTCCACAGCCGTTTGCAATGACCAGGCAAAGCAAGGGGGAAACCCCAGAGGCTGCCTAGCCCGCCTGGCTGCGCAACTGCCGCAAGAGCCGCTCAAACTCCTCCGGCAGGGGAGCGGTAAACTGCAGCGGCTGGCCTGTGCGCGGGTGAACAAAGGAGAGCTTCCAGGCATGGAGAGCTTGGCCGCCCAGCTTAACAGGGCTGGTTTTGCTCTGGGTGTAGAGGGGATCCCCGACAATGGGTAGGCGCATGTGGGCAGCATGCACCCGAATTTGATGGGTGCGCCCGGTCTCCAGCTCAAACTGCATCAGGGTGTAGTTGCCCAGCCGCTCCAACACTTGCCAGTGGGTTACCGCCACTCGCCCTTGGCCAGGGGTCAGGACGGCCATTTTCTGCCGATCCACCGGGTGCCTCCCAATGGGGGCAGAGACGGTGCCTTGGCTTTGGGCCGGCCGGCCAAACACCACCCCCAAGTAGATGCGCCGGGCGGTTTTGGCCTGGATCTGGGCTTGTAGGTGCTGGTGGGCCTGATCGTGTTTGGCAATCACCAGGGCACCAGTGGTGTCTTTGTCAAGGCGATGGACAATACCTGGACGCAGCTCGCCGTTGATGCCTGAAAGATGGGGGCAGTGGGCCAGCAGGGCGTGCACCAGGGTGCCACTGGCGTGGCCGGGGGCGGGGTGCACCACCAAACCGCGGGGCTTGTTGATCACAAGCAAATCGTCATCTTCGTAAAGAATGTCCAAGGGGATCGGCTCCGGCTGCAGGGCAGTCGGGGTGGCTGGCGGGATCCGCACCTCGACTTCATCCCCAGCTTGCAGGGGGCGATCCTTATCCCGGCAGGGCTGCCCATTGAGCCAAACCTGGCCCTGGCGGATAAGCTGCTGCAGGCGCGACCGCGACAGCTCCGGCAGTTGCTCTGCCAATCCTCGATCCAGCCGCAAGCCCTGCTGTTTTTCCGTCACCCTGATCTGGCGAATGTCTGCTGCAGCCTCCTTGTGGCCCTCCATGCCGTTGTTGCCCAAATTGCCTTCTTTGACCATTGTGGCAGCCCGGCTACTTTTGCACTGAGTAAAAAAGGTCGAAGATTTGCAGCAACTTCCGCAGGCAGGTGGTGGGGGGATCTGCCTTGTCTCATCGCCTTCTAAGCCTTCTTGGGGGGATCCCTGGGCAATTTTAAGGGGCAGAAAATCCTGACTAGAGTGAGGCTATGGCCCACCAAGAATGAGTTGGGCCGAGTGTTGGCATAGGAGAGCCGGGAGCGATCCCAAGCCGACAACACAGCACACCCCAGCAATTGGCGTTGGCTCAATGGATCTAAGAAGGAGGTAAGGCATGTCGGATGGAGCAACCAGGGGATCCCAGCTTCAGCAACCCTCTCAACCCCAGCTTGGCTCAGAGCCGCCTTTGGTCTTGCCCCTGACGGAGGTGGGGCTGCGGGACGTTGCCCAGGTGGGCGGGAAAAACGCCTCCTTGGGAGAAATGCTGCAGCAGCTCACCTCAAAGGGGATCCAGGTGCCGACAGGATTTGCCACCACCGCCCATGCGTATCGCCAGTTCATCGCCTCTGCGGGCCTAGAGGAGAAGTTGCAGGAGATTTTCAAAGACTTAGACATTGAGAATGTCCAAAATTTGCGCGAGCGGGGCAAGGCTGCCCGCACCTTGATCTTGCAAACTCCCTTTCCCCCTCAGCTAGAGCAGGCCATCGCCGAAGCCTACCAGAAGCTGTGCGAGCGCTACGGCCCCGACACCGATGTGGCGGTGCGCTCCAGTGCCACGGCAGAAGACTTGCCGGATGCCAGCTTTGCCGGCCAGCAGGAGACCTACCTGAACGTGCGTGGAGTGCGGGCAGTGCTCAATGCCTGTCACCACTGTTTTGCCAGCTTGTTTACCGACCGGGCCATCTCCTACCGCCAAATCAAGGGCTTTGACCACTTTCAAGTGGCCCTTTCGGTGGGGGTGCAGAAGATGGTGCGCTCCGACCTGGCCTGTTCGGGGGTGATGTTCTCCATCGACCCGGAAACCGGCTTCAAAGACGCAGTGCTGATCACCGCCGCCTATGGTCTGGGGGAAAACGTGGTGCAAGGGATCGTCAACCCCGATGAGTACGTGGTCTTCAAACCCACCCTCAAGCAGGGACTGCGCCCCATCCTCTCCCGCAAGCTGGGCAGCAAGGCCCTGAAGCTGGTCTACGACGAGGGGGGATCCCGTTCCACCAAAAACGTGGCCGTCCCCGAAAGCCTGCGCAAGCAATATGCCCTCAGGGATGAGGAAATCCTCAAATTGGCCCAGTGGGCCTGCCTGATCGAAGAGCACTACTCGGCGCTGCGGGGCCGCTTCACCCCCATGGACATCGAGTGGGCCAAAGATGGCCTCACCGGCGAGCTGTTTATCGTCCAGGCCCGCCCCGAAACGGTGCAGTCGCAAAAAGGGGCCAACCAGCTGACCACCTATCGCTTCACCCAGCCTGGGGCGCAGCCCGAGCCTCTGGTGCGGGGGCGGGCGGTGGGCGAGGCCATCGGCCAGGGTACAGCCCGCGTCATTTTGGATGTGCGCCGCTCGGATCAGTTTCAGGCCGGCGAGGTGCTGGTGACCGAAAAAACGGATCCCGACTGGGAGCCAATCATGAAAAAGGCCAGCGCCATCGTCACCAACCAGGGGGGCAGAACTTGCCATGCGGCCATCATCGCCCGCGAGCTGGGGATCCCGGCCATTGTTGGCTGCGGCAACGCCACGCAGGTGCTGCACTCTGGCGATCCCATCACCGTCTCCTGCGCTGAAGGGGAAGAAGGGCGGGTCTACCCGGGCCTGTTGCCCTATGAGGTGACGGAGATCCCGCTGGAGGAGCTGCCCCGTCCCCGCACCCAGCTGATGATGAATGTGGGCAACCCAGAAAAAGCCTTCGGCCTCAGCGGGATCCCTTGCGATGGCGTGGGGCTGGCGCGGCTGGAGTTCATCATTGCCAACCACATTCAGGTCCACCCGCTGGCTTTGCTCAACTACGAGCAGGCGGTGAAAGAGGAGCCGCGCCTGGCGGAGCTGACCGCCCAATATCCCGATAAGCCTGAATACTTTGTGGACAAGCTGGCCCAGGGGGTGGCCACCATTGCTGCCGCCTTTTACCCCAAGCCGGTGATCGTGCGGCTGTCGGATTTCAAGAGCAACGAGTATGCCCACCTGTTGGGGGGATCCCGCTACGAGCCCCACGAGGAAAACCCCATGATTGGCTGGCGGGGGGCCTCCCGCTACACGGATCCCCGCTACCGCGAGGGCTTTGCCTTGGAGTGCCGAGCCATGAAACGGGTGCGGGATGAGATGGGCCTGACCAACGTCATCTTGATGATCCCCTTCTGCCGCACGCCGGAAGAGGGACACAGGGTGCTGGAGGAGATGGCCCGCCATGGCCTGGTGCGGGGAGAAAACGGTCTGCAGGTGTACGTGATGTGTGAATTGCCCAGCAATGTTATCCTGGCCGACGCGTTTTGCCAGATCTTCGACGGCTTCTCCATCGGCTCCAACGACCTCACCCAGCTCACTCTGGGCCTGGATCGCGACTCAGCCCTGGTGGCCCACCTTTTTGACGAGCGCCACGAGGCCGTCAGGCGGATGATCGCCCAGGTGATCCAGACGGTGAAAAGCCATGGCCGCAAGATCGGCATCTGCGGGCAGGCCCCCAGCGACTACCCCGACTTCGCCCGCTTCCTGGTGCAGGCGGGGATCGATTCCATCAGCCTCAACCCCGATTCCCTGTTGAAAACCCTGCTGGTGGTGGCCGAAGCAGAAGCGGCTGGCACCCGGTGAGCCCAAAGCCGGCCCAGGGACGTGCGCGGGGATCCCGTCTCCTGAGTTACAATCTCTTCTGCTGTGTTCCCATCCCCATCGATGATCCACGAACTCTCCATGCCGGCCCTCAGCTCCACCATGGAAACGGGCAAGATCGTCACCTGGCTTAAGAACCCCGGCGACCGCGTGGAGAAAGGAGAAAACATCCTGGTGGTGGAGTCCGACAAAGCGGACATGGACGTGGAGTCCTTCCACAGCGGCATCCTGGCCAGTATCCTGGTGCCGGCAGGGGAATCAGCCCCGGTGGGCGCCCCCATTGCCCTGATTGCCGAAAGCGAAGCGGAAGTGGCCCAAGCTCAGGAAAAAGCCAAAGCCCTCGCTGCTGGCGTTACCCCTGCGGCTCCACCTAGCGCAGACCGCGCCTCTGCAGCTCAGCCGACAAGTCCTGCCCCTGCGGCAACCCCCACCTCTACACTGCCAAATGGATCGGATGGCGCCGGATCCCAGCGGGTCGTGGCTTCCCCGCGGGCGAAAAAATTGGCGGAAAGCCTGGGGATCGATCTGCGCACCGTGCGCGGCTCCGGCCCCAACGGTCGCATCATAGCCGAAGACGTGGAGCGGGCAGCGGCCCTTTCCGCTCCTGCAGTGGCTGCCCCCTCTGCCCCAGCCCCTACGTCCCCAACTCCTGCGGCTGTCCCCTTGGGAGAAACGGTTCCCCTCAGCACTTTACAAGCGGCGGTGGTGCGCAATATGAACGCCAGCCTTGGCGTGCCGGTGTTCCACGTCGGCTACACCATCACCACCGACAACTTGGATCAGCTGTACCAACAGGTAAAGCCTAAGGGGGTGACCCTGACGGCCCTTTTGGTCAAAGCGGTGGCCCTGACCCTGGAGAAGCATCCCCTTTTGAATGCCAGCTACACAGAAAACGGCATCCATTACAAATCGGATATCAACATCGCCGTGGCCGTGGCCATGGAGGATGGCGGGCTGATCACCCCTGTCCTAAAGCAAGCCAACCGGCTGGATCTGTATGAGATCTCCCGCCGCTGGAAGGATCTGGTGGAGCGGGCGCGGCGTAAGCAACTGCAGCCAGAGGAGTACACCAGCGGCACCTTCACCCTCTCCAACCTGGGCATGTTTGGGGTGGATCGCTTCGACGCCATTTTGCCGCCTGGCCAAGGGGCCATTTTGGCCATCGGCGCTTCTCGCCCCACGGTGGTGGCGACGCCGGAAAAAGCCATTGCCATCCGTTCCCAAATGCAGGTGAACCTCACCTGCGATCACCGTGTCATCTACGGGGCTCATGCGGCGGCTTTCCTGCAAGATCTGGCGCAGCTCATAGAGCACAAGGTGGGATCCCTGACGTTGTAGCCGCCCTGAAACCCGGCCTTGAGCCAATCTCAGAGTAGGGTTCTTCTCTCGCGCAACCCACAAGGTCGGGCAGCCGGCGAGGCCCCAGCGCTCAGGAGCTCCTCCTGGGAAAGCGCTGCATCAACTCTTGCACAGCCTCGGCATGGTAAGAGCTGCGGGTGAGAGGGGAGGACACCACCTGCAAAAAGCCCAGCTCTTCCCCCACCCGTCGCCAATGGTCGAACTCTTCGGGGGGAACGTAGCGCTCCACCGGCAGGTGTTTGGGGCTGGGCGCCAGGTATTGGCCGAGCGTGAGGATGTCACAACCCACCCGGCGCAGATCCCGCATCACCTGCAAGATCTCCTCGGCTGTCTCTCCCAGACCCAACATCACCCCCGACTTGGTGTACAGGCCGGGATCCCATTGCCGTGCCAACTCCAACAGTTTGAGGGAGCGCTCGTAGTTCCCTTGCGGGCGTACACGGCGATAGAGGCGGGGCACCGTTTCGGTATTGTGGTTG
Source organism: Thermostichus sp. OS-CIW-31 (assembly GCF_054060305.1). Taxonomy (NCBI): domain Bacteria; kingdom Bacillati; phylum Cyanobacteriota; class Cyanophyceae; order Thermostichales; family Thermostichaceae; genus Thermostichus; species Thermostichus sp. OS-CIW-31. Next base: position 21,101 of record NZ_JBSSDA010000023.1, on the reverse strand, counting down.
AGCACCGTCGGTCGGGCGGCCAAGATCTGCTGCAGCGCCTGCCAGTTACCACATAGGTCTGGGATCAAGACCTCGATGGTGGTCTGGGGCATGCGGCGGCGGATTTCCGCAATGCAGGCCACAAACTGGCCGGCTCCCCCATCGGGCAGGTCGTCCCGATTCACTGATGTAATTACCGCATGGCGCAACCCCAAGCGCTCCACTGCTTCCGCCACCCGCCGGGGTTCGGTGGCATCCAGGGGCAGGGGGCGTTTGGTGAAGTCGATATCACAGTAGGGGCAGGCGCGGGTACAGGCCGGGCCCATGATCAAAAAGGTGGCGGTGCCGTTGGCGAAGCACTCCCCCAGGTTGGGACAGGAAGCCTCTTCGCAAACCGTGTTTAGGCCCAAGTCCCGCAGCAGTTGCTGGACGGATCCCACCCGTTGAGGGGCCTTGGCCCGCAGCCAGGAGGGTTTGCCGCCAGGAGAAGAAGAAACAACGGTCAAAGAAGTGCTCCAACACAAAACAGCAGCGACGGTATCACTCAGCTTAGCCTGCCATTTGGCCCCGTTGGAATTTGGACAAAGCCAATTTCCCGGCCCAATTGATCCCTAGCGCCTCGGAAGCAAGACCCAAAACACGGCATACTGGAAAGCAAATGTCGAGCGATAGGGATCCCACATGGTTGTTGCTGCTCCTCCCTCTCTGGAACAACTTGCCATCAATACGATTCGCTTTTTGGCGGTGGATGCTGTTCAGAAGGCCAACTCCGGCCACCCTGGCCTGCCGATGGGAGCAGCACCCATGGCCTATGTGTTGTGGCAGCAGTTCATGAAGTTCAACCCCCGCAACCCCAAGTGGGTGGATCGGGATCGCTTTGTGCTCTCGGCGGGGCACGGCTGCATGCTGCAGTACGCGCTGCTGCACCTAACCGGCTTCGATGTAAGCCTGGAGGACATTAAGCAGTTCCGCCAGTGGGGCTCCAAAACCCCCGGCCACCCGGAAAACTTTGAAACTCCGGGGGTGGAGGTGACCACCGGCCCGCTGGGGCAAGGGGTGGGCAATGCGGTAGGGTTGGCCATTGCCGAGGCCCATCTGGCCGCCCGCTTCAACAAGCCCGGTTACACCATTGTGGATCACTACACTTACGTGATCTTGGGCGATGGCTGCAACATGGAAGGGGTGGCTTCTGAAGCAGCTTCTCTGGCCGGCCACCTGCAACTGGGCAAGCTGATCATGCTTTACGACAGCAACCACATCTCCATCGACGGCAGAACGGAAATCGCCTTTACGGAAGATGTGGGCAAACGCTATGAAGCCTACGGCTGGCATGTGCAAAAAGTAGAGGATGGCAACCACGACTTGAAAGGGATCGCCGAGGCCATCCAGAAAGCCAAGGAAGTCACCAACAAGCCGTCCTTGATTATTGTCGAGACCACCATCGGCTACGGATCCCCCAACAAGGCCGGCAGCGAGAGCGTCCATGGGGCACCCCTGGGGCCGGAAGAGGTGAAGCTCACCAAACAAAACCTGGGCTGGCCGCTGGAGCCGGAGTTTTACATTCCCGACGAGGTGCTGGCCCACTTCCGCCAGGCCATCGAGAAAGGGGCCAAAGCCGAAGCGGAGTGGAACGAGCGCTTCGCCGCCTACGAGAAGGCTTACCCCGAAGAGGCCGCCGAGTTCAAGCGCATCATGGCCGGGGAGCTGCCGGTGGGCTGGAAAGAAGCGCTGGCCCCCATTGCCGAAACCGGCAGAGAATCCACCCGCAACCTCTCCAAGTTTTGTCTGAATGCCTTGGCCAAAGCGGTGCCGGAACTGCTGGGGGGATCCGCAGATCTCGCCCACTCCAACATGACCTATTTAAAAGGGATCCCAGAGTTTCAGGCCGGATCTTACGAGGGGCGCAACTTCCGCTTTGGGGTGCGGGAACACGGCATGGGAGCCATCGCCAACGGCATGGCGCTTCATGGAGGCCTCATCCCTTACGACGCCACCTTTTTGATCTTCACAGACTACATGCGGCCTGCCATCCGCCTATCGGCCCTCTCGCAAGTGCGGGTGCTGCACGTCATGACCCACGACTCCGTCGCCTTGGGAGAAGATGGCCCCACCCACCAGCCCATTGAGACACTGGCTTCCCTACGGGCTATCCCCAACCTCTATGTGCTGCGCCCGGCGGATGCCCGCGAAACGGTGGGATCTTACCAGGTGGCCCTAGAAGCCAAGACCACCCCTTCTGTGCTGGTGTTCACCCGGCAGGCGGTCAACCCGGTGGAGGGCACCTCTGTTGAAGGCGTAGCCAAAGGGGCCTATGTGGTGGTGGATGCCCCCAACCCAGAGCTGATCTTGATCGCCACCGGCTCTGAACTGGAGCTGGCAGTGAAAGCTGCCGCCCAACTAAAGCAGGAAGGCCGGGCGGTGCGGGTGGTCTCTATGCCCTGCATGGAGCTGTTTGAGGCCCAGCCCCAGAGCTACCGCGATTCCGTTCTGCCCCCCAACGTCACCAAGCGCGTCTCCGTCGAGGCAGGCTGCACCTTCGGCTGGCACAAGTACCTGGGGTTTGAGGGGGTGGCCATTGGCATCGATCGCTTTGGCGCTTCCGCCCCCGGCCCGGTGTGTATGGAGAAGTTCGGCTTCACGGTGGAGAACGTGCTCAACACTGCCCGCCGGCTGCTGGGCTGAGGGCACTTTACCCCTTCCTCGGCGCTTTCAAGGGGCTCAGCAGGGATCCCTTCTCTGCTGGGCTTTTTTCCCTGTTGAGCCTGCTGCCCAGCGGCGTGACCCGGACAGGCGTAGCGAACCTCGCATCAACCAATCAGCAGGACTTCCAAAGCATCCGGATCTGCTTCTTTCTGTAGGGCAGCCATGGCGGAGAACGCAGTCGAGGGCGGCTTCCTGCCCCGCAGACAACACCTTTGCCTTGAGGACATCTTCAACCATGGCGGGGATGATCCTTGAAGGCAAGTTGGAAGTCGAGCAGGCTGCCACCATCGCCTTGAAATCGCCTTGAAGAAGAAACTTTGGCTTCCGCCGCCGTGCTGAGGTGCTTGTGCCGGCTGCAGACACAAACAGCTTTGCCTACTGTTTGCCTACTGTAGGAACCCCGCCAGTAAAATCACCGCGGCTCCCACGGCAGCCAAAATCGTCAGCGCCCGGCCCGCGTCGGCACTGCCCTTCCACGAGAAGTTTTTCTCCGACTTTTTCGGTTCTGCTGGCATGGCCATGCCTCCCTTTGCATTGCCAACTCTAACTTAACTTCCCCCCCACGGGATCTTAGCTGGTTGGGGCATACCCTGGAAAAAACAGCAGCCATCTGGCCCGGCCAGCCGTTTTTGGGAACAATACAAGCAGGCAAGGGATCCAACTCCCACCAGTCTGGAAGCACATCCTGAGGCGAAAGCCATGAGCTATGCAGAACGGAGCAAAAGAATGGTTTTGACGTTGGCGACTCTGCTGGGCGGCTGGGTTGGCGGAGGGTTGTTGCAGGGATCCCTCTGGGTTGCCGCTCAGCCCACCTTCCAAACCGTGCCGTTGCCGCGCTTACCGGTGGGTGTCGATCAATTGGTTTTTGATCGCCCAGTGGCCCGCTTCAACCCCGACCTGCCGGCAGAGCTGGTGATCCGCAATCGCACCGGTCTGCCTTTGGAATACGGCTTTACCGATCCCCGCCAGAAAGTCTCGGAACTGCCTGCCGGCGAAACGTTGCGCCTGAGCAACCTGTTGATCCCCAATTGCATGGCCATCAACACGCCGATGTTGGCTCCTGTGGGCTACCAGGTGAGCGTGGATTCTTTCAACGTGATCACTGTAGAAGTGCGCCTGGTCAACGATGTCTCCGGCGACCACTGCCTCGATCTGCAAGCGACAGGGGCTATTTTTGTGAATTGAGATGAGCTGATACCCATCGATTACCCATCGAACACAAGTTAAGTCAAATCCTTCAAAGGGATCCCTTACATTCTCACCTACAGTCATCTTCTGGATTTTGCCAGGATGGACATGGGATCCCACACGGTAGATGGCAGTTGACTTTGCCCGGTTTTGACGCTGGGATTGAGTCTATTGGAGAGCCGATCAGAGGTTTAGGCGTATCGACAGGGGCCATCCCCTGTGACAGGATTCGAACAGGATATCGAGGCCGATGTTCTGCCGGACTCTGTTTAGCCTTTCTCTGGGCTTGTTGCCTGTGTAGTCTGTCTGTACTCTATCTTTTTCTTGGATGGTCTCATGAGCGATAACTTGTATTCCTGGTTTCCCCGGGCCTTGGTGATCGGTGCTGCGGTTGTGGGGTTGTCGAGCTTGCCTGCAAGGGCTCAGCAAATTACGGATCCCAGCCCAGCTCAAGCGGCCACCAATGTTGAGCCCACCTCGCCAATCTCGGCTTCTTTTCGCAGCCAAGATGGAGTCAGCGTGCGTCCGGAAACGGTGAGGGTTTTCCTGGATGGCCAAGACGTCACTTCCCAGTCGGTGATTACCCGCGATTTCTTCACCTATCGCCCTGGCCAACCCCTGCCGCCGGGGCGTCGGGAAGTCTTGCTGGAGTTCACCAATACCCAGGGGGTGACCCGCCGCGTGACTTGGAGCTTCACTGTGGGCAGCCCTGTCCGCGCTTCCATCGACCTGGTGGATCACAATGCCGGCAGTCGCCCCTTGGCAGCCGGGGAAATCCTGCTGGTTACCGTCAAAGGCACTCCTTCCAGCCGGGTAACGGTTTACCTCATCCAAGATGGACGGCAAGTGCAAACCCTGCCGGCTCAGGAAGTCTCCAGCGGCACCTATGTGGTGAATGCCCTAATCGAGGCGAAGGATACCACCCGTGAGGGGATCGTCGTCGCCCGCTTGGAAAATGGCGGCCAAGTGCGCTTCATGACCGCCGAACAACCGGCCCGCCTGATCGAAGGGGCCACCGGGGGCATCCAGCGGCTGACCACCCAAGAGGTTTCCGCCACGGTCAGCGCCCCCGGCCCACTCTTGCCTCAGATCACCAACCTGCGGGATGGGGATCGGGTTTCCGGCTCTTCGTTTACGCTGCAGGGCACTACAGCTCCCAATGCTTCGGTGCGGGTGAATGTAACGGCTTCTACTTCTCTGGGCGGCATCATCAGCGCCCAACAGACCGTGACCAACCAAACGGTGCAGGCAGATGCCCAGGGCCGTTTCACAATCACCGTTCGACCTCCCATTCCGGCCTCTGGCACGGTGTATCAGGTGAATCTCACGGCCACTTCCGGCAACCAAACCAGCCCAACGGTAACCCTGCGCCTTACCCAGCAGTAGGGGTTCAAGGGATCCCAATCCATCCCGATAGCCTTCCCCCCACCCATCAAGGGATCTGGGCAGCCTTCCATGTCCAGCAGTTCAGACTTCCCTCTCTTCTCCGGGAGAGGGGCTGGGGGTGAGGGCCTTATCGTTTTCCATTGCCAGGGATCCCTTGCCGGCTTGTAGGGGAGTTTTGGATAGAGGAGACTGCATTTGCCAGCGCCACAGGATCCCGGCCATGATCAAGGTGGGCAAAACGATCATCCCGACCACCACTGGCATTTGCTCCGGCAAGGCCAAGTAAGGGCCACCATACTTGATGGCTGTGCTGATCCCGGCAGCAGCCAGCATCAACTTCAGGGCAAACCAGACTGTTTTTCGATCCATGACTTACTTTTAATTCACGCTTTTAATTCACGATTGGCTAGGGTTGCTGACCATGGCAGTGAGAATGCCGGCAATGGTTTCCAGCTCCTCAGGTACTCGATACAGCGTTAAGTCTTGTTTGATCATCTGCTGATGGGCAAGAATTTGTCCGAACTGCCAGATAGACCCCATCGTCACTGCACCGTAGATCTGAGCCTGCTGCTCCACCTGCGCCAGGGCAATCATTTCTACAGCCATTTGCACAAAGGCCCGCGTTAGATCGTCCTTTTTGGCTTCAACCACCAGCAGGATGTTCTTCCCTCGCAACAGATAATCGAGGCTGCCCTTCAACCAATTGTTGACCATCAGGGGATACTCCAGCCGCAAAGGAACTCGACAATGGAGAGCCACTTCGGTCAGCACAGGAGCCACCAGCAATTCCCGCCGCGCTGTTTCGCTGGTGAGGCTAACCAAAGGTAACAATTGTCGGATCCGATCTTTCAAAACTGGGGTTTGCGGCGGCGCAGGGGCAACAGGCCATGTCCACTCCCCAATTTCCAGTCGATAGCCAAACTGAGCCAAGATTTCATCCGGCTCGTAGGGCATCTCAAAATAAGAGCGAAAAGTATAGGATTCGTCTTCTTTAAGAATGGAGATGTTCAGCATGGAGTTCAGGAGAAACCACGCTCAGTCTGGCACAGCTAGGGCTGCTTCAATCCGCTCTTTCAGGGTGGTCACCACTTCTTCAATGGGAATTTCCGTGGCTTGGCCGCTGGCCCGCTCGCTGAGTTCCACCTTGCCTTGTTTGAGGCTGCGCCCCGTGGTGAGGCGATAGGGGATCCCGATGAGATCTGCATCCTTGAACTTGACGCCGGCCCGCTCGTCCCGGTCATCCCAGAGGGTCTCGATGCCGGCAGCAGCGAGATCTTGCACCAGTTTCTCTGCCACGCTCATCTGCTCGGCGTCGGAGATGTTGGGCACCACCACCACTACGTGATAGGGGGCAATGGCCACGGGCCAGATGATCCCGTTGGCATCGTGGGACTGTTCCACCGCCGCCTGGGCCAAGCGGGATACCCCAATGCCATAACAGCCCATCCAGAGGGGCTGCTCGGATCCCTGTTCGTCGGTAAAGGTGGCCCGCATTGGCAGCGAGAACTTGAGGCCTAGCTGAAAGATATGGCCGATCTCGATGCCACGGGCCGTTTCCAGGATCTGGTCGGGGTTGAGCAAACACCGATCCCCCGCCTGTGCCTTGCGCACATCCACCACTTCCGGCAGGGGATATTGCTCGCCCCAGTTGGCCCCCACCACGTGCTGCCCCACCTGGTTGCCGCCGGTTACGAAGTTCTGCAGCAGGGCTGCCGTCTGGTCGGCCAAGCGCAGGATCTGGGGGGCAAGGTTTTTTTGCCGGCCCAGACAGCTATCCGGCAAGTCGGGGGCAATGTAGCCCACCGGGATGGGATCCCCCTGCCAACTGTTTTGGATCTCGGCATCGGCCAAGGCGAGCTTGAGCAATTTGCTGGCTTGGTAGCGCTCTGCCAGGCGGCTGAGGTGGTTGGCCAGTTTGACCTCGTTGACTTCTTGATCCCCACGGATGCTCAGTAGCACTGCCACCCGCAGGCCGTTGTCGTAGAGGGCTTGGTAGAGGACGTTTTTAACGATCAGGGTAGAGGAGATTTTTAGGAAAGCGGCCAGCTTCTCGATGGTTTCGGTTCCCGGCGTATCCAGAACCTGGAAGGCGGTGTAGGGAGACTCTGCCGCTGGCGGCGGGATGGAGACGGCCTTCTCCACATTGGCAGCATAGGAGCCATCGGGCGTGTAGAGAATCTCATCTTCTCCGGCAGAGGCCAGCACCATAAACTCCTGCGAGGCCGCCGATGGCCCCCCGATCGCCCCGGCATCAGCATCCACCACGCGAAACTCCAGCCCACAGCGCCTGAGGATGCGGCTATAGGCTCGGTACATATCCTGGTAGGTCTGGCGCAGGCTTTCCTCGTTGGCATGGAAGGAGTAGGCGTCTTTCATGATGAACTCCCGCCCTCGCATCAGGCCAAAGCGGGGTCGAATCTCATCCCGGAACTTGGTCTGGATCTGGTAGAGCGTCTGCGGCAACTGGCGATAGGAGCGGATGAGATCCCGGGCCAGCAAGGTGATCACCTCCTCATGGGTGGGGCCTAGGGCCTGCTCACGTCCCTGGCGATCCTTAAGGGCAAACATGATCCCTTCCGCCTGGGTGTACACCTCCCAGCGGCCCGACTCCCGCCAGATCTCTGCCGGCTGCAGCTGGGGCAAAAGACACTCCTGAGCGCCGATGGCGTTCATCTCCTCCCGGACAATCTCCGAGATCTTTTGCAGCACCCGCCAGAGGAGCGGCAGATAGGTGTAGATCCCTGGGGAGAGCCGCCGGATAAAGCAGCCCCGCAGCAGCAATTTGTGGCTGGGCAGCTCGGCCTCAACGGGATCCTCCCGCAGCGTTACAAACAGCATCTGGCTCAGTCTCTGGCTCTGTTGCATCCATTCCCCCCTCTGAGGACTCCGTCCCGCTTACGCGATCAGCTCAAATTTTCCCTCCCTGTCTGGGATCCTCTGCCCGAGAACACAGGCCTGACCGGCAGGCCAACCTGAAGTGCCTTGATGAAGCTAGACAGAGGCCAGCGTCCGCCGCTTGGTGACCATCTGGTACACCTCGATGATGTCGCCTTCCTGCCAGGATTGGAACTTGTCGATGCCGATCCCACACTCGAAGCCCGCAGCCACTTCCCGCACATCGTCCTTGAAGCGCTTCAGGGAGTCTAGACGTCCCTCGTAAACTACCTCCCCTCTGCGGCGAACTCGCACCAGAGCATTGCGCTGCACCTTGCCCGAGAGCACATAGCTGCCGGCAACCGCACCGCGCCCGATGGGGATCACCATGCGCACCTCCGCCTGACCCAGCGGCTCCTCTACTTCTTCCGGCTCCAGCAGGCCCTCCATGGCCGCCCGCAGATCGTCCAGCAGGTTGTAGATGATGTCGTACTCCCGCACATCCACGCCCTTGTCATCGGCAGCCTGGCGGGCGCCGGGGGCCAGGGTGGTGTTGAAACCGAGGATGATGGCGTCGCTGGCCGCAGCCAAATCCACATCGGTTTCCGTGATCTCGCCAGGGGCCGCCAGCAGAACCCGCAACTGGACTTCCTCTTGGGGCAAATCCCGCAGCGCTGTCTGAATGGCCTCGGCGGATCCCTGGACATCCGTCTTGATGATCAAGTTCAACTCCTTGAGCTGACCTTCTTGGGCTTTGGCGGAAACGCTACCCAAGCTCACGCGACGAGACAGCAGCGCCTGTTGTAGACGGGTTTGCCGCAGCACCTCCGCCCGCTCTTGGGCAATGCGACGGGCCTCTTTTTCGTCGGTGTAAACCTGAAACTCATCCCCGGCTGCCGGGACTTCATCCAGGCCTAGCAGTTGTACCGCCGAAGAGGGCCCGGCTTCTTGCAACCGCTGGCCGCGATCGTCCATCATCGCTTTGACCCGACCCAGAACGGCCCCGGCCACCAGGGTGTCTCCGACCCGCAGAGTGCCATTTTGCACCAAGAGGGTAGCCACCGGCCCGCGGGCTTTGTCCAAGTGGGCCTCGATCACCGTGCCGCGAGCGGGACGATTGGGGTTGGCCTGCAGCTCCGCCACATCGGCCACCAATAGGATCATCTCCAGCAGAGCATCCAGGTTACGGCGGGTGAGAGCGCTCACCTCCACCATCGGGGTATCCCCACCCCACTCCTCTGGCAATAGGCCGTGCTCCGCCAACTGCTGCTTGATGCGCTCTGGCTGGCTGCCGGGCTTGTCGATCTTGTTGATGGCCACGATGATCGGCACCTGAGCCGCCCGCGCATGGCTGATCGCTTCCAGAGTTTGCGGTTGTACCCCATCGTCGGCGGCCACCACCAGAACCGCGATGTCGGTAACGCGGGCTCCTCGGGCACGCATGGCGGTAAAAGCCTGGTGGCCGGGAGTATCCAGGAAAACGATGCGCCGCTTCTGGCCTTCAAAGTCCACATCCACATGGTAGGCACCGATGCGCTGGGTGATCCCGCCAGCCTCTCCCTGGGCCACTTTGGTGTCGCGGATGGCATCGAGGAGGGTGGTTTTGCCGTGATCCACATGGCCCATGATAGTCACCACCGGCGGACGCGAGACCAGATGGTCGATGTCCTCCACATCCAGCATTTCGGTTTTTTTGGCCTCGGGTTCTGCCTCGGGTCGGCGAATCTCATAGCCCAACTCTTTGGCCACCGACTCGGCCAGCGATTCATCCAGGACTTGGTTGATGGTCACCATCACCCCTTTGAAAAAGAGGGTTTTGATGATCTCGGTTTCGGCCACACGCAGGCGGTGGGCCAATTCCTGAACGGTGAGGCTGCCATCCAAGAGCAACACCTTCTCTTCGGGCAAGGGCTCTGTCCCGCTGGCGCGATCGGCAGCACCAGCTTCAGCGGAGGTGGGTTGCTGCTGCGAACGAGCAGCAGGGCGGGGGCGGGCAGGGGGAGCAGCCGTTGCCACGGGTGGGCGATAGGAAGGAGGCTTGGCGGTGGGGCGAGCCAAGGGCTTGAGGGCGTTCAGCTCAGCCTGCTTGACCGCTGAAATGATGGTCATGGGATCCAAATCCAAACCATCTCCATCTCCTTCCCCCCGTCTCCGACTGCGTTTGCGTTTGGCTTGGACGCGGGCAGCCCGCCGACTGAGAGCTTGTAGCTCGTCGTCCTCTTCTTCTTCCGTTTTGCGCTTGACCTTGGGTGGGGTAGGTCTTACGGGAGCCTCCGCCAACACTGGGCTGGGACGTTCCCCAGGGATTCTTTCTGGCAAGGGAGAGGCAGCATCTGGCTCAGGGGGAGCCGGCTTGGCCACAGGACGGGTAGGGGGCCCCACCAATTCCATCCGCCGCTGCGGACGAGGAGCTTCACCGACTTTGCTGCTGCTGACACTGTCTTCTTTGGTTGCCGGGGAGCGCGTGCCAGGGCGAACGGGTGCGCTCACCAGTTGTGGACGGGGGCGCTGCGCAGGTGGAGGAGAAGGAGCTTTTTCTTCCGCAGGCTGAGGAACGCGGGCGTGGCTGGGGGATGGTGCTTCTGAGGGGCTGGGGCGACTGAGCTCGGGAGCTTTTTGCGGCGGTTCAGGCCGCTCTGCCGGCAGTTCTGCCTCGGAGGTAGCTCGTCGAGGGGGGGTGAGCACAGTTGGGCGCTTGGCCACAGAACTGGGCTCGGAGCTGCTGGCTTTGGCTGCGGCAGGTTCAGGGCGAATGGGGGGGGGTGCCGGTTGAGAAGCCGTCCCCGGCTCTTGGGTGGCCTCAGACGAGCGGACAGGAGGGCTAACTTGCCGCCGCGGCGGGCCTATGAGCTGAGCACCACCAGCCGATCCCTTTTCGGGGGAGACTCGCTCAGGTCGAGACAGCGAGGGCTTGGCAGCCGGCAGAGTTTCAGCAGTCTTGGCTTCGCCAACTGGAGCTGGCTGCTGAGCGGGCGCGGGCCGACGAATGCCGACGATCGCGCTGGCGGTGCCGGGAACTTTCTGCTGAGGGCGCTCACCGACTTTGGCTTCAGCAGGAGGCTCCGGCGGCAGGCTTTCAGATGGGGGTTTGGGCCGGGGTCGAGGAGGTTTCACAATGTGGGGGGCGCCCAGCTTGCTGCGCACCAACTCAGCTTGCTCCGGAGAAATGGTGCTGCTGTGGGTTTTGAAAGGGATCCCCAGTTGCTCACAAACCTCCAGCACATCCCGACTGTCACGCCCCATCTCACGGGCAATATCATAAATTCGAACTTTATCGGTCATTCGTCTGCTAGCCTCTGCTCCTTTACTTCTCGTCAGTTTTACTATCCAAACTCAATGGGAACCAAGTTATTGGGTTGAGCCGAACCTTTCGGGCTTGCGGGGGCTTCCTCCGGCGCATCGAGAACAGCTCGGCAATCCTCCGGGGATCCGGCCTGAAGGGAACCCAGGTCTGAAGCTGCTCTGGCAACATCCACAGGGGACATCCAGTAAAGCAACCGAGGAAGAACGAGCAAATGTCAACAGCGCCTCCAGAATAACCTCTCTGCAGTTCATCCCACTTGGCCTCAGTTTTCCAGCCAACTCCCATTCTGACAGTTGAGAGGGGCTGCCGTGTGGTTCGCAACTTAGCGAACCTGAAGAGGCGCTTTGAATATCTTACCTACATTGGGAATACCTCTAAGGCTCAGGCTTTTGGAGGAGATGTCCCTGGGAATCTTGCTCAAGAGAATCCAGCAGCCGTTGGAACAACGAGTCAGGCACAGGTGCCTTGAGGGCTCGGTTTATCTGTTGCTTGCGCCGGGCTGCTTGCAGACATTCCAGCCGCCGACAGACATAGGCAGAGCGCCCCATACCCCCGCCCAAAAGCACTTGGTGGGAATCAAATTGCCTGACCAGCCGCCACAGTTGTGAGCGAGGAAACAACTGGCGACAGCCTACACAACGACGCAGCGGATCGGCACCCGGCAAAAGACTCTATCCTGCTGGTACACTACAAGCAAGCTCTATCCAGCCTACTCCAAATCTGGCGCCTGCGATCGCAGAAACTCAAAGAAATACTCCACCAACTGGGGATCCCGCCAACCCCTGTCTGTTTCTTCCCGCAAGATGCTTATGGCCTCTTGAACGGTGAACGCTCGCTTGTAAGGTCGCTCTGAGGTGAGGGCGTCGTAGATGTCGATGATCTGGAAGATACGGGCCACCAGAGGGATCTCTTCCCCCTTGAGGCCGTCGGGATAACCGCTGCCATCCCAACGCTCGTGGTGGTGACGGATGAGGGGCAACACCTCTTTCATGGTGCGCAGTGGGCGGCAGATTTGCTCCCCGATCAAGACATGGGATTTCATCACCTCCCACTCTTCCGGCGTATGCTTGCCTGTTTTACCCAAAATGGCATCGGGTATGCCCACTTTGCCGATGTCGTGCAGGTAACCTCCCCACATCAGCACCTTGATCAGGGGACGGGGCAGATGCAAAAACTCGCCGAAGCTCTTGGCCATTTGTGCCAGGCGCTCACAGTGATCCCCGGTGGTGGGATCCCGGCTTTCCACACTGCGGGCAATGGCGAACAGAACCTGAGCAGCATGATCCAAGTCTTCATTGAGGTGCTTTTGGCGAACGAGGGAACGCACCCGCGCCAACAATTCCGACTCGTCAAAGGGCTTGCTCAAGAAATCATCTGCCCCAGCTTCAATACCGCGCACGCGATTTTTGCGATCGCTGGCCGCTGTAATCAGCACCACCGGGATCAAACGCGTCTCGTCATTGGCTTTGATGCGCCGACAGACCTCGAACCCATCCAACCCCGGCATCATCACATCCAGCAAGATCAGATCCGGCTGGAAGGTTTTCAACATTTGCAGGGCTTGATTGCCGCTTTCGGCCTCGCTGACCCGATAGCCAATGCTCTGCAGCAGATCCCCCAGCAGCAGGCGGCTGTTGGGCTGATCATCGACGATCAAAAGATGACCGATCTCTGTCTCATCCGCCTCATCCGCAGAAGGTGTGACAGGGATCCCAACTGTCACGGGCATCTTGGGCATCTCGAGTTTGGCGAGTTGGGCACAGGAAAAGCTGGTCACTGCAGGATCTCAGTAGCAACACCTCTACGGTAATCCCATCAGAGAAAAAAGAGCATCAGGCTTTACACTGAGCTGCTCCGGGAAAGGGAAGGGTTTTCTGATACATTTACGCTGAACACTGCTGAACATCACTGTTCAACTATGCAGCGATAGCATTCTGTTTGTTTCCAAACAGAATGGCGGTATCCCGCAAAGCTTTGAGTAGAATACCCAAAGCGCAGTTTCCGTGTCGTCTTACTACCAATTTTCTGCTTTGCTTTGGCTACCATGTTGGCAGACTCGAAAGTAAACAGAAAGATCAACTGGTAGTAATCCGTACTGAACATATTATACATTATTTTCAGTATAGTTGAGCTTATTATTGACTAGAGTCATGCTCCCATCAACCCAGGGCTTTGTGAGCAATTGTACAAAGCCTAGATATCCTGGCAGCCTCCTTCTGTTTAGTCTGATACAGATGCTCCGGAGAGTGGATGCCCCAGTCAACTCCCCAGGCTCCTACGTCAGCTTGCCAGTTGAGTGTCGGGCCCGGTATTTGGCCCCCGGAGTACCGGAGAGTGCTGGGTTCTCTATGAATGCAAAATGAATGCAAAGGCCGAGAATTACGGCCCATCAAGAAATTAAGGGGCACAGCAGCAACACTTCTCTGGGAGAGGGGCTGGGGCTGATGGTCTGTTGAGAACGGGCTTGGAGTGGATGCACCTGAACTGGATGGATCCAATCCTAACTTGGGACTCTCGAATCGATTACTTGTTGAGAAAGTCCCCCAGATTGAGGATGGTGTTTTGCTCGCTGACGATGGCTTGGATGTCGTCGGGCAAGTTGCGGACATACTCGAGCTGGATGACGTTCGGGTTGCTGCGCAGCGCTTCCCCTTTGAGGGCGATGGCTTGGGCCTCACCGCTGGCTTTGACAATCATTCGTTGTTTGATGAGTTGAGCCTGCTCTACGCGAAACACTTCTCTTTGCTTCTCTTGCTCGGCAATTTGTTTGGCTTCGATGGCCGACTGAAACTCTTTGGAAAATTCCACATTGCGCAAGAGCAAGCTCTGCAGCACCAGCCCTTCTGGCTGCATTAGGCGAGAGAGCTCAGCGGCAATTTGTTCTTGGATTTCAGCTCGTTGCTCAGAATAAACGCCAATGGCCGAATAGCGGGCGATAACATTGCGCACCACGGCTTGGGAGGCGGGGCGAATAATTTTGTTCAGGTAATCGGGGCCTACATTGCGATGGATTTCGGGAACCCGATCCGGATCCAGGCGATAGCGCACCGAAACATCCAGATCCACCCGTTGCCCATCGGCAGTGAGAGCGGTGAGGGTATCGTCGGCTTTGACGCTGCGCTCTTCACTTCGGCTGGTCATGTTGTAGGTTTGGGTGCGCACATCGTAAAGGGTGGGGAACTGCAGCACCGGAATCAGCAGATGGATCCCCTCGCGGCGGGGAGTCATTTCCACTCCCGTGAGGCGGTTGAAGATGACGGCTTCGTAGCCGGGTTGGACAACCAGCAGACAACGGGGCAGGAGGGTCAGCAGCGCCAAAAGCAGGCCCAGCAGAGGCAGAAAGCGCGAAGTCTTGCGGTCAAGACTAAATGGTCTAGGGCGTCGCATGCGCATGGGCAAGGGCTCCGGGATCCGAGAGCTTTTCTATCCTAAGGGGTAGGCTAGCTCAGCACCCAGCGCTGCAGGGCAATGCCCAGCAGCAGGCCAAGGCCGCCGAAGCGCACCACCTGCCAAAAGGTAGCGGGGACAGGATTAAACACCTCTAGCACATAAGCCTGCAGGCGTTGCTCCAGTTGACTGGCTTCAGCTTGGATTTCGGCCCATTGTTCAGGGGAAAGCTGGGCTATGCGCTCCAATTCTCTGAGGTCGGCAAGACGAGCCTGGAGACTCTGGAGTTTTTCCTGCAGAGCCTCGAGAGGATCAAAGGGATCGGGATTGGCCGTCACGGCTGGGCCTTTGTGGGGGGGTAGGCTTGGGGAGAACGGGATCCGGCAAATCCGGTTTGGATCTCGTTGAAGGGTTTGGCTTTGATCAGCCCTGGGGGAACGGGATCCAACTTGAAGAGGGCGCGAATAGCGTTTTCCACCTCGGTGATGGGGCGGTTGCCGACGGATTGATAGACGATATTTCCCTCTGGGTCGAAGAGGAGGGTTTGAGGCACTTGTCCGGTGTAGTATTGGCCGCGCTCGTCGCCGGGCAGGAGGGAATCGACGGAATAGGGGATGAAATAGACCCCCAGCCCGTAGCGAACCTGCAGGTTGGCAATGGTGGCGGCGTATTTTTTGCAATCGCTACTGTCATCGATGTAATACACGAGGAGGGCCGGGATCCCTTGCTCTTTCGCCTGCTTCAAGGAAACGCGGGGGGGGATCATGCCGCCGTTGGCCCCGTAGAGGGCAAAGATGTTGCCATCGTAACGGTCGTCGTTGAGCAGAGCACTGGCGGGAGGGGAAAACCAACCTGTCAAAGTGATGAGCAGAGCCACCAGGAAGATACGAAGCAACAGCATGATCTCATCCTCTTCTGTGGAGGGATCCTCGGCGATCCATTTTTAGAAGTAGGGAACACCCTCATTGTGCCATCTGGCGCTGACGCTGCCCCGTTGCCGTTCAACACTGACGCAACCAAGAGCAGCTACAGGCTCAAGCGGCAAAATGAATGCGCAGGTAGTCTTCTTCCATCTTGGCGCGGGCCGGGGTCATGGCCGCTAAAGTCTGGGGCAGAACCAAGTTGCGGCGGTGGTTGCCGATGCGGATGTTCAGCTCATCCCCGGTTTTGGTCAATTCCACCTGCTCTTTCGGGATCCCGGGCAAGTAAAGATCCAGCCGGTACTGGCCGTTGTCGGTTACCACATTCAGGGTTTGCTCGGCATAGAGCACGTCCGCCGGGTTGCGATCCCCCCAGAGGTCTTTTTTCAGGCGGGCTAGGGCGTCCCATCCCACCAACTCCTCGGAGTACAGCGGGATCTCGAAGACCGGCAGGGGGGCAAAGTTTTCGTGGATTTCCTGGCGATATTTCTGTTGGGCTGCCTTCCAGGCGGCAAAGTAGGGATCCACCACTCCATCGGGCAAGATGCGGTTGGCAATCACCAAATCGGTGGCCACCCCGTAAAGGCTGAGGTAGGCGTGGGCCCGCAGCGATTCTTTGATCACCATCTTTTCGGGGTTAGTGACCAGCCGCACTGAGGTGATGCGGTTGTTGGTGAGGATGCGCTCCAGCCGCTCAATCTTCTGATAGAACTCATAAGGAGCATCCAGCACCTGGTCATTCGGCAGCGGGATCCCGGTCAGCCCCTTCACAATCGGCTCGGCAATAGGACGCAGCATTTGCGCCAGCCCCTGCAGGGGTTTGTAGAACCTGCGCATGTACCAGCCAGAAACATCCGGCAGGCTCAAGAGGCGCAGGGCCGTGCCTGTAGGGGCCGAGTCGATAATCAACACATCGAACTTGCCTTCGTCGTAATGGCGATTCACCCGCACTAGGGCAAAGATCTCATCCATCCCTGGCAAAATCGCCAGCTCCTGTGCCTGCACCCCATCTAGCCCTCGCGCCTGCAACACCTGGGTAATGTAGGTTTTGACGGATCCCCAATTCAGCTCCAGTTCGTTGAGGGCGTCCAGCTCCGCCCCCCAAAGGTTAGGTTTGACCTCGACCGGCTCATGGCCCAAGGGCTGATCGAAGCTATCGGCCAAAGAGTGGGCCGGATCTGTGCTCAGCACCAAAGTTTTCAGGCCAATCTCGGCACAACGCCAGCCGGTCGCCGCCGCCATCGAGGTTTTGCCGACTCCACCCTTGCCGGTCATGAGGATGATGCGTTGCATGAGAGTGCCATTTACATTGTTTTACATCCCTAGCCTAACCGATTTGCTGTGCTGATACATTCACGCTGAACTCTCCTGAACATGGTTCAGGAAAGAAGCGATCGCATCCTGCCTATCTCTGTTCGCGTCAGCGGGACGGAGTCCAAACAGGAAGGCGGTATCCCGCAAAGCCCTGAGGAATACCCCCCGAGCGCTTTCCCCCTTCACTTCCCGGCAACCGTTGCGGTGGACTCAAGGATCAGGGGGAAACTTGGTCTACTATATCCCCCTCAATGACTTTTGCCAAACCGCCTAAAGCTCAGTAAATTCAGCAAAGTTCAGGGTTTTGGGGGTTAGAGGCATGCTCTTCGAGAGGCAGCCAAGGGGCTGAGGTGCAGCCAGCGGGTAAACTATTCATTTGATTACCAAATGATTGCCAAAAAGCTGATAGCAATCATGGCCAAGAAGTCAAGCCTGTTGCAGGCATGTGGGAGGTATGTGATGATCTGTCGCTGGCGGAGTGTGTTGCTGGTTGCCATCCTGACATTGGGGCTGTGGCTGGGATCCCTTTCTGTGCAAGCGGCTGCTGGCCTGCCCCGAGAGCTGCAACAACTGGAGCAACAGGTAGAGCGGCTGCAAAGCCTGGTGGAGGCGGAGGACTGGTTGGAGATCCGCTCCTACATCCACGGGCCGATGGGACTCACTCGTAAGACCTTGACCGGCCTGGCGGCTACCCTGCCAGATAAACAAAAGCGGGAAGTGCTGCGCCTGGCTAAGGAGATGGGCCGCAGCTTAGAACAACTAGACTTTGCCGCTAAAGCCTATGACCAACCCGAGGTGGAGGCAGCCCAGGCCAAGGTGAGAAAGACCTTGCAGGCGCTGGAGGCTGTGTTTTCCTAGTGAGGATCCCTTCTCTCTTTGGCGACTTTGGCGATATGGTGGTTTCAAGTTAGGGTGAGACGCCTAGGCCACTGATCGCGCCAGCGGGACGGAGTCCTTGAAAAGCCTTCTGGCCCTGCGCATTCAAGGTTTTGGGTGCGGATGCAGGGCCCTAGTTTGAATCGAAAACGCAGTCATTTCAAGTAGTGTAGTCATTTTTTAAACAGGTAATGAAACATTTCTGTCGCATTGGTCTCTAACTCCCCTCTCCCTCTGGGAGAGGAGCTGGGGGTGGTCGCGGCAGCGGCGCGGAGCGTTTGGGGAGTGTCTCAATCTAGTTTGAAATGACTGTAATTTACAAACAGGCTGTAACGGCTGCTACTTACAGCGGATGTTGCATCAGCCAGAAGCCGGCGAAAGACTGGGCCCTAAGATCGGTTTGAATGGCAAGAAAGTGGAGCCCCTGGGCCTGCTGCTGGCGCTGGGCAAAGACTTCTGCCTCTGTTCGCAGTGTTTCATCTCTCAATTGTGCAAACAGATAACAATCGTTGAGGCCCGCCTCGAGCAGTAGCCGTCCGTCTGCCACACTCAAGTAGGCGGGTTCCATACCGCTCATCCAGGCTGCCATCGGCAAAGCCCGCTGCGAGGTAATCACCAAGCCGGGAATGAGGGTGCTCCGCACCACTGGTGCCAATGTGTCGGGCGTCAAAGTGTCCCAGGCAACCGGAAAAAGCTCGCCAAATTCTATCGGCCAGGCGTCGGCTTCCCGCAGATCCTCAGCTCGCAAGGTCACGAAGGCCCAGCGTTCTCCCTGCAACTTGTCCGGCAGACGGATGGGATCCGGCGGATCCGGATCCACAGGAGGTTCGGGGCTGTAGGTAAACTGAGTCTCTTGAGGGTAAACCTGCTCTGCCCGTTCTCGCATCCAAGCTTTGAGGGTGTAAACGCGACGACTGGGCAGCATCGGGATCCCAACCGCATCGCAGGCCCGTTGCAGGATGGAACTCATGCGGGCTCGAAACACACGAATGGCCGAGGGAGGCTGGGGAGCCGCTTCGAGGTAGCTCCGCAACTGTCGTGCCACCCAGGTGCTATTCACCTCTTGGTTACTGCAATACTGCGCTTGGCGAAACCGGCCGGTGGGATCGCATACCAACAGCTCCCAAACCCTTCGGTTCTGCTCATCCCGCAGGGGGACGGCGTTGAAATCCATCTGCCAGATAGGGCCGCGCGCAGGGCCAGAACGCAGGGGTTGAGTGGCCAAAGGTTCCTCCTGTTTGCACTACATGCCACTTGAGCGGGCCGGGGATCGTTCGCGCGAGCGGTGGGAAGCACTGTCCCCGACCAAGGCCAAGTCCCGCTCCCCGAAAATGGCGGAAGCGTTGCGGTAGTACTTAAACTCCAGCAGGTTATGGAAGGGATCCTGCAAAAAGAAGGTGCCATGCTCCAAGGGGGTGCCAACAAAGCGCCAGCGCGGCTCTTGATAAAAGGGCAAGGCTCGCTCCAGGGCACGGTCGGCCAGCGCCTGCCAATCCCCTTGGGTAGGGAAGATCAGGCCAAAATGACGAGGGTAGATGCCCCGCTGGGGCGTCAGCTCTTCGTGGGTGAGGTGGGCCACCAGTTGATGGCCGTACAGGTTAAAAATAACGGCAGCAGAGGTTTCTCGACCGATCTCACAGCCCAAGCCATCGCCGTAGTAGGCCTTGGCCAAGGCAATATCGGCAACTGGAAAGGCCAGATGAAAGCGGATGGGTTCCATAACGTCGCTCCTAAAAAGCCACCAAAACTGCCCCACCAGCCAACATCAGAGCCAGCACCCCGAGCTGTGGGGCTTTTCCCCGGCTAATGGGATCCCCGCTCTTTTCAAGGTAGGCGATCTTAGAGCTGCTGCAAGGTGGGATCCCTTCCCGAGCCCGAGATAGACTATACGCCTTTGCGCAGGAGTGCCAACTGCTCGGATGCTATAACACTAGCTAGTGTGTTACCCGCGTGGCCGAGTCTGCAACAGACAACTCGGTGTGTTGAGAGCGTTGAAGAAAGGAAAGGGCAATCTTGGCTATGACCAGCATCTGGATTGAGCAGCGCCGCCGCGAGGATGAATCTCGCAACTTTTTTTGGATGGTGGCGCTGTCGCTGCTGCTGCACGTGCTGGTGCTGCTGGGATTGCTCCACTTGGGGCGGCTTTGGCTCACTCGCGAGCCAGAACAAGAAGCCATTGAGTTTATCCTTCTGGATCCAGAAGATCTGCAGCCCCCAGAGGAAGCAGATCTGGTTTCAGAAGTTGATTCCCGCGATGGGGGTGAGCGGGTAGAAGCCCCTCCGTCTCAAGGCAGTCCACCTCAATCTCAGGCCGCCCCTCCCCAGGAGGCCCCTGCTCCTCCTCCGCCAAGACCCCAACCACCGCCACCGCCTGCCCCTGTTCCACCACCACCTGCCCCGGCTGCAGTTGCCCTGGCAACCCCAACTCCAACCCCTCCACCCAAGCCCACGCCTACCCCAACCCCCGCTCCCCCTCAGCCCACCGCGACCCCGACTGCGGCACCGCCCCCTCCCACGCCTGTCCCCAGACCTACTCCGACCCAAACTCCACCGCCTGTGGCGGCTGCTCCCTCCCCAAGGCCCACTCCCCCGCCAACTGCGGAGCCCTTGCCCATACAGCCAAGCGAGCGGGTTTCGGATCCCAGCCAATTGGCTCCCGTTCCGCCCGCTCCGCAACCGGTGACAGAGGTTCTTCCCGCCCAGCGGCCCTCTGACTCTTCCCAGTTGGGGCCTCCGGTCAGTGCCTCTGCTCCCAGCAATGGAGCCGGGATCCAGGGCAGTGGAGCTAGTGGATTGGCCAACCCCACCCAATCGGCTCCCAATCCCCCCAGTGTGGCAGCGCGGGCCGATGTGGATTGGGGCCCCTGGCTGGCCGCTTTGCAGCGGAAAGTGGAGCAAAATTGGATCCCTGGGCAGACCGGTACCTCGCGCCGCACAGTGGTGATCTTTACGGTGGGTCGAGCTGGCGATCTGCAGAGCATTCGCCTGGGGCGCACGTCCGGCAGCCAACAAACAGACGATGCAGCGCTGACAGCTATCCAGAGGGCAGCTCCCTTCCTGCCGCTGCCTGAGGCTTACGAGGGCAACTCGGTGACGATTAATTTCACCTTTGATATCAACGTGCTGGGCCAGTTGACTGTAGGGGGATCCGCCAAGTAAACTACCCGACC
>NZ_JBSSDA010000022.1:0-52670 GCF_054060305.1 Thermostichus sp. OS-CIW-31 | reverse complement strand
GCTCAAGTAATCTCTCTCCTTGGGGCGACTGTAAACTCGCCTGAAATTCCGAAACTTAGCTGTCCTCTGGGGCCGCTAGGGATTGGGATAAAGCCTGCACCCTGCGCATAGCGCGGGTGTCGGGTAGTTTACTTTTATCGGACTGGCGGTTGGGGATCCTCGCTTTGTAGGCGGAGAATTTCGGCCTCAATGCGCTGTTGCAAAGCTTTGCCCTCTTCGGAGCGGATCAAGAGCGTAATGCGGTTGTAGTCGGGCACGGTCATACCGTGGCGAGTGATGATCTCGGTCGCGGTGCGGATGAATTCTCGCCGGATTTGATCTTTGCTGGCCGGGTCGTTCGTGGCTTGGGAGCGCTTTTGGGCCTCTTGCCGGTGGGGCTCCATCTCCAAGACGATACGGGCGTACATTGTTACCTGCTCATCGCTCAACACCACAGAGGTGGTGGGGGTTTGAGCCACGGCCAGAGAGACAGTGAGCACAGAGATCCAAGTGCAAACCCAGATCAAACCCACCAGCCCTTTTTGGACCACGCTTTGGATTGGAAATGCCGTCCACCGTCTCCGACTTGCTTTGCCTGACACCGCTGATGTCTCCCCACCCGCCAACTGTTGCTCAGGTTGCCTAGGGTTTTTGTGAGCTTTCGGCCCCACGCCGGTTCAACACTCTGATGAACCCCGCGGGCTTCGATCCTATCTGCTCCTCTCTGTGAAAGCCCAGGGCGTCGTCCACGCTGACAACTGAGCTTGCTTTTCCATTTGACCGAAAACTGGTCTTTAGGTTCCAGTTCCAGTCCCTTTCCAGCCTATCTGACACCCAGAAGGGAGTGGCCTCTGGGATAATGGGGATGAATTGTTGGTTATTGCCCCTATGCATTTGGAACGTCGCCCGGTTTTCCCGTTTACGGCCATCGTCGGCCAAGAGGAGATGAAATTGGCCTTGCTCCTCAACGTGATCGACCCGCGCATTGGCGGAGTGCTGATCATGGGGGATCGCGGCA
Source organism: Thermostichus sp. OS-CIW-31 (assembly GCF_054060305.1). Classification (NCBI taxonomy): domain Bacteria; kingdom Bacillati; phylum Cyanobacteriota; class Cyanophyceae; order Thermostichales; family Thermostichaceae; genus Thermostichus; species Thermostichus sp. OS-CIW-31. The sequence continues at coordinate 51,673 of NZ_JBSSDA010000022.1, read as the reverse complement.
CGGGCAAATCCACCACCATCCGCGCTTTGGCCGACCTGCTGCCCCAGATCGAGGTGGTGAAAGGGGATCCCTTCAACAGCCACCCGCGGCAGCGGGACTTGATGAGCGATCAAGTGTGGGAGCGCCTGCAGGCGGGAGAAACGCTGGAAAGCACTTGGATCCAGGTGCCGATGGTGGATCTGCCCTTGGGGGCAACAGAAGACCGAGTGTGTGGCACTCTCGACATTGAGCGGGCCTTGGCTCAGGGGGTGAAGGCTTTTGAGCCAGGGCTACTAGCCAAGGCCAATCGAGGCATCCTTTACGTGGATGAAGTCAATTTGCTGGATGACCACTTGGTGGATGTGTTGCTGGATGCGGCGGCCTCAGGCTGGAACACCGTGGAACGGGAGGGCATTTCCATTCGTCATCCGGCTCGGTTTGTGCTGGTGGGATCCGGCAACCCGGAAGAGGGGGAATTGCGGCCTCAACTGCTGGATCGCTTTGGCATGTTCGTCCAGATCGAAACGGTGCGAGATGCTGCCCTGCGGGTGCGGATCGTGGAGGAGCGCAGCCAGTTCGACGCCGATCCCCAGGCTTTTTTGGCCAAGTATGCCGATTCCCAGCAGCGCCTGCGGGAGCGCATCGAAAAAGCCCAACATCTTTTGCCCAACGTGGCAGTGGATCCCGACTTGCGCTTGAAGATCTCTGGGGTATGTGCGGCTTTGGAGGTGGATGGGCTGCGCGGAGACATTGTCACCAACCGGTCTGCCAAGGCCCTGGCGGCTTTGGAAGGGCGGAGCGAGGTCACCGTCGCCGATATCCGTCGGGTGATCAGCCTGTGTTTGCGCCACCGCCTGCGCAAGGATCCTCTGGAGACCATCGACTCGGGCTACAAGGTGGAAAAAGCCTTCAGCGAAGTGTTCCAGGTGAGCTTGGAGAGCGCCGCCTAGCCCTCACCCCCCAGCCCCTCTCCCAGGGGGAGTGTGCCCTCACCCCCCAGCTCCTCTCCCAGGGGGAGAGGGGAGTAGGGTGGCTGCTAGCTTGTCGGCAATGGCGGCAATCCAGGTTTGCTCCTGCCGGCTGAAGCTGCGTGGGGTATCGCTCCCCAAAATCAAGCACCCTCGCTGGCCGATGGGCTGGCACAGCACGGCCTGGGATCCGGGGGGCAACAGGCCATCGAACTCGGCGCGGGCCGGGAACAGCTTGAGATCCACCAAATACACGGGCCGCCCCGTCTGCAAGACCCGCTGTAAAACGCTCTTGGGCTGAATGGAGGGCATCTGGCCGGGGTTGGCCAGGATCCCCCGTTGCAGGAGGGTTCGCCCACCCACCCAGATCACCACGGTGCGGGCGGCGGTGGTGCTGAGCAGGGTATGGGAGGCCCAAGCCAGCTCCAGTTTCTCGCTTTCGGAAAGATCGGGATGCCAATCACAGCCGGGGATCCCCTGCAGGGGGGCCGTTTGGGGTGGAAGAGGCTGGATCTGCTGCCACAGCAGGCCGGTCAGGATCAAAACGGCGCTGAGGAGGATCCCCAAGGCATCTGAGCGGGACTGGCTGGTGAGCAATTCCGGCGTAAAGGCCAGTCGATTGATGACCAAGAGGGCGCTGCCCAAAAGGCCGGTCACCAGAGGCAGCCGCCTCACCCAGCGATTGGGATCCCTGGGGGCTGGAGTGGGTTCAACCGTCAAGGCAGGCTAGGCATAACCTAGAGGAAGTAACGGGAGAGAAGGGAGAAGCTGATACATTTACGCTGAACACTGCTGAACATCACTGTTCAACTATGCAGCGATAGCATTCTGTTTGTTTCCAACCAGAATGGCGGTATCCCGCAAAGCTTTGAGTAGAATACCCAAAGCGCAGTTTCCGTGTCGTCTTACTACCAATTTTCTGCTTTGCTTTGGCTACCATGTTGGCAGACTCGAAAGTAAACAGAAAGATCAACTGGTAGTAATCCGTACTGAACATATTATACATTATTTTCAGTATAGTTGAGCTTATTATTGACTAGAGTCATGCTCTTTCCTCTCTGCTCCCTTGAAGATTAAAGAACTGAAGTTCAGTATAAAGCCAACTCAGAGACGGCTCCAAATGCCAAGGCGCTCCTGCTGGGCTTTTTCTTGTAGGCCACCATAGTAGCTGTCGTACTTGATGTTGTGGCTGTAGGGGATGATGCGGGCCAGGCCATTGCGCACCAACATGGCGTTCATCTGATGGCCTTCTAACCAGACATAGGCCTCCACCAAGCCCGTAGCATCTACGTTGCGCAGCAACTTATCCCCTTCCAGCTTGACGGTGCGGTAGAGGATGCGCTCCCGCATCAGTTCAATGGCTTGCTGGTAATAGGGGTTTTCTTCCGGGCTGAGACCCTCGATCCCGGCCAACCGGATTAGGCGCATCTTCTGTTCCCCTTCGATTTGCACCACTAGGGTGTCGCCGTTGACCACCCGCACCACAACCGCATCTGGGTAGCGATCGAAGCGGTGGTTGTCGAAGTAGAACAGGGTATCGGGAACGACCCGGGGCTCTCCAAACCCGTGGCTGGGAAGGACGGGTATGGCCAGAAGCAATCCCAATGCAGCAGAGCCGAGAGCAATACGCTGGAACATGACCTTAATTCCCCACTTTGGACGCAGCCCCCTCTTCTTTTCCCGCCGGGGAGTTTCCGGTGGCAACGCTCAAAGTGTAATGGTAGCGGCAACTCTCCAGAAAACAATCCCACCGCAGATTTGAATTGGCCAGCAGTAGATCCGCCGTTGGTTGGGTTGCCCAAGGCTCCCAGGCGACTGAGCCATTCCTGCTCGCTTTTCTTCAGTTCCCCGGCTCTCCCCGCAATTGCTGGGCAAATTTGTCGGCGAACTTGTCGCTGTCGAAGCGAGCCTGCGCGTTTTGAATGGCTTGGTGAATGCGCCGCTCGGTCGCGTCCGTGGTGCGGAGCACTTTGCACCCATCTCGGGTGTGGGTATTTGGGGTATAGCCGGGCTGAGGGTAAAAGCTTGGAAGCCCTTCTCTACTCTAAGCCTTGAATCACGTTTTTCTTTCTGCTTCTCCCAAGGCGGCTCCGGCGGTCGTTGCCAAGGTATTAAAAGTTCCACGGCTCCTGCTCTCTTTGGGAGACATTCTGAACTCAAAAAGAGGCTCTGGGGTGGTTATTTGTAGAACCCAAGCTACTACGCGGGTACAGCGGGGCAAGTTTCCGGAGAGGTTATCAAGCGCTACACAGAGGCTCAGAAGACAGAGCAAGGGGGCGATTGAGTCCCTTTGGTCACACTCAAGGCTCATATCCATGCTGGCTTACAAGCTGAGGCAGTTTTGAGGGACGCTCTGTAGCTGCTGTCAACCTGCCGTGAACCTAGGACCGCTGAGATAAACGATGATAAAAACAGCAGCTGCTGTTAACCCTCCGGAGTTCGAAGCCTAGGGATCCCCTCCATGACTTCCCAGATTCAGCCCTGCACACGCGAACAGATCTTGAATGGAATGGGCATCACCACCCTGTTTTCGGCTCTCATTGTGGGTCTCTGGATCTGGCTGGGATCCTCCTTTCCCGTGCCGTTTCGCTGGGATCCCCTAGCCTTGGCGTGGGGGGCAGGGCTGGGACTGGGGGTGGCTCTGCTCAGCGGCGGGGTTTACCGGCTCTGGCCAGCCTATCGTCGGGCAGCCACTGCCTACTTACACTGGGTGGCGGATCCCTTGCAGTGGGGAGATATCCTTTGGGTGGGCCTGCTGCCGGGCTGGAGCGAGGAATGGCTGTTTCGCGGTGTGCTGCTGTCAGCTCTGGTGGCCAGCCCCTTAGGGTGGACAGGCGGGATCCTGCTGAGCGGCCTCTTGTTTGGCGCCTTGCATTGGCTGGGATGGCAGGGCTGGCCCTATGCCGTCTGGGCCAGCGGGGTTGGTATCCTCATGGGGATTGGCTTGTGGCTGTCGGGAAACCTGTTGGTCACCATTGTCGCCCACACCCTTGTCAACTGGATTGGGGTTTGTGCCTGGAAATGCTTTTTCTCTCAAGCGGAGCCCTAAAGGATGCAGTTTTCCTGCTCCCCTCTTCCCTTATGGGAAAGGGGTTGCCTGTAAGCAGCGCAGAACCTTGGGCAAGTGCCGCAAATTGAGCTTAACTTACTTGCCGATGCCTTCCTGTCAATGCCCCACCGAGATCTCCTACAACTAGTTTGGGGATCCTTCCCATGGCTGCGCGTGGGGCGATCTTTGCTGCTCGTCGGGCTGGTGGTGTACGGCTACCTGCTCTGGCTGGGCTGGTTTCAATCGGAGCGAATGATCTTTTTGCCTCGTCCCGCCAGCTATCGAGATGGGGACGCCATTCTCAAGCTCACGACCTCTGATGGGCTGCAGATTTCAGCGGTATATCTGCCCAATCCGGCTGCTGCTTATACCCTCCTCTATAGCCATGGCAACGCTGAAGACTTGGGGGATATCCTGCCCCGCTTGGTGCACCTGCAGCAGGCTGGGTTTGCCGTCTTGGCCTACGACTACCGCGGTTACGGCACCAGCGAAGGGATCCCTTCCGAGGCCGGCGCTTACAAAGATATCGAGGCCGCTTACACTTACCTAGTTGCCCAAGGGATCCCGCCGGAGCAGATTTTGGTTTATGGGCGCTCGGTGGGGGGTGGGCCATCGGTTTATTTGGCAGCCCAAAAGCCGGTGGGGGGCGTGATCCTGGAATCCACCTTCGTCACAGCCTTTCGCGTCTTAACCCGCATCCCGCTGCTGCCCTTCGATCGCTTCGATAACCTCAGCCGCATGGCCAAGATCAATTGCCCGCTGCTAATTTTGCACGGTACCCAGGATCGTCTAATCCCCTTCTGGCATGCTGAAGCCCTTTACCAAGCAGCACGGGATCCCAAACGCTTGGTGCCCATCGAGGGAGCCGATCACAACAACTTGCTGCAGGTGGCCAGAGAGCGCTATGTCACCATCCTGCACCAATTCGTAGCCGAGCTGGTGGATCCCAAGCTGCAGGCAGGCTGAGCAGCAACTGCCAATGTTCCCTTCCTTGCGTAACTGGGAGGTCGCGAGCGGGAATAGGAATGGTGGCGTTAACTGGCCTTTAAGCTTTTTGAGCCAGCAATTCTTGCAACAGATTCTGCGCCGTCTCCATAAAGCGCATCACATCGGGCTGATGGCTCCAGATGGGGTCATTTTCAGGAAAAACCTCCAGCGAGAACATACCCTGCACTGTCTGGAGGTAGGGCAGCAGGACGGCATAGCTGGCCTGGCTGAGACCAGACCTCAGAACCTTATCCAAGAGCTTGAGCATCTGCCGTACCAGCTCCCAGCTCACTTTCAAAGGGGGGTAGAGCATCACACAGAGGGGAAACAGCTCCTGCTGGATAGCCGCCATGCTGCCTTCTAGGGCACAGAGGCCCAAGTACACCTGAAACATCTCCACATCGCGGATGCTGGAAATCCGCACGTTCAGATCTGTCAAGGGACCGCTTTCGCAGTGATAGTCCGGAAAACGTTGGGCTACCTCGGCACAAATGGACTCTGCCACGCTGGTAACCAGGGGCAAGAGCTCTTGAATAGCAGCCAAAGGCGCAGAAAAGTGATCGCCTGCCTGGGCGGCAGCGGCCTCGTACATCCTCTGCAAAGGCATGTACAGGTGGTCATCCATGACCTTCAAGTAGGGGTGGAAGAGACCCCGCTCCTGGGGCAGCAGAGCCTGCAGGACCATTTGCCCCGTGTAGTGAAATTGCATGCTTAAAAAGCCAAGTACCCGCGGATCCGGCTTGCTGTAGCGAGCCCGCAGCTGGCCACAAGATGGCGCGATCTTTACCGAAAAGCGGGCTGGTGAGAGGCCCTCCCCACAACTTGCTGCTGCCTTTTCAAATAACTCCTGGGAATCCTCGGCAATTTGCCAGGGATCAATCAAGTCCGGATCCAGCCGCTGCCTCGGTATTTCAGCAGCCAAGAGCCGCTCCGTCTTCGCCCAGGCCTGGGAGCTGGCAAAGCGCAAAGATCCCTTCACCTTGTCAGCTAGAGGGGCGCCTGGCAGCTCGCCCAAGGCAGCCTGTGCCCGTAGCTTGTCTACATATTTTTGCGCCCACAGGGTGGCCAAGCTGCAAGGTGTAACGGTTTCTGCGTCTTGCCTCAATTCTTCCATGGCCTACCTTACGTCAGAGGATCTAGTTTTACCTAGCATACTTCTAGGGGGCTACCGCTGCAGCAAAGAACTTAAGGAACGTTAAGATCCGCGCAGCAATTGTTTACGTTCTGCCTGGGCGCAAGGCGTCAGCGAAGAGGAGGAGCACTCCCTCCTGCCAGCAAGAATCTTAAAATCACCTGCAATCCGCTCGGAAAAGTGGAGTTATGTGGCAAGATCGGGAGGGATCGGGTCGAAAGATCCGGATCCCTGTCTCACCGGATTGAACCCTTTTACGGAGGATCAAGAGCGTATGTCTCTCCGACTTGGCGATACTGCTCCCAATTTCACGCAAAAGTCTACCCACGGCGAAATTGACTTCTACTCTTGGGCTGGAGATAGCTGGGTGGTGCTGTTCTCTCACCCCGCCGATTACACGCCGGTCTGCACCACAGAGCTGGGCACTGTTGCGAAGCTGATGCCCGAATTTGAAAAGCGGGGTGTGAAGGTGATCGCCCTCAGTGTGGACGATGTGGACTCCCACGTCGGCTGGGTAAAAGACATCGAGGAAACCCAGAACGCCACTTTGACCTATCCCATTTTGGCAGATGCAGACCGCAAGGTCTCTCAGCTCTACGGCATGTTGGATCAAACCAACCTCAATCAAGAAGGGCTGCCCCTGACGGTGCGCTCGGTGTTCGTTATTGATCCCAATAAGAAGATCCGCCTCATTCTCACCTACCCGGCCAGCACGGGCCGCAACTTCGACGAGCTCCTACGGGTGATCGATGCCCTACAGCTGACGGATAAGTACAATGTCGTCACCCCTGCCGACTGGAAAGACGGTGACGATGTCATCATTCCGCCTTCGCTGAAAGATCCGGAAGTGCTGAAAGAGAAGTTCCCAAAAGGCTACAAGGAAATTAAGCCCTATTTGCGGGTCACCCCTCAGCCCAACAAGTAGAAGTCTCAGCAATCGAACCTACTTTCGGCTGATCCCTTCTCTGCCGAAGCTGCGCTCCCCTCGATTTGGATCCCCGACCAGGGGATCCTTTTTTATTTCAAGCCAGATTGAGACACTTTCCCTTTAGGAGAGGGGAGTTAGGGATCCCTCATTTTGCAGTTGGGGAAAGTTTATTCTTCAAAGTTTATTCTTCGGGGAAAGAAGCCGCCTCTGCTGCTTTTTTGGCCAGCTCATCTACCGTGAAGTAGCGATGAAACTTATCGGTCACCCGCAACCAGGGGGAACGGCTGCCTTCTTTGCGATAGCGGGTCACAAAGCCTTTTTCCACCAACTCTGCCACGTGCTGATAAGCACCTTGACCGCGCAACTCCACCAAATCGGCTTGCGAGAGCGGGCCACGCAGAATGATTGTAGCCAGGGTACGGGTAGCACCCACCCCAATTTCAGGGGGTAAAAGCTGGTTGGCCAGCTCCAAAAACGGCTCCCGCAACTGCAGGGCAAACCCCTCCTCCACCTGTAAGACCTCCAAGGCAGAATCGCGATGGGCATAGTCTTCCATTAATTCCAGCAGCGCATCGTAGGCTTCGTCGCGACTGCAATGGGCCAACTGGGCCAGGGCCGATAGCTCCAGGGGCTGCCCTTTTAAGTAGAGGATCGCTTCGATCCGATTTTTCAGGGCCAAGACACGCTCCCTCTGACCTTGCCTTTCCGCCAACAAGGGATGCGAAATCGACTTAAGAGAACGCGGGGCCATTGCAACAAGGGATCCGCTCAACTTGCTCCGTAGCATAGCAGCAGTTCTAGGCTGAGGGATCCCTTGGCCAAGCGGGCCGGATCCATCCTCGCCTTCGAGCTAGAACCCTACCCCTGATGCCACCACCATCACCACCACCGCCGCAAAGATAATCAAGGCGTAAAACTGGGCCTTGCCGCTCTCCAGGTATTTCATCGCCTCGCCGCTCACCATGGTCACCAAGCCCGTCAGGTTGACCACACCATCCACAATGCGGCTGTCCACCTCCAGCGCCTCCCGTGCCACGAAGCGGGTGCCCTGCACAAAGACTCGCTCATAGAGGTCGTCAATGTACCACTTGTTGAGGGAGAAGTAGTAGAGCGGCTGCAGGCTTTGGGGGAAGGTGCCCGGGTCGATGCGCTTTTGCCAGTAGATCAAGCTGGCCAAGGTGATGCCGATCAGCCCCATGCCCACGGAACTACCCGCCATGATTAGAAACTCTGCCCAATCGAAATGGCCCGCCAGCACCTCCTGCCACTCTGCTGCCACCAGCGGTAAAATCGAGCCTGCCTCTGCCACAGACTCAGTCGGTGGGTGGATGAAAGCTTCAAAGAAGTTGGCAAAAGGGGTACCCACCAGGCCAATCAGCACAGAAGGGACGGCCAGAGCCAACAGCGGGAAGGTCATCGACCAAGGGGACTCATGGGGCTCTGAGGCATGGGCATCTCCGTCGTGCAGGTTTTCGTGGGCTTCAGGATGGCTGCTGGGCTGGGGTTTTTCTTGAATGTTCATGGCTCCAGGGCCAAAGGCCGGCTGTTTCCCCGCGAAAACATAGGCAAAAGCCGGCACAGGACGACCCGCGCTGACAGCCACCTCCTGCCGCAGTCTCAGGTTGGTGCCGCGAAACTCCCCTTCAAAGGTGAGGAAATAGATGCGAAACATGTAGAAGGCAGTGATGCCGGCGGTGAGGAAGCCCACCCCCCACAGAGCTGGGTTCCGTTCGAAAACAGCGCCCAAGATCTCGTCTTTAGACCAAAAGCCGGCGAAGGGCGGGATCCCACAAATGGCCAACGTGCCGATCAAAAACGTGATGGCCGTAACCGGCATGTATTTGCGCAACCCCCCCATCAGGCGCATGTCTTGGGCCAAAACCGGGTCATGGCCGACCACCGCTTCCATGCCGTGGATAACTGAGCCAGAGCACAAAAAGAGCATCGCCTTAAAGTAGGCGTGGGTCATCAGGTGAAACAGGCCCGCCCCATAGGCGCCGCACCCCATGGCCATGACCATGTAGCCCAGCTGGGAAATGGTGGAGTAGGCCAAGCCCTTTTTGATGTCATTTTGGGTGATGGCAATGCTGGCCCCCAAAAAGGCCGTGCCCGCCCCTGTCCAGGCAATGATGTCCATAGCCACCGGGATCCCTTCCAGCACCGGGAACATGCGGGCCAAGAGGAATACCCCAGCCGCCACCATCGTGGCTGCGTGGATGAGAGCGGAAATGGGCGTGGGGCCCTCCATGGCATCCGGCAACCACACATGCAGCGGGAACTGGGCCGACTTGGCCACCGGCCCCAAGAACACCAACACCGCAAACAGGGCAATCAAGCTGCTGCTCACCGCTCCGGCAGCCAACATCTCCTGCAAGTTGCGCCCGATCTCGTTGAACGCGAAGGTACCGGAAATCCAGTAAAAACCTAAGATGCCCAACAGCAGGCCGAAATCTCCCACCCGGTTGACCACAAACGCCTTTTGCGCTGCTTCTGCCGCCGCCTGCCGGTCGTGCCAAAAGCCGATGAGCAGGTAGGAGCACATCCCCACCAGCTCCCAGAAGATGTAGATCTGCACCAGGTTGGGGCTGACCACCAAGCCCAGCATCGAGGAGCTAAATAAGCTCAGGTAGGCGTAGAAACGCACATAGCCGGGATCGTGGGCCATGTAGCCATGGGAGTAGATCTGCACCAGAAAGGCCACCGTGGTCACCACCACCAGCATCATGGCGCTCAGGTGATCCACGACAAAGCCCATGTCCACCGAGAAGGATCCCGCCTGGGCCCAGGTGATGGTTCTGAGGACGGTTTCGTGCCCTTGCACCTGGCTGACCAAAAGGGCAAAGGCATGAACCATCGCCGTCCCGGTCGCGAACACGCTCAAAAAGGCAGCCAAAGAGCGGTTGGCCCTTGTCCAGGCGTTGAACATCAGGATACCTAAGCCGAGGAGAAAGGCTGCCACCAAAGGATAGACGGGGATCAACCAGGCGTATGTGTAGATGAATTCCATGGGAAATGCTTCCGAATGCGTCCTCTCACAGCAACGAACCTGCTCTGCTAGCCCTGCAATTGGCCGGTGGGAGTGTCTGGTGGGCTGGCATTTGCTCAACTGCTTCTGCCATTGTAAACTTTTGCGACAGAGTGCGGATCCGGATCCCGAGCATCAAGTCCATCACAGCAGAGGCTTTTCCCAGAGATCAATCGGGATCCCCGCAGCTAAATCTGTAAATATCCTAAAGAATCGGCTCTGAGCCCAAGCTGACGGTCGCAAGCAAAAAGATGACAGGGATCCCTTGCGAGCGCTACAACGAAGGCTAGATCTACTGGCGGTCTGGAGAAACTACCCATGAGCTTGAACCTGGTGACCCTGGTGGGGCGAGCCGGCATGGATCCGGAGGTGCGCTACTTTGAGTCAGGCAAGGTGGTCTGTACTTTTAGCTTGGCGGTCAACCGATTCCGCAAAGGAGAAGACAAGCCCGATTGGTTCAGCCTAGAGTTGTGGGGCCGCACTGCCGAGGTGGCCGGAGAGTATGTGCGCAAAGGCAGTCTTATCGGGGTAACGGGCAGCCTCAAGTTCGATCGCTGGAAAGACAAATCCACCGGAGAAGAGCGCCAGAGGCCCATCATCGCTGTAGATCGCCTAGAACTGCTGGGATCCCGTCAAGACCGCGACTCCAACCTGCCCCCCGAAGAGCCGTTTTGACCCGTTGGACTGGAGCTGGGCAACCTCAAGGTCCCGCTCCTTCCAAGCATCGCCTACAGGCCTGCACCACTGCTGTCAAATCCTGGCTGCACCAGGGATAGTCCAACGGGGGTCGCCGGATCACCCACAGAGGGATCCCCAGGGTTTTGGCCACTGCCTGTTTGATCCCCAGCCCACCTGCTTCCCCAGAAGCTTTGCTGATCACCACCTGAGGGCTGAACCGCTGCCAAAGCTGCAGTTCTTGCTCAAAGCTGAGGGGCAAGCGCATCCCGATCACCCGCTCGGCAGGGATCCCGGCTTGCACCGCTTGGGGAACCGATTCCGGCAGCACCCGTGCCCACAGTTGGCAGCGATCTTGCCAAGGTACAAACAGGGGCAGGGCCTTCACTCCCACCGTCAGCAGCACCCGCCGCCCCGCCAGCACCGCCTCTGTGAGCACCCCCTGCCAGTCCGGCACCACCTGGACCCAGGGATACAGCTCCAGAGGAGGGCGTTCGTAGCGCAGGTAGGGGATCCCCAGTTGGGCCGTCACCCGGATGGCCAGTTGCGAGATCTGCAGGGCAAAAGGATGAGAGGCATCCACCACCACGCAGATCCGGCGTTCTTGCAGGAATTCTTCCAGAGATGACGGCGAAAATCGGGTGACCACCACCTGACCGGGCAAATCCTGATACAGTCTTCTGGCCCCTTCGGTGGTGACGGTTGCCACCCAAGGGATCCCCTGCCGGCTGAGGGCGTCGGCCAAGCTGCGGCTCTCGCTAGTGCCCCCGATCAAAGCCACTTCAACTGGACTACCAACTGAGCTCATGGTGTGTTGCCAAACTTTGACGCCCGTAGATACGATCAAGATCACCGGCTGGAGGCAATTGCTCATGATCGAGATGCATGTGGCTGGGATTGCGGTCGATGCCGTCAACCAAAACCCCATTGTCATCCTGCGCGATGGCAGTGAGCGTCGTGCCCTGCCCATTTGGGTGGGAAAAGCAGAGGCCAACGCCATTTTGCAGGCCCTGGACGACCAAAAGCCACTGCGCCCCATGACCCATGATCTCATCCTCAACTCCTGGAAGACGTGGGGGATCAAGCTGGAGCGAGTCATCATTCACGCGTTGCTGGATAACACCTTCTACGCGGTGCTCGTCACCGTGAATGGTGACAAAAAACAAGAGATCGACTGCCGCCCCAGCGACGCCATTGCCCTCGCTCTGCGGGCCCATGTTCCCATCTGGACGGTGGAAGAGGTCATTGCGGAAGCCTCGATCCCCATGAACCAGGATGCCGACGAGGCGGAGCGGGAGGCCTTTCGCAAGTTTGTAGAAAATGTAACCCCCAGAGACTTTATCCGCAGCTACCCCATGACCGACCATCCCACCGAAGCCGACAGTTAAGCAGCTAAGGCGGATCCCACCCCCAGGGATCCCGGCAGACAGGCCATGCCCCAGGTTGCCAGGTTAACGGTCTATCCCATCAAGTCCCTGGATGGGATCCCTCTGTCTGAGGTGAGGCTGACGGCGGGGGGAACTTTGGAAGGGGATCGCCGCTACGCCCTCTTGGATGCGGAGGGGAAGCGGGTGAACGGCAAACGCCATGCTGCAGTCCACCGCCTGCGTGCCCGGTTTGATCCCCGGTTGTGCCGGGTGCAGTTGTGGGGGGAGGGCAAGGCGGCTCAGTTTGACCTGCAGCAGCAGCGGGATGCTTTGCAGACTTGGCTCAGCGATTGGTTCGGTTTTCCGGTGCAACTGCTGGAGGAGCCTCTCAGGGGGTTTCCGGATGATCCCTATGCCAACGGCCCCACCCTGATCAGCACAGCCACTCTGGAGACGGTGGCCGGTTGGTTCCCCAACTTGACCCTGGAAGCGGTTCGGCAGCGCTTTCGCATGAATATCGAGCTGTCGGATTGCTCTGCCTTTTGGGAGGATCGGCTCTTTGCCCGCGCAGATCAAGGGGTGCGCTTTCGCATTGGGGAAGTGGAGCTGCTGGGCCTCAACCCCTGCGCCCGCTGTGTGGTGCCCACTCGGGATCCCCTGAGCGGAGAGGCCTATCCCGGTTTTCAAAAGCACTTCGTAGCGCAACGGCAGAAAACCTTGCCACCCTGGGCCGAAGCCAGCCGCTTTGACCATTTCTATCGCCTTGGGATCAATACGTGGATCCCGAGAACGGAGGCGGGCAAGCACCTGAGGGTTGGGGATCCCGTCGAAATCCTCGGGGTTGAACCCCTCAGCCTTTACCCTGAGCTGAATCGAACCCCAGGTTAGTTTCCGACCTACAATCAAGCTAGAGCAGCTCTTTTGGCTTGACCAAGCTATGCAAACCCTGGATCGGCCCAACGCCCCCACCCAGCAGCCCTACCCAGAACCGGTCTATCCCCGTCGCCCCACCCGTACGGTGGCCGTAGCCGATGTGTTGATCGGCAGCCAGCACCCGGTGGTGGTACAGTCCATGATCAACGAGGACACCCTCGACATCGACGCAGCAGTAGCCGGGATCCGCCGTCTGCACGAGGCGGGCTCAGAGATTGTGCGGGTTACCGTTCCCAGCATGGCCCATGCCAAGGCGATGGAGGCGATTCGGGAGAAGCTGATCCAAACCTACAAGCCGGTGCCTTTGGTAGCCGATGTCCATCACAACGGCATCAAGATCGCCCTGGAAGTAGCCAAATACGTGGACAAGGTGCGCATCAATCCAGGGTTGTTCATCTTTGAAAAACCTCAGCCCGGTCGCACAGAATATACCCAGGCGGAATTTGAGGCCATTCGTAACAAAATCCGGGAAACCTTCACCCCCCTTGTCCAGACCCTCAAAGCCCAGAACAAAGCCCTGCGCATCGGGGTAAATCATGGATCCCTGGCAGAGCGGATGCTCTTCACCTACGGGGATACGCCTGAGGGCATGGTGGAGTCGGCCCTGGAATTTGCCCAAATCTGCGCCGAGCAAGACTTTCACAATGTGGTGCTTTCCTTCAAGGCCTCCCGCCCGCAGGTCATGTTGGCGGCCTACCGGCTGGCAGCCCGTCGCTTCGATGCCCTGGGCCTGAATTACCCCTTCCACTTAGGTGTCACCGAGGCGGGCGATGGAGAATATGGGCGCATCAAGTCGGCGGTGGGGATCGGAACCCTCTTGGCTGAAGGGATCGGCGACACGATTCGGGTTTCTCTTACGGAAGCGCCGGAAAAGGAGATCCCGGTGGCCTACGGCATTTTGCAAGCTCTGAACCTGCGCAAAACCATGGTGGAATATGTGGCCTGCCCTTCCTGTGGCCGCACCCTCTTCAATTTGGAGGAGGTGCTGCAGAAGGTGCGCGCCGCAACTCAGCATCTGGTGGGGTTGGACATTGCCGTGATGGGCTGCATTGTCAATGGGCCGGGAGAGATGGCCGACGCCGACTACGGCTATGTGGGTAAAACGCCAGGGGTGATCTCCCTCTACCGTGGCAAAGAGGAAGTGAAGAGGGTGCCGGAATCGGAAGGTGTCCAGGCGCTGATCGATCTGATCAAAGCCGATGGGCGCTGGGTGGATCCCCCTTCTTCCCATTAATTCCGCTTCCCCCTCAAAAAGCGACCTGTCCAGCAATCCTGCCGCGCTCTTGCTTTGCTGAGAAACTGGCTAGCGGCGTTTGCCACGCAGAGCTTTGGCGCGGTTGTTCACCTGCCTTACAAACAGCGGCAGCAGGTGCGCCTGGATATATTCAAACGCTGCTTGCAGACCTTCTGTTTCTTGACATACTCCCCTGCCTTTAGGCAGGAGATTCTGGTTCCTGGTTCTGCGACAGCACTTACCGTGTTGGGTTGCCCCTCTACGACAGCGGTGCTCATCTCCCCAGGCGTTCCCCCAAGCGCTACGCGCCGCTGACGCGAGTGCAGGGCGGTTCCCCAATGCCCTTAGGTACCGTTGCAAACAACAACTACAAAACCTATTGAGGCTGCATCCAGTCGTGAGACTGTTGGGTTTAAGGCCTACGGCCCGCTGACGCGAATAGAGCGGTTGACTACCCTGCCGCTGCAGGCAGCATAGCACAAAGCCGCCCTAGATAGGCCGATTTCCGCTTCCACCTGCGTGGGATCCCTGAGGGCCGACAGAAATTGGTTGGAGGTCAGCCACGTGAAGAGTTCTGCGCGATTCAGGTCACAACTGGGCGGGGAAGGCACTTGCCAGTCTTGAGGTGGCCCAAGCAGCCACTGCCGGGCAAACAAGCTCAACACCGCATCCCCCAGCCAAGCCTTGTCGCGACGGGATCCCTCGTCCAACTGGGCCACCTGCTGTCTGATGGTCTGGCCGGTTGGGGAGAGATGGGATCCTGTCGGCATGGAAGTGGCAAGTGCGCAAGGACTGGCAGCAGACAAGCCCGGCGGCAAAGCGCCCCTGCCTCATTTTAAGATAGGGTCTGGCCCGTTGCAGATGGAGTGTGGCATTGTGAGGATCCTTGGAGCATGTTGTTGGAGCTAACCCCAGAAGAATGCGAATCGGTGATTCCGGTGGTGCCAACGCGCCTTCAGTATGCCGCTTACTGGAGCGATGCCCTCAAGAGCACGGGCCGCATCATCACGGCCATTTTGGTGGGCGTGGCGTTGCTGGTTCTTTCCCGCGCTTTCGGCGAGGGATCCTTTCTGGGGGCAATCGCCTTCCTGGTCGGGATTCTCTCGTTGCTCTATCCCTTCCTGTGGGGGCCGCTCTATACCATCTCCCGCCGTCAGCTAGCCTTTCGCGAGATTCCCTATGGGGGATTGTTTTTTGGGCAGGTGCTGCGTACTCGCCGCTTCGAGGTGGTGGTGGAAGAGCGAGAAAAGCTGGATGAAGATGGCAACTTCTACATTGAAGAGGTGCGGGAGCGCCAGTTTGAGATGGAAATTGGCGATGAGACCGGAGTCGTCTATCGTGTGCGGGCCAAGGACGATCCCCGCTACAGGCGAATTGTCAAAAAGCAATCGGTGCTCGGGTTGGTGAAAGCCTATTCCCGCGATTTGCAGCGCCGGCCCACCTTGAGCGAGGTCTATGTGGTCAAGCTGGGGGAGTGGGTGGGAGATGTCTCCTATCTGGATCGGGAGGCTTTTTTGGATATGGCAGATGAGCTGTTGGAGCATGACTCTAGTCAATAATAAGCTCAACTATACTGAAAATAATGTATAATATGTTCAGTACGGATTACTACCAGTTGATCTTTCTGTTTACTTTCGAGTCTGCCAACATGGTAGCCAAAGCAAAGCAGAAAATTGGTAGTAAGACGACACGGAAACTGCGCTTTGGGTATTCTACTCAAAGCTTTGCGGGATACCGCCATTCTGTTTGGAAACAAACAGAATGCTATCGCTGCATAGTTGAACAGTGATGTTCAGCAGTGTTCAGCGTAAATGTATCAGCTACAGGCCCAAGGACAAGCTTGATCCCCTGGATTCCTGGTGTTCTCTGGGATGGAGGGGAAGGGATCCCTGCCTTTTTATTCTGAAACCTAAACGGCTGCCTATCTGGGAGCGCCGCTTTTAACGCTGGGTTAGCCGCATTATTGTACTGGCCAGGGGTAGGGTTGGGTAGTTTACTGTGGACTGGCGGGAGCTTTAAACTGAGGGCTGTATGCCAGAAACAACTGCCATGGGCGATCCTCTCACCCCCCAAGTTAGCGAGCGCATCTGCAAGCACATGAACGAAGATCATGCCGATGCAATAGCCCTCTACGCCAGGGTCTTTGGCCAGGTGGAAGGAGTTACCCAAGCCCGCATGCAGGCCATTGACCCGGAAGGGATGGACTTGCGGGTGCAGGTCGACGGGGCCGTACAAACGCTGCGGATCCGCTTCGACCACCCCCTGCGGGACTCCGAGGACGCCCATCAAACCTTAATTGCCATGGTGAAGCAGGCCCGTGCCCAAGTTAAGCAAGCTATGAAGTAATGGAGACGGGATTAGCTGACCTGTTGCAGGAGCCGATCCAACTGGCCTCGGGACTCAAGGGCATAAAGATCGTCGCAGCCGCCGATGTGCTGGTTGTTGATGAAAATCTGCGGCACCGAACGGCGACCATTGGCCCGCTTGGCCATTTCCGCCCGTGCCACCTCGTCTCCATCGATGGCGTACTCGATATACTTCACGCCTTTGCGATCCAGCAGTTGCTTGGCCCGGATGCAGAAGGGACAAAAACGCCAGGTGTAAATCTCAACAGTCATAAGAAAACAACAAACGCTTTTACATAGCTTAACATTTTCACGGAGCCGGGATCCCTTTCCTTGCAAACCTGGGGTTTTCTGCCTCCCATGGTCTAGTTGGCTTCCTTCCAATTGTGGCCGATTTGGATATCCACAACCAGCGGTATGGAGAGGGGCACCGCTCCTTCCATTTCTGTTTGGATCAGCGGTTTTAGGGCCTGCCATTCCGAGGGATCCACCTCAAACACCAGCTCATCATGCACTTGCAGGAGCAAGCGGGAACGAAAGTTCTGCAGCTTTTGCCGCAGGCGCACCATTGCTACTTTGATAATGTCCGAGGCGGATCCCTGGATGGGGGCATTCACAGCTGCCCGCAATTCGGCTTGTTTGCGATGGCCTGTCAGACGAGACAAATTGGGAAAATAGCGACGGCGACCCAAGATCGTTTCTACATAGCCATGCTTTTCCACAAAGGCTTCAGTGGAGCGCAGATAGGCAAAAATGCCGGCGTAGCGCTCGTTAAATCGCTGTAAAAATTGCTTGGCTTCGGATAGAGAAACCCCCGCAGTGCGGGCAAAGCGCTGTGCCCCCATGCCGTAGATCACCCCATAGTTAATCGTCTTGGCCAGGCGACGTTCTTCGCTGGTTATTTCTTGTTTTTCCAGGAGCAGGCGGGCGGTTAGGGTGTGCACATCTTCCCCTGAGCGAAAACCTTCCAGCAAGGCAGGTTCTTGGCTGAGATGGGCCAAAATACGCAGCTCAATTTGAGAGTAATCTGCTGCCGCCAATAGCCACCCCTCTTGGGGAATAAAAGCCTGTCGAATCCGGCGACTGAACTCGGTGCGAATGGGAATATTTTGCAAGTTGGGGTTTGAGGAGCTGAGCCTGCCGGTGGCAGTAACGGTTTGGTTAAAGTCGGTGTGGACTCTGCCGGTATCCCTTCTCACCAAGGCGGGCAGAGCATCCACATAGGTCGATTTTAGCTTGGCCAAGGTGCGGTATTGCACAATGGTTTCGATGAGAGGATGATCCCCCTCTAGCTTTTCTAAAACTGAGGCATCAGTGGAATAGCCAGTAGCCGTTTTGCGGGTTTTGCGAATGTCCAATTTCAGCTTTTCAAAGAGCAGGGATCCCAGTTGCTTGGGAGAATTGAGGTTAAAGGTTTCTCCAGCCTGGGCATAAGCTTTCTGCTCCAAACTTTGCAGCTCTTGTTCCAGCTCTTGGGAAAATTGCCTCAGAAACTCGGTATCAATGCGAATGCCGATCCACTCCATTTCTTCCAGAACTTGGGCCAAGGGCAGCTCGACCTGAATAAAAAGATCCCACAGGCGCGGTTCGGTTTTCTGCAGCTTTTCGGTGAGGATTGGCACCAGACGATAGGCACAATAGGCGTCGGTTCCACAGTATTCTGCAACTTTGGAAATCGGGATATCGGCAATGGACTGTTCCTTGCCCAGCAACTTTTTGTAGCTGGTGGTTGGCAAACCCAAATGGGTAGCTGCCAAATCGGCCAAGTTGTGGCTGGCTTCTGGATCCAAAACGTAGCTGGCCAACATGGGATCAAACTGGATCCCTTGCAGGCGGATCCCGTGGGCGCGGAAAATGCTCAGGTCGTACTTACAGTTTTGTAGGCTTTTGGGTCGGTTGGGATCTTCCCAAAGGGGTTGCAGGCTTTGTTTAACCAGCTCCCAATCCAGGTTGGATCCCTGGCGGTGGCCGATGGGCAAGTAGGCGATATCTCCCTCTGACCAACAACAGCCGATCCCCACCAATTGGGCATCCCGTGGATCTAGACTGGTGGTTTCAGTATCCCAAGCTACAATCCCTGGGCAGGCCAGCAGCTCTTGCCGCAAAAGCTCCAGTTGCTCCGGCGTATCGATGATGCGCACCGCCGGCAGAGAAGGGACGGGATCGAGGGCAAAATCAAACCACAGGGCTTCGTCAGGAGCGTTTGCGGGATCCCCGGTGGGATTAAAAGCGCCAACCACCTCTGCCTCGGTTGGGATCCCCCCCAAAGCCGTTTGTATTTTGCGCACTTGGGCGATGAAGCTGTGAAACTCCAATTTTTCCAGCAGCGGCAGCAATTCTGCTTGATCAAACCCGGTTAATTTCATGCTCTCCCAGTCGGGAGAAAGAGGAACGTCGCATTTGATCCGAGCCATAAATTGCGAGTGATGGGCCGCCGGGATCCCTTCTTTGAGGTATTGCTGGACTTTTCCTTGGATCTCGTCCAGGTGGTCGAAAATTTCATCCAAACTGCCGTAGCGCTCCAGCAGCTCCACAGCTCGCTTGGGGCCGATCCCTTTCACCCCGGGAATGTTGTCAGAAGGGTCACCACAGAGGGCCTTATAATCCACCACCTGCCAAGGCCAGATGCCCAATTTTTCTTTCACTTGTTCGGGGCCAAACTCGCTGATGCGATCTTTGCTGTTGAGGTGCAAAACCCGAACTCTTCCATCGGTATCGATCAACTGGAACAGATCTTGATCGCCACTTAAGATCTGCACCCGGTAATCTTGGGGGGCTAGCCTACTGAGGGTGCCCAAAATGTCATCGGCTTCAAAACCAGGCACCACCAAAATCGGGATGCGTAGTGCCGTCAACACCTGCTTCAGGTTCTCCACATCTTCGATAAACTCCGGTGGCGTTTCCGGGCGGCCTGATTTGTAGGTTTCGTCGGCCTCGTGGCGAAAAGTGGGCTGCCGTGTATCAAAGGCAACGGCTACATGGGTAGGGGTGTATTTGTCCAAGACTTCTAACAGCGATTTCAAAAAGCCAAAGCTGACGCTGGTGGGGATCCCAGTGGAAGTGCGCAACCCCCCCTCGCGGCTGTAGGCAAAGGCGTAGAAGGAGCGATAGGCCAGAGAGTGACCATCCACCAGCAGCAGTGTTGGAGTTCTCAAAGCCATTAGCCGATACCTTGAGGGTGAATCCAGCCTATCGAATCTGGGTTGGGGGCAGAGAAGGATCCCACATCCATCATCGGCCTCAAGAACTCAGCAAGAGCGCCCGGCGGTCAACAGGACGGGATTCCAATTCCAACTTCTGTGACCCGGCTACGGCAAGATCCAAAAAGCCATCGATAGGCCCGCCACCCCTGTCTGTTTTGTTAGCTACAATGCTCATGCCCATTTTTTCAATTTATTGGCTTGATCGGCAACACCTCAATTTGCCAACCCAACTGATCACCCAAAGCATTGGCTTCTGGTTTTGGACAACATACAGCTCACCACAATGCTCTTCTCTTCTCGGCAAATCCTGCCCCCATCCCTCTACCCACCCCTGCACTGGGGCCTCAAGACTCTCTTTCCCGACGGCCTGTGGGAGCTGCCGGCAGATCCCCATACCCAGCGGGTGGCCCTGACGTTTGACGATGGCCCTCACCCCGAGTACACTCCGGCTCTGCTGCAGGTTTTGATGGATTTTCAGGTGTCGGCCACGTTTTTTGTGTTGGGAGAACGGGTGCAGCGCTGGCCCCACCTAGCCCGTCAGATCCGCCAACAAGGCCACCGCATTGGCCTTCACGGCTGGCAGCATCGCCCTTTTACCGAGCTTGCCCCTGGAGAGCTTTATCAGAGCCTGAAGCGCAGCCAAACCACCCTCGTGGCTGCCTGTGGCGGGATCCCTGACGATTATCGGGCTGTGCGCCTGCCCAATGGCTTGTTTTGGCCGCAGACGCTTGCGGATTTGCGCCGTTGGGGCTTTTGTCCGGTGATGTGGAGCGTGGTGCCTGAGGATTGGCTGATCCCACCGGTATCGGTGGTAGTGGAGCGGGTGCTGGCCCAGGTGCGGCCTGGCTCCTTAATCGTGCTGCACGATGGGGTACAAGGAGGAGCCCAAGTGGTTGAGGTGACGCGGCAGTTGATCCCAACTTTGAAGAAGCGGGGATTTGAATTTGTCCACTTGCCGGATCCCTGGGATCTTTCCAGTCAGGGAGAAAGTTAAATACAGTAGAGGCACGCACAAGCAGGAGGGTCAGGCCATGGGCGCACGCAAGATTATCTACGGCATTTTTGGGCAACGGGCCGGCAGCGTCATCGTCGGAACTTGGAACTGGCTGTGGGGGATCCCGGTGGAGAAAGGCGGCACAGGGGCGGTGATGGTGGCGGAAGAATCCCTACGCACGATGCAGGAGACGGTTCAGCGTCTCACGGAAGCCGTTGCCACCCAAGTAGCCGCCTATCAGCGGGCTGAGCAGAAGTACATGCAAAAGGTGCGGGAGTACCAGGCCCTGGAGAACAAGGCTCGCCTGGCCGCCCAACGAGGCGATCAAGAGGCTGCCCGCCTGGCTATGTCCCAAGCGCTGCAAATTGAGGCCATTCTCGGCCCCCTCAAGGAGAACGTGGAAACTGCCGAGCGCTACGTCAACGCCGCCAAGCAAAAGCTGGCCCGCGAGAAAGAACGACTGGCCGCTTACAAGAGCGAGCTGAGCAACCTCAAAGACATCAACGAGGTGAACCAAGCTCTGGAGCAGATGACCCGCGTCAACAACTCCTACAACATCGACTCGGCCAAGTCCCAATTTGAGGCGGCAAAGAATGCTATCCAGGCTCGCCAGCTCAAATCCCGAGCCATGAGCGAACTCTCGGAAGATCGCAGCGAGCAGATTGCTGCCCAACTGGATGAAATGGCCATGGACGACGAAATCTCCCGCCGCTTGGCAATGCTCACCGGCCAAGGAGGTGCCCAGGCCAACTTGCCGATGCCGGATTTGGATTTCGAGAAGCGGCTCCCTCAATAGCGGCAGTTGCTTCCAAGCTTGGGGATCCCTCGCTTTTCAACCCACGTCGGCAACCCCGCTGCTAAGTTGCAGGGGGAGTTTTCCGTTGGGAATTGACGGTCAACGGGCTAGAGGGAGTGCGCTCGTACTAGGATGATAAAGGAACAATAGGCAACCCATCTGAGGAGAGGATCCCAGCAATGTCAGCAGCACGAGGCGCGCATTCTGCCCGATCAGGCCTGTGGCCCACTTACGCAACCAGCCTGTGGCTGTCTAGGGCGTTGTTGCTGCTCTGTGTTTGCCTCAGCTTGGTGGTTTGTGCCTGTTCCGCAGGCTCTAACCTGCGGGCCTACAGGGATCCCAGCGGAGCCTTTGCTTTTGCTTACCCCAACGGCATGGTGGCGGTCAATCTTGGGCCGGGGAAAGGGCCGGTGGTACTCCTGCGCGACCTGGTGTACGAGACCGAGAACGTCAGCCTGATGATCGCCCCGTTTGACAAGGGGGAGACGATTGCCGATTTGGGCAGCCCGGCTGAGGTGGGGCAGTTGGTGGCGGAGAAGATCATTGCTCCTGAGGGATCCGGTCGCTCGGCCAAGCTGTTGGCTGCCGAAGCCTTTGAGCGGCAGGAGCACCCCTATTACCTGCTGGAATACCAAACCGATATGGGATCCCAGCTTCGTCATGAGGTGGTGACGGTAACCGTTCGGCACCATCGCCTCTATACGCTGACGGCCTCTACCCAAGAATCCCGCTGGCCTCAGGTGCAAGCTGCCTTTAGGAACGTGGGCCGCTCTCTGAATGTTTCCTAAAGCTTTTCCTGAGAGGATTTTCTCAAGGGATTGAACCGGGTTGACGGACTTGGGTAGGTTAAGGTTGAGCCCTTTAGGGCTGAGTTATGGTCATTTTAGGTTGGGGGCGAGACGCCTGGGCTACTGAGAAAAGCCTTGTGGTTCTGGGGATTATTGCTCCGCAACGCTGACGCGAAGACGCGACCAACGTTTTGGGTGTGGGTGCAGTGTCCTAGCTTGAATCGAAATGACCCTACCTACGGGTTCCAGCCGGGCCATCTGGTGTTAAAACGTAAAACGGTAGTGTTTTAAACCTGCGGAGATGGGATCCCACCCTCTTGGGCCTGCTCTATGACCGTATACGTGGTTCAGATCAGCGACCTGCATCTGTTTGCCAAGCCCCATCACCGGCTGCTGGGGGTGGACACGGAAGCCTCTTTCCTGCAGGTGCAAAAGGCCATTGCCGCTCTGGATCCCTTGCCCGATCTGCTGCTGCTCACCGGAGATCTCTCTCAAGATGGCAGTGCAGCATCCTACGCTCGTTTGAGAGCCCATTTGCAGGCTCTCCCCATCGATACTTACTGGTTGGCAGGCAACCACGATCGCCTGCACACCATGAACCAAGAGCTTCATGCCGAGCGGCTATTTGGGGACAAGAGCTTCAGCCGGGAAAATTGGAGCTTTATTTTGTTGAACTCCCTCGTGCCCGGCAAAGATAGCGGCTACCTGACGGAGCGCACGCTGCTGTGGCTGAGACAGGAATTGCAGCGGAGCAAAGCTGCCCAACACCATGTTTTGTTGGCCCTGCACCATCCCCCTTTTTCGGTGGATTCTGCCTGGCTGGATCAAAGTGCCCTGCAGCAGCCGGAGCGGTTGTTTGGGGTTCTGGACGAGTTCGACCACATCCGCCTCGTTGTATTCGGCCATATTCACCAAGACCTGCACCGCCGGCGGGAGGGGGTTGATTACCTGGCTTGTCCCTCAACCTGTGTGCAATTTCGTCCCAAGAGCCCCCAGTTTGGCCTGGAGGTAATTCCCCCTGCCCTGAGGCAGATATGGTTGGAGCGAGATGGCAGCTTCAAAACTCAGGTTCAACGGGTGGGAGCTGCTCTGCAACGGCCCAACCTGGCCCTGAAGGGATATTAGCTCTCCCCCTCTTGAACCTCTGTGGGGGGTAGCCCGATGGCCTGCCCCAAACAGACGCTGGCCCCCAGCAAGGCCAACCACCCCGGCAGCAGCGACAGGAAGGCCACTGCAGCCACCAGGGTATTGTTTCCCCCTTGCAAAAGGCTGTAGAGCAGCATTGGCAGCGTGAGAACCCGCCCACCGCCGACAAAGAAGGTGAGCAAAAATTCGTTCCAAGAGATCAAAAAGGCAAATACCGCCCCAATGGCTGCCCCAGGGGCAATGAGGGGCAACGTCACCTGCCACCACACCTGCCAGGGATCCGCCCCCAAACAGCGGGCCTGCGCCTCGTAGCCGCGGTCGAAACGGGCGAACACACTGCCCATCACCAGAGCCATGTAGGGAATGGTGGGGATCAGATGCACCAGCACCACCCCCAGCAGGGCACCGTCTAGCCGCAGGCGAATCAGCACCCCTTGGATCCCCATCAGCACAGCCAGAGGAGAGGTGATGACGGGCAACAGCAACAGCAGGCGCAGCCAGGCGGGCACAGGATGGGTGCCCAAAACTCGTCCCGCCGGGATCCCCACCCCCAGGGCCAGCAGGGTGGTGAACAGGGCAATTTGCAAGCTCTGGCCGAAGGCTGCCCGGAACTGGGATCCCCAGCTCAGCAGTTGCTGCCAACCGGCTATGCTCCATGCCCGGGGCAGGGCATCGGGAAAATACCAGGCCCGCGTGAAGGCCCAAAGGGCCAGCACCCCAAAGGGCAAAGCCCAAAGGAGGGCCACTCCGGCCACCCCAAGGCGGAGCAGGGATCCCCCAATCCATCTGCGTCCTTTCACGGCTTTCTCCAAGGACTCCGTCCCGCTGAGCCAAACGGCAGCTGCAGAAAGGATACTCTGGCTGCAAACAGCCCTCCGATTAGGCTGACCACCGCTGCCGAGACAGCCAGCAGGATGATCCCCAGCGCCACCGCCTGCTGCCGCTGCTCCAGGTTGATGTGGGTGAAGCGCTGGTAGATCAGAACGGGCAAGGTGCGCGGGTAGGTGGGCCCTAAGAGCAAGGGAACCTCAAAGGCGCTGAAGACAAAGCCGAAGATGAGAATCCCGGTGGCCAGCAGCCCCGGCCTCAGCAAGGGCAGCGTTACATACCAAAACGTCTGGGCGGCAGAAGCCCCCAACAGACGAGCCTGTTGCTCCAGCTCGGATCCCATCCCGCGCAGCAGCGTCAGCGCCACCAGAGCGGCAAACGGGATCTCCTTCCAAAGCCAATAGAGCAACACCCCCACATAGCCGCGGTCGTTCACCCACAAGGGAAAATCCTGATCCGAGGCAATCCAGCCCAGTTGGAAGGCCAGCCGCGCCAGCCAACCGCTGGGCCCCAGCAGCAGCAGCATCCCCGCCACCCCCACCAAATGAGGAATCGGCAGCGTCAACTGGCCAAGCCAGATGGCCCACCCCCCCACCCCCCGCAACAGCAGCGCCAGCCCCAGCCCCAAAAGCAGCGCCAACCCCGTTGCCAACAGAGCGATTCTGAGGCTGAGCAACAGGGATCCCCCGACTTCCGCATCCCGCAGCAGCTCCCCATACCCCTGCAGGGTAAACCCCCTCTCGCCCAGGCCGTAGAGGCCCACACTCTGGGCCAGAGCCAGCAGCAGCCCCCCGCCGTAGAGCAGGCCCACCAACCCCAACGCCGGCAAAAGCGGCCCATACTGCCGGATCCCCTTAAGCCCCACCGGCCCAGATCCCCGTCCATTTAAGCTATTCATTGAGCCAGTCCCAAGAGCTGCCTCACGAGAGAATTCAAGATGGGAGCGGATCCCTCGACGATCAAGCGATCAAGACTGCCTAGTGCTCCACACCGCCAACGCGACCAACCATTGCGATCTTTACATCCCATGGAGAGAACCCTAGACCAGATTAACCAACGCATTGCCAAAGGCCAGGTGCGGGTGTGGACGGCCCTGGAAGCCAAAGCCAAGCTGGCCACCTTGGGGATCCAGGAAGCCTTTGAGCAGGTGGATGTGATCACCACCGGCACCTTTGAGCCAATGGAGTCTTCAGGAGCCATTGTGAACCTGGGCCATACGGATCCGCCCATCAAGATTCGCCAAGCTTGGCTGAACGGGGTACCGGCCTATGCCGGATTTGGCGCGGTGGATCTTTACCTGGGGGCAGCCCAACCCAGCGAGCAAGCGGATCAAGCCTATGGGGGCGGCCATGTCATTGCCGACCTGGTGGCGGGCAAGCGCGTCCATTTGCGGGCCATCGGCCAAGTGACCGATTGTTACCCCCGCGCCGACTACGAGACCACCCTGACTCGGGATCAGCTCAACCAGTTTTACCTGTTCAACCCCCGCAATGCCTACCAAAACTTCATCGTCGGGGTGAACGGCGGGGATCGGCCTTTGTACACCTACTTGGGTCTGTTGGAACCGCATCTGGGCAATGCCGTCTATTCCAACCCGGGAGAGCTATCCCCCTTGTTGAACGATCCCCTGTTGCGCCGGGTGGGGATCGGCAGCCGCATCTTTTTGGGAGGCGGCATCGGCTACGTCGCCTGGGAGGGTACCCAGCACTTTCCATTGCAAAAGCGATTGCCCAACCAAACTCCCATCGGCCCGGCGGCCACCCTGGCCCTGATTGGAGATGCCAAGCAAATGCAGGCGGAATGGGTGAGGGGCTGCTACTTCCGCAACTACGGCCCCAGCTTGATGTTGGGGGTCGGGATCCCCATTCCCATCCTCGCTCCTGCGGATTTGGAGGCCATCGCCATCCGGGATGAAGAACTGGTGGCACCGGTGATCGACTTTTCCATTCCCCGCCGGGTGCGGCCCACCTTTGGCTTAGTGAGCTATGCCCAACTCAAATCCGGCCAGATCACCCTCAATGGCCGCAAGATTCGCACCGCTCCCCTGGCCAGCTTGCGCCGCTCCATACAAATTGCCGAAATCCTCAAGCAGTGGATAGAAAGCGGCCAATTTACCCTCACCCAACCTGTCGCCCCCCTGCCCCTGGATCGGGAGTTTCTCCCCCAAAACCCTCTCAGGTGACGTCCTCCCCTCAATGAATTGGGGGCCTCCTCAAGCGGATGCACGCAGCGCTTTGGTTCGGGGACACCGTGCCTCCCTACTTTTGGGGTAAAGCGGCTCTCCAGAAGAACCGCTACCGGAATTCGCTGGCAGCAACTTCTCCAGGCAACCCCATCAACCCCACTTCAGGTGCTGTCTCAACAACTGAGCGTGCTGAGCCGATTGCCTCGCCCACAGGTCAGCTTGGGCAGGGCTGAGAGCTAGGCCCTCTGAGTAGCAGGCCAGCCAAGCTTGGTGTAAGGCTTCAGGATCGGTGGGCATCTCCTGCAGATCCCAGCCAGGCATGCCCAATTCCTGGAGCAGCGTTTTCACCTTGGGATCGTAGCTGAGACCAAAACAGGCGCAGCCCTCTGCCGCCGCCATCACCAATCCGTGGTAGCGCATGGTGATCGCCAGCCTGACACCCCGAAAGACTCCTTTCAATAGACAGGGATCCCGAATTTCCAGCACTTGGCTACGGTGGGGTAGGCGCTGCTGAAGCTGCTGAGCCAAGTGGTAGTCTGGCCCAAGGTCAGGGGATCCGGGAGGAGCCAGCTGAAAGGGCACGAAGAGAAGGTATGCCCCCGTGGAAGCCTGGAGACGCTGTAAACCCTGGCTCAAAGCTTCTAGACAGGCTCCAGTCAGTTGCGGATGCGGACGCAAGACCACAGCAATGCGGGGCTGAGGCCACGTTTCCCATTCCGGCAAGGTTTTGGACGGCAAACTCCAGACGGGATCCGGAGCCACCTGGTGAGGGATCCCCCACTCTTGCAGCCATTGGGAGGCAACCCCATCCCGCACACTGATGGCCGTGCAACCTGCCAACGAGCGACGGGCTAGTGCGCGAATCCACCCCCGCTGCAGCGGCCCGATCCCCTGGGCCCAGGCAAGGGTCTTCAGTCCCCAGCGCTGGGCTAGGCCCATCACCCCCAGGTAGTAGAGAGGGCTGCGCCAACTGGTGCGATCCTGCAGCAGGCCACCTCCACCCCAGATGAAAGCCTGGGCCTCCTGGAGACAGCGCCGTAAAGCCAAACTGTTGAAGCGCGGATAGGCCAGCACCCCATAGGTGGCAGCCGTTTCGGCAGGGCGACGGGAGAGCACCACCGGCTGTACGGGGCTGGGCAACTGCTCTAGCTCTCGTAAGAGAGCCAGCAACAACGCCTCATCGCCGGCATTGCCGTAGCCGTAGTAGCCACAGATCAAAACCTGTGGCCGTTTCATCGAGTCCATCTGAGTAACAGGGATCCTAACTCACCCACAGAGTCCTGTGAGGTTGGAAAAGGCCGCGACGGCAAACCCTAGTTGGATGATGACTCCCTGAGCCATTGGATCAAATCGGCCAGGGTTTGGAAGTCCAACAGCGCTTCCGCCAAAGCCTCCAGTTGCTCGGTAGGTAAGAGGCGGATGGTTTCAGACAGGTCTTCCGGCAAAGATCCCAGCTTGCGCCGCAGTTGACTCAGAGTCAGTCGAGCTGCTTCTTGCTGCAGACCTTGCTGCAGACCCTGTTGCAGACCTTGCTCTAGACCTTGTTTCAGGCCCTCCTCTCGCCCTTCTTTGAGGGCTTCTGCTCGCCACATCTGATAGATGGTCGATTCCCGCACAGCCAGACCTCCCAGTACCCTGCTAATTTCCTCTGGCGTCCATGTTAATCCTGCCAAAACAGCAGTGGCCGCTTTCACCTCTTGCCGTAGCTTTGGATCCTCTATCTCTGCTATTGCTCTGGCCACTTGGCGGAGTCGCGGCTCCGGGTTTTCCGGATCTGCCAACACGGCTAAAGGCAGGAGTCCTGGATATTGAGACAGCACCTCCGGATCTTGTTCCCACAGGCGCAAGACCTCAAAGCGATGGGACAGGGATCCCCGTTGAAAAGAAGTCTGGTACACCCGTTCTGACTGGGTTTTTCTTAGGTAGATGACAATCTGCCGCACCTCCTGGTCGGGATAGCGGCGGTAGAGGCGCAGGCAATAGTCGGCCATGCGGAAGGGGATATCGGGATCCGGATCGGTTTGAAACTCCAGATGCAAAATCAGGTTTTGGGCCCTCAGCAGGATGAGGGAGTCCGCGCGAATGGGCTCGCTGGAGAGCTCCGTTGGCTGGAGCTGGATCAAGGGAACCGGGGATCCCAGCAGCCACCGGGCAAAGGACTCGGGGAACCATTCCACCAAGTACTTGCAGACGTTATCGTAGGCCACAGGATCCCTTTCCTACAAAAGCCGATTCTCCCGATGGCCCCTCTGCCGAGATCAGCCGTAGTACCCTTGGTTGATGCGGTTTTCCAGTTGGTTAGCCCCTTCCTGATACTCGCCAAACACGAAGTTCTCGGCGTTGGCTTTGATCAGGTCCTTTTGCTGCTCTGTCAGGCCTGAGATCTGCAACATGTCTTCCAGGCTCTTGTAGGGGGCATTTTTCACCAGGATGCGAGCTAGGGTGGGATAGAAGCCGGGCAGTTGGCGGTAGTTGCGCAAGATGGTGTTGTTCACGTCAATCGGAGTGTCTAAGTGCTTCACCGCGGGAAGCTCTGCAGCCCTGGCCACAACAGGGATCCCCAAAGGAGCGAAGCACAGACAGAGCACTAACACCACACGAACCAAGATGGACAGCAGCCAGCGCATAGCATCACTTCTCCAAGCAGAATCCAAAAGGCTCATCTGTATAGGTTGCTAACATTCTCCGACCATCTAGTGTCTCATCCCCTCCACCCCGAATCGAGGGCCAAGACAGGATTTGGATCCCGACAGAAACAATTTTTAACAACTATGATCAGGAGACAGTCTTTCTTGCTCTCCCTTTCTCGGCTATCGCACCATGTCCGACTTGGCCCTTCTCCACTCGACTCGACTTGACCCCCCCAGCCGGGATCCATCTCCAGGGATCCCACAACCCACGCCTTCTCCGGAGCTGGAGTTGCTGGGGCAGACCGAACTCTTTCTCAGACGGCACATTGGGCCGGATGCCCGGCAAATTGGGCAGATGTTGCAAGTGTTGGAGCTGAGTTCGCTGCAGGAGCTGGTGGAGAAGGCGGTGCCGCCGGCCATTCGCAGCAGCCGGCCTTTGCAATTGGGATCCCCTTGCCCTGAGCTGCAGGTGTTGGCGGAACTGCAGGCAATGGCTGCCCAGAACCAGGTGTGGCGATCCTTTTTGGGCATGGGCTATTCCAACACCCTGACGCCGCCGGTGATTCAGCGCAGCATCCTGGAAAACCCTGCCTGGTACACTCCCTACACCCCCTACCAAGCCGAGATCGCCCAGGGACGACTGGAGGCCCTGCTCAATTTCCAAACGATGGTGATCGACCTGACGGGGATGGAGATCGCCAATGCTTCCCTGCTGGACGAGGCCACCGCAGCCGCCGAAGCCATGGCTCTTGCCTACACCTTGGCAGGCAGGGGATCCCCAGTTTTCTGGGTGGATCGGGGCTGTCATCCCCAGACGATTGCAGTGGTGCAGACGCGGGCAGAGCCCTTGGGGATCCAGGTGCGCGTGACGGATCTGGCGGAGTTTTGCCCGGAGAAGGGCTTTGGGCTGCTGTTGCAATATCCCAACACCTTTGGGGAAATCCGGGACTACCGGCAGTTGGTGGAGCAGGCTCACCAGAAGGGGATGGTGGTGACGGTGGCTGCCGACTTGCTCAGCTTGACCCTATTGCAACCCCCAGGAGAGTGGGGAGCGGACATCGTGGTGGGATCCACCCAGCGCTTCGGCGTGCCTTTGGGCTATGGCGGCCCCCATGCGGCTTACTTCGCCACCCGCGAGGCCCACAAGCGGCTGCTGCCAGGACGGCTGGTGGGGATTTCTCAGGATGCTCAAGGCAAGCCGGCCCTGCGCTTGGCGTTACAGACCCGCGAACAGCACATCCGGCGCGACAAGGCCACCAGCAACATCTGCACTGCTCAGGTGCTTTTGGCGGTGATGGCTTCTATGTATGCCGTCTACCACGGCCCCCGCGGCTTGCGACACATAGCCGAGCGCATCCACCGCCAGGCCCATCACTTGGCCACTGGGATCCGTCAGTTGGGCTATGAGGTGGGGCCCGAGCATTTCTTCGATACCTTCTGGGTCAAGGTAGCTTCTCCAGAGCAGGTGCAGGCGATCCAGGCCGGCGCTGCCCAGCGACAGATCAACCTACGCCAGATCGATGACCAGACGCTGGGGATCAGCTTGGATGAGGCTACCACCGCTCAGGATCTGCGGGATCTGTGGGAGATCTTCGCCGGAACCGTTCGCGTCAGCGGAACGGAGTCCTTACCGCCAGCTTGGGATCCCGACAGCCCAGGGCCGGATTTGGGCCAGAGCCTGCCGCCCCAGCTCCTGCGCACCACCCCCTACCTCACCCATCCGGTCTTTAACCGTTACCACTCGGAAACTGAGCTGCTGCGCTATATCCACCGCCTGCAAAGCCGGGATCTGGCTCTCACCCATTCCATGATCCCCTTGGGCTCTTGCACCATGAAGCTGAACGCCACGGTGGAGATGATGCCGGTCACCTGGCCGGAGTTTGCCCAGCTCCATCCTTTTGTGCCCCTGGAGCAGGCCCGCGGCTACCAAGCCCTCTTTGCCCAGTTGGAAAAGATGCTGGCGGAGATCACCGGCTTTGCCGGAGTTTCTCTGCAGCCCAATGCCGGATCTCAGGGGGAATATGCCGGCCTGTTGGCTATCCGCCGCTACCACCAAGCCAGAGGGGAAAGCCGGCGGCAGGTGTGCTTGATCCCCACCTCGGCCCACGGAACCAACCCGGCCAGCGCCGTGATGGCGGGGATGCAGGTGGTGAGCGTAGCTTGTGATGAAGCCGGCAATATCGACATTGAGGATCTGCGGGCCAAGGTGGAGCAGCACGGGGAGCGGCTGGCCGCCTTGATGATCACCTACCCTTCTACCCACGGTGTGTTTGAGGAAGGGATCCGCGAGATTTGCCAGATAATCCACGAGGCGGGGGGACAGGTGTACATGGATGGGGCCAACCTCAACGCTCAGGTGGGCCTCTGCCGTCCTGCCGAGCTGGGGGCCGATGTCTGCCACCTCAACCTGCACAAGACCTTCTGCATTCCCCACGGGGGGGGTGGGCCGGGGGTAGGGCCCATTGCCGTGGCCCCTCACCTTGTGCCCTATTTGCCTGGCCATCCTGTTTTGCCCGGTTGTAACGGCCCCGTCAGCGCTGCCCCGTGGGGCAGTGCCAGCATTTTGCCCATCTCCTGGGCCTACATTCGCCTTATGGGATCCGCCGGCCTTACCCTGGCCAGCCAAGTGGCCATCCTCAACGCCAACTACATCGCCAAGCGGCTGGATCCCTACTACCCGGTGCTCTACAAAGGGCCGGGGGGATGGGTAGCCCACGAGTGTATTTTGGATTTGCGCCCCCTGAAAAAAAGCGCCGGCATCGAGGTGGAAGATGTGGCCAAGCGCCTGATGGACTATGGCTTCCACGCCCCCACCATCTCCTGGCCGGTGCCGGGGACAATGATGGTGGAGCCCACCGAGAGCGAATCTCTGGAGGAGCTGGATCGCTTCTGCGAGGCAATGATTGCCATCCGCCAGGAGATTGCCGCCATTGAGCGAGGCGAGATGGATCCGGTGCGCAATCCCCTCAAGCTGGCCCCCCACACCGCCGAGGTGGTGGCTGCCGACCACTGGGATCGCCCCTATCCTCGCTCGCTGGCCGCCTACCCGCTCCCTTGGGTCAAGGCCCACAAGTTCTGGCCCAGCGTCAGCCGCATCGACAACGCCTACGGGGATCGCCACCTGGTGTGCAGTTGTCAGCCCTGGCTCGACGAATGATGGCTGCTCTGGAACTTGGCCCAGAAAGGGAGATTGGTTGTATCCAAAGGCGGGATCCGCTATAACCAGTCAGGGATCCCTGGCCAACGGATGAGAAAAAATCCCCGTCTTGAGCGGTTCACGTCAGTGGGGCCAAGTTCTTTGCCTATTCTTACTCGGCTAACCCTGGGGCTGTTGGCGGGATCCCTCGTGGCCTGCCGCAAGATGCCTGATCCGGTTGCTCAAGAAGTGGATCAGGATCCCGTGCGGCGTCACATCGGCAAAGATGGCACGCATTTTGAGGCTTCCCTGGGGGATGCCCGCGCTCTTCCCCCCCAGTTTCCCCCTCACTTGCAGTTGCCCAACGCTTCCATCATCTCTTCGGGACAGATTCGGGATCGAGAGGGGGGCCTTGCTTCCCTGATCTTGCAGACCTCTCAGCCTCTGGAGGCCATTGCCGCCTACTATCGCCGCACCCTGTGGGGCCGGGGCTGGGACATCCTCTCGGACATCGAGCAGGCCAATGGGATCCGCACCTTGGTGTTCGAGTCTCCCCCCCACCCCAAAAAGCCTCTCCAACAGGCGGTGGTGCAAGTGGGATCCCCCCGTCGCGGGCCGGATCAGGTGGAATATCGCGATATCTTGATTTTGCTGAGCACCGTATCCCCCTCTGCCACGGCAGAAGACCTCTCTGCGGCCAAGCTCGCTCCCCCAACTTTCCCCTGAGGATGCCTGTCTACACCCAGTCAATTCCGATTGCGGCCAGCGTGGCCCAGGTGGATCGCTGCCTCACCGACCTGGAGTTGATGAAGCGCTGGCTCAACCCGCTGTTGGGCTGTGAGGCGGTGGGATCCCCTCTGGCGGAATTGGGCAGCCGCTACCGCTTTTTCCTTCGCTTGCCGTTTGTATCCCCCAGCTTGGATTGCGTGATTACAGAGCGGGCAGAAGGCTTGGTGCAGTGGCAGTTTAAGGGATTTTTTGAAGGAACCGACCGCTGGGAATGCCATCCCCAGCCGGGGGGTACCCTTCTAGTCAATTGCTTCAACTTCCGCATCCCCAGTCCCTGGGTGGCGGCAGGGTTTTACCTGTTGGCAGCAGGGCCGACCCAGCAGGATATGCGGGCCCAGCTCCGACGGCTGAAGGCGGTGGCCGAGGCTTTGGGTTAGGCTGGTGGCAAGTAGTAAAGAAACGTAAAAAACTGCAATGACCAGCAACAGCGGACTGTTTAACCGTCGCTTTGCCGACAACTTCATCCCCCAACCAGCCAACACTTCTCTGGAAATCGGCCAGATTGCCCCCGATTTTGAGCTGCCGCGCGTGCAAGGGGATCCCGTGCGGCTATCGGACTACCGCGGCCAAAAGCCGG
Organism: Thermostichus sp. OS-CIW-31; assembly: GCF_054060305.1. NCBI lineage: Bacteria > Bacillati > Cyanobacteriota > Cyanophyceae > Thermostichales > Thermostichaceae > Thermostichus > Thermostichus sp. OS-CIW-31. Next base: position 17,979 of record NZ_JBSSDA010000022.1, on the reverse strand, counting down.
TGGTTCTGGCTTTTACTCGTATCTTCACCGAAAAGCTTTTTTGCCCTTTTTGCTACCCCCACATCCAAGAGCTGAAAGCCCGCTACGGCGAGATCCAAGCTCTGGGGGCGGAGCTGCTGATGGTCACCAGCACTGATCCGGTTCAAAGCCAGCAGATTCAAGCAGACCTGCAACTGCCCTACCCACTGCTGGTGGATCCCGAGTGCAAAACCTTCCGCCTCTATGGGGTTGGCCAAGCTTTGGGAGCACCTCTGCCGGCCCAGTTCGTTGTGGATCGGGAGGGCAAACTGCGCTTCAAGCATGTTTTCTCCTTTGCCCAGCCCAATGCCGATACCGATGAGGTGCTGCGGGTGTTGCGGGAGGGGCTGCAAACCGGCTGGGATGGAACCCGTAGGGTGGCCCCTATCCCCTTTTTCTAGGGATCGGGCTTCTCTGCCATTGGACTTCCAGGGAGAGAGACTGCGATGTTTGCCCGTCTGGCCCAGAGTGGGGCGCGTCAGGCCGAGATCCTGGAGGTGGTTTTGCGCCACGGTTGGGACTACATGCGCCGCTTGCTCTCTTTTGGCAAGGCTGGGGAACCCCAACTGCCCCCCCCAATGGTGCTGCGCAACATTTTGGTGGATCTGGGGCCGGTCTATGTCAAGCTGGGCCAGCTGCTGAGCACCCGTCCGGACCTGTTGCCGCGAGAGTACATCGAGGCCCTCAGCACTCTGCAGGCCGACGTACCTCCTGTTCCCTGGAATGCGGTGGAGATCCTGCTGCGGCAGCAGTTGCGGCAGCCGTTGGAGCAGGTGTTCAGCAGCCTGGACACAGAGTCGGTTGCGGCGGGATCCATTGCCCAAGTCCATCGGGCTTGTCTGGTCAGCGGCGAGTGGGTGGCCCTCAAGATCCAGCGGCCCGGGCTGGAGGCGGTGGTGGAGCGGGATACGCGGCTAATCCGGGGCATTGCCGAGCTGGTGGCGCAAACGGAGTTCGGCAGGTTGGCAGATGTGGTGGCCTTGGCGGATGAGTTCTGCCGGGCCATTCAAGCAGAGCTGGACTTTACCCAAGAGGCCCGCCACACCGAGCAGCTCCGCCAACAGTTGCAAAGGGGGCGTTGGTTTGATCCGGCCCAACTGGTGGTGCCGCGCATCCATTGGCCTCTCACTACGCCAAAGGTGTTGACGCTGGAGTGGATCGAGGGCCGGCCCTTGTTGGAGGCGGATCGCAGCGACGCGGACCCGGAAAACATCGCCCGCCTCTTGACCCGCGCTTTTTTCCAGCAGATCTGCATTGATGGCTATTTCCACGCCGATCCCCACCCCGGCAACCTCTTTTACTTGGGATCCGGTCGCGTAGCCCTGCTGGATTGCGGCATGATTGGGCGGCTGGATCCGCGCACGCAGCAGATTCTGCTGGAGCTGATGCTGGCCATTGTCAGCCTCGATGCCCAGCGCTGTGCCGAATTGACCCTGGAGTTGGCCCTGCCGGAAAGATCCGCGGCCCGCTCGCGGGATCAGACTGTCAGCTTGGCCCAGCTCCAAAGCGACTACGAGCGTCTGCTGCGGCAGTACTACGCCCTGAGCATTGCGGAGCTCAACTTCAGCCAGCTCTTTTCCGAGATCCTGCAGGCGGCCCGGCGCAACCAGATCCGCATTCCCGGCAATTTGGGCCTCTGTGCCAAGGCGCTGGCCAATTTGGAAGGGATCGCCCGCCAGCTCACCCCCGACTACAACCTGCCGGAGCAGCTTCGCCCCCTGATGGCGGATGTGTTTCGGGCGCAATTGCTGGGGGAGGCCCCTCTGCCTTCGCTGCTGCGCACGGCTTTGGATTTGAAAAATCTCTCTCTGCAATCGCCGCGCCAGATGGAGCTGCTGCTCAGCCGCATCACCTCGGAAACCCAGCGCTGGAACTTGACCATCCAAGAGCTGGACGGGATCCGCAGCAGCCTGGATCAGTCGGCCAACCGCCTTTCCTACAGCATTGTGGTCGGCTCTCTGATCGTCGGAGCTGCCATCATCTCGGCTCAGACGCAGCGGTTTCAGGTCTTTTGGCTGAGTGAACTCCTGTTCGGGGCGGCCAGCCTGTTGGGGCTGTGGCTCGTCATCAGCATCCTGCGCTCCGGTCGCCTGCGCGGCTAGATTGGCTGAGGTTGGCTCATCAGTGGACTCAGGGCCCTACTGCCCTTGTCTGGATCTCGATGTTTCCAAAAGAACACCAAAACGGTATCAACGCCTCCGCGAGCGATCCGCCAAAAGCCGCAAAGGCCGATTCTTTCGTTCGATCCCTCGACGCCTTGCGCCACAAGGCTTTCCGGCCCCAAAACCCCCTCGCCAAAACTCTTTTTGCCGACTTTTTTCCGGATCCCTCGCAAATGGGCCTTGCATTCCTTGCCCTGCTTGGGTTTAATAGGGGTGGGTTCCCCCTTCGGGGGGATCCCTAGAAATTGGAAACCAGAGAATACTTCATTTCTAGGGCGAATAGTCCCGGTTCCCCCTTCGGGGGGATCCCTAGAAATTGGAAACCATCACGGGTGGACTGTCGATAGCCTACATGGTGTACTGAGTTCCCCCTTCGGGGGGATCCCTAGAAATTGGAAACCGGGCGGCGATTATGACGGTGATCGAATCAGTATTCATGTTCCCCCTTCGGGGGGATCCCTAGAAATTGGAAACTTCTTCCTCCCGCTGTGCCAGGTTTGCCGGGTTGATGTTCCCCCTTCGGGGGGATCCCTAGAAATTGGAAACTTCAATCCAGCTTACCTCCCCGAGTACCCCAGCAAGAGTTCCCCCTTCGGGGGGATCCCTAGAAATTGGAAACTTGTGGTCTTACTGCCCCCAAATGTCCACCAGCCTTCTTGGGTTCCCCCTTCGGGGGGATCCCTAGAAATTGGAAACTTCAGAGTGGAACTCGGTACTAGGTACTATACTTCTAGTTCCCCCTTCGGGGGGATCCCTAGAAATTGGAAACATTTACATTTCTATTATGTAAATGATGGTGGACAGTTCCCCCTTCGGGGGGATCCCTAGAAATTGGAAACAACAAATCCTAAGGGCAGAGCGGTGCCAATATATCAGGGGTTGTTCCCCCTTCGGGGGGATCCCTAGAAATTGGAAACGCCTCCCCGCCAAGCGCGGCGGGTTGACCCATCTGGGTTCCCCCTTCGGGGGGATCCCTAGAAATTGGAAACGAGTTGGGGGAGGTTATTTACGGATACCCAAGATATAGTTCCCCCTTCGGGGGGATCCCTAGAAATTGGAAACGCGGATGGCTGACGCTACATCCCCTGCGCTACGCGCTTCAGCGTTCCCCCTTCGGGGGGATCCCTAGAAATTGGAAACGGAACACTCTGAGGACTATCGAAGAATTGCGGGTGGTGTTCCCCCTTCGGGGGGATCCCTAGAAATTGGAAACCGGAATATAGAAGCTTACTTCAGTAAAATGCTCATCCAGTTCCCCCTTCGGGGGGATCCCTAGAAATTGGAAACCCGCACGGCGTTTTGCGCGGTGTGTTAGTGCAGTCATGTTCCCCCTTCGGGGGGATCCCTAGAAATTGGAAACATTTGACTACACATCTTTCTAAAGCTCTTAGAATGACTCTAAAGTTCCCCCTTCGGGGGGATCCCTAGAAATTGGAAACAAGGCACTCTCAGAAGGCGAGGTTGTCTATGTCAAGTTCCCCCTTCGGGGGGATCCCTAGAAATTGGAAACGACGGGATCCCCATCGAAGTCGCCCCCCATTGTCTCCCGTTCCCCCTTCGGGGGGATCCCTAGAAATTGGAAACACTGGCCGTTCCTTCCTCTTTGATAAGGAAGGTCTTGTTCCCCCTTCGGGGGGATCCCTAGAAATTGGAAACAAGCATCTTGCGCTCCAAGAATAGAGAGAATAGATTCGTGTTCCCCCTTCGGGGGGATCCCTAGAAATTGGAAACTTTCTCGTAACAAACAGTCTGCGAGAGGCTGCAGAAATCGTTCCCCCTTCGGGGGGATCCCTAGAAATTGGAAACCATTGGCGGGTGGTTAATCCTAGAGGATCACTGGAGTTCCCCCTTCGGGGGGATCCCTAGAAATTGGAAACGTAAGCAGAAAGCTGGAGGGTACAAATGGATTCTTGGAGTTCCCCCTTCGGGGGGATCCCTAGAAATTGGAAACACCAAAAACCCTGAATGGAGGGTTCTAGAATGAATTCTGTTCCCCCTTCGGGGGGATCCCTAGAAATTGGAAACAAAAATAAAAAGGCTGCCCTAGTGGCAGCCTTCACTTATTTATGTTCCCCCTTCGGGGGGATCCCTAGAAATTGGAAACCCCAATCTCGAGGGAAACAATCCTCGGAAGTCCTAGAGTTCCCCCTTCGGGGGGATCCCTAGAAATTGGAAACTCTATGACTATTCAACAGTTCGAATTTGAAGGTGAAGTCGTTCCCCCTTCGGGGGGATCCCTAGAAATTGGAAACAATCCTTCGTCCTCGATGGGACGGGGAAGACCAAGAAAAGTTCCCCCTTCGGGGGGATCCCTAGAAATTGGAAACTTAGCCTCCCGCAGACTGTTGGAGGCCAAGCGAGATCGAGTTCCCCCTTCGGGGGGATCCCTAGAAATTGGAAACCCGACCTCCGGGATGGAGGCGTGGAGGCTCCTACGTGGAGCACCCAAGTTCCCCCTTCGGGGGGATCCCTAGAAATTGGAAACGTCGATGTCATAGATATATTCGACTGTTTCACTGGGGTTCCCCCTTCGGGGGGATCCCTAGAAATTGGAAACTACCCTTTCAGGTTTCGGCAGCAGTTCAGGAACTTGCTTAGGTTCCCCCTTCGGGGGGATCCCTAGAAATTGGAAACGTTTAAACCTCACCCTACGTGACGACTACACCATCAACGTTCCCCCTTCGGGGGGATCCCTAGAAATTGGAAACGCTACAGCCGCCTCAATCTGCTTGCGCAGATTTTCAGGTTCCCCCTTCGGGGGGATCCCTAGAAATTGGAAACTTGAATTGCCTGTTTGATGACGCTCGGGTTCTTCTCGAACGTTCCCCCTTCGGGGGGATCCCTAGAAATTGGAAACCTTCATTTGGACCCCCGACGAACTGCTTGCGGAAGCGCGGCAGGTAGTTCCCCCTTCGGGGGGATCCCTAGAAATTGGAAACCTTTTCGCTTTTGCTCGAATGACTTCCTCAATCTGGCCTATCGTTCCCCCTTCGGGGGGATCCCTAGAAATTGGAAACGATGTTGTCTAATCTCGACTGGTCCGCTATACCAGGGTTCCCCCTTCGGGGGGATCCCTAGAAATTGGAAACTCGAAGATTTCGTGCTCTGTGAGTGAACACTGAGATAAGTAGTTCCCCCTTCGGGGGGATCCCTAGAAATTGGAAACTCAGCCGGACCCAACGACAGCGTTGGGAACACCAGTAGTACTGGGTTCCCCCTTCGGGGGGATCCCTAGAAATTGGAAACAACACACCCAGGAAAATCCTGGGTGTTCTTTATCCCGTTCCCCCTTCGGGGGGATCCCTAGAAATTGGAAACAGTTTCTAGAACAAGCTCAAGGTATACCAGAGTTAGATAAGAGTTCCCCCTTCGGGGGGATCCCTAGAAATTGGAAACGGCCCAGCCCAAGCTGGGCGGTTGCCTGCGAGCTAGTCGAGTTCCCCCTTCGGGGGGATCCCTAGAAATTGGAAACTGATATTCAGGATCTCCATGATTACCTCCCTTTGTTTAGGGGTTCCCCCTTCGGGGGGATCCCTAGAAATTGGAAACTGACGTTAGTCCAAACTGGCTCACGCAGCGGTTTACCGTGTTCCCCCTTCGGGGGGATCCCTAGAAATTGGAAACCGTAGCTCACTATCCGTATTGCATAATGCAAGTGCTTTAGCCAATGGTTCCCCCTTCGGGGGGATCCCTAGAAATTGGAAACGCTATCATGTACAAACAGACACTTAAAGTAGAACAGGTTCCCCCTTCGGGGGGATCCCTAGAAATTGGAAACTCCTTTTCGTAACCCAGCTCAAGCGACACTATCCGAGGAAGGTTCCCCCTTCGGGGGGATCCCTAGAAATTGGAAACGTTCACTACCAATACGTGTGTACCCTTCTTCTACAAGGACCGTTCCCCCTTCGGGGGGATCCCTAGAAATTGGAAACCTGAGAAGATCATAGCCGGTCAAGCAAAGACCTTAAAGTGTTCCCCCTTCGGGGGGATCCCTAGAAATTGGAAACCGTAGTAGTAGGGGACGCTCTCCTCAATCCGTTCGTAACCATTGAAGTTCCCCCTTCGGGGGGATCCCTAGAAATTGGAAACCGGATACTTTCTGCTAGATGGATAAAGTGTCTAATTAGTAAGTTCCCCCTTCGGGGGGATCCCTAGAAATTGGAAACACAATTCATCATCATCTGCAACGAGACTGGGATTCTCTAAGTTCCCCCTTCGGGGGGATCCCTAGAAATTGGAAACGCAGGAACGTTATTTTGAGTCTCCAAATAAACTAAGAACACGGGTTCCCCCTTCGGGGGGATCCCTAGAAATTGGAAACGTGAAGGGGCTTTCCGCCTCGATCTCGATGTTCTGGGGCGAACACGCACGAAACCAAGTTCCCCCTTCGGGGGGATCCCTAGAAATTGGAAACCATCAGTATTCTCGGAACAAATTCAGAAAAACTGAGCGTTCCCCCTTCGGGGGGATCCCTAGAAATTGGAAACCTCATTTCTAATTCGGTCGGCTTCGCGCTGACTTAGCAAGTTCCCCCTTCGGGGGGATCCCTAGAAATTGGAAACTAGGCTTTCCTATCTTTTACTGCCCAGATGGTAAGGTTGTTCCCCCTTCGGGGGGATCCCTAGAAATTGGAAACACCAACTTGGGTGGTTCATAATGCTTCTTGGCGGGAGTTCCCCCTTCGGGGGGATCCCTAGAAATTGGAAACCGACCTTCTCCTCTGCCGGCTGGCAGTTTTGCTCGCCGAAGTTCCCCCTTCGGGGGGATCCCTAGAAATTGGAAACCTACTCACACTCAACCCCTCCACAGCAGACTTACCCCGTTCCCCCTTCGGGGGGATCCCTAGAAATTGGAAACTGCAGACGGTTGTAGTGGTCGCAAGTTAACATCAACTGTTCCCCCTTCGGGGGGATCCCTAGAAATTGGAAACTTCTTTGCACGGTGTGTCGTGGCCATCCCATCCTCCTATCGTTCCCCCTTCGGGGGGATCCCTAGAAATTGGAAACTTTTAGCCATAGTTTCATTACGAGTATGTTACTTAGGTTGTTCCCCCTTCGGGGGGATCCCTAGAAATTGGAAACAAGAGGAGAATTAAAAACATTCTCTCTACGGGCGTTTATGTTCCCCCTTCGGGGGGATCCCTAGAAATTGGAAACACAGCTTAGATAATCTATCACTGTACTTAGTACAAGGGTTCCCCCTTCGGGGGGATCCCTAGAAATTGGAAACCGAGAGTATTACACTCTCGAAGCTTCGCTCAGGATTGCCGTTCCCCCTTCGGGGGGATCCCTAGAAATTGGAAACTAACAGTAGACTCTCTAGAGGAGTGAACGTTTTCTCTGTTCCCCCTTCGGGGGGATCCCTAGAAATTGGAAACGGCCTAGGTTATTCAGTTGTTGATTCATATTCAATTTTGTTCCCCCTTCGGGGGGATCCCTAGAAATTGGAAACCCGAAGCCTGCTATCAGGCTGTAGTCGGGGCTATTGAGGAGTTCCCCCTTCGGGGGGATCCCTGGAAATTGGAAACAGGTTTGCTATGTTCGACTTCCTAAATGACTGCTTGTGTTCCCCCTTCGGGGGGATCCCTAGAAATTGGAAACTAGACCAGTCGAGGGGAAAGGTATAGGAGCCCATTTGCCCGTTCCCCCTTCGGGGGGATCCCTAGAAATTGGAAACGACTCGGGGAGAACCCCCCATTTGCGATAACTCGCAAGTTCCCCCTTCGGGGGGATCCCTAGAAATTGGAAACATTTACAATTGAATGCCGAAACGCTTCCGCAGCGGGTTGTTCCCCCTTCGGGGGGATCCCTAGAAATTGGAAACTGCCCTTGATCATTCCGGACCAACTCGCCAGGTGCAAGCGTTCCCCCTTCGGGGGGATCCCTAGAAATTGGAAACAGGAGCCGCCATGCTTCCATTGCGGAAGACGGCTTAGTTCCCCCTTCGGGGGGATCCCTAGAAATTGGAAACTTGGTATACATAACCACCTCTCCCTTATCCGGGAATAAACAAGTTCCCCCTTCGGGGGGATCCCTAGAAATTGGAAACCCATTTATTACCGTTGACTGTTAGACGGTAATATTCTGGTTCCCCCTTCGGGGGGATCCCTAGAAAATGGAAACTTCCTCGGGGATGCTGATACCAGTCAGGCCTTCGTCATTGCAGTTCCCCCTTCGGGGGGATCCCTAGAAATTGGAAACACCAGCAAATCCTCAACATCTACAAATTCAGTCACATCCTGTTCCCCCTTCGGGGGGATCCCTAGAAATTGGAAACTTGTTGGATCCCTTGCCGCGTTGGGTTGTATTTGTTGAGTCAGTTTCCCTGTGGTGAGGGATTCCTGAGGATGGGGAAAGGACTCAACAGCTTGCGCTGGCTGGCGCGTCAGTACGCGCTTCGAGTTCTGGATGCTGCCGGTATAACCCTCAATGGCTCGCAACCTTGGGATATTCAAGTTCACGACGAGCGGCTATATCTGCGCTGCCTGCTCTATGGATCCCTGGGCTTTGGCGAGGCCTACATGGAGGGCTGGTGGGATTGCGAGGCCATTGATGAGTTAGTTTGTCGTCTCCTAACTGCCCAGGCACCGCAGCAGGTGGGTTGGCTAACTCAGCCCTTGCTTGGGTTGGACAGTTGCCTTATCAACCGCCAGCGGGGCAAGGGGGCATTCGTCATTGGCCAGCGCCACTACGACATTGGCAACGATCTCTATGAGGACATGCTGGATCGCCGCATGATCTACAGCTGTGCCTATTGGGATGGGGGCGCGCAAACTCTGGATGAAGCCCAAGAAGCTAAGCTTGACCTCATTGCCCGCAAGCTGGAACTCCAACCCGGCATGCGGGTGCTCGACATCGGCTGTGGCTGGGGCGGCACAGCCCAGTACCTGGCCGAACGCTACGGGGTGCAGGTTGTGGGGATTACTGTTTCCAAAGAGCAAGCCAAACTGGCCAGCGAACGCTGCCGCGGCCTGCCGGTCGAGATTCGGTTAGAAGACTATCGCCAGACCCAGGGAAAGTTTGATCGCATCCTTTCTGTCGGCATGTTTGAACATGTTGGCTACCGAAACTACCGAACGTTTATGCAGGTAGCCCGCCGCTTGTTGAACGACAATGGCTTGTTTCTTCTGCACACCATCGGCAGCAACGTGGCCTACCAGGGGCGGGATCCCTGGATTGAGCGCTACATTTTCCCCAACTCGATGCTGCCCTCGCCTCATCTGATTACTGCAGCCTTTGAGGGCTTATTTGTGCTGGAAGACTGGCACAATTTTGGGATCAATTACGTGGCCACCTTAAAAGCCTGGCACGCCAATTTCGAGCAGGCATGGCCAAAATTAGCCGACCGCTACGATGAGCGCTTTCGCCGCATGTGGCGGCTCTATCTCCTGATGAGTGCCGGTAGCTTCAAGGCCCGGGCCAGCCAACTTTGGCAACTGGTCCTCTCACCACGGGGAGTAAGTGGCGGCTATCGCTCGCTTCGGTAACGACAGTCCCAAAAGTTTGCAGGTGCCCCTGCGCCCTCGCTGAGTGGGGGTGTTATGATGAGTTTGATTATCATTCTCACTCTAGACAAGCTGAGGGATGCCCGCAGCTCTGCAGCAAATTGTCAATCGCTTCCAGAAAGCCAAGACCTCGCGGCAGAAGTATGAGCTTCTCCTAGCCTATGCCAAGCGCCTGCCACCCTTTCCCGAAGCGGAGAGGAAGGAGGAGAACCTAGTCAGAGGTTGCGCTTCGCGGGTGTGGCTGGCCACCGAGTTTAGGGAGGGCAAGGTCTACATCCAAGGGGATGCCGATGCTCAGTTGGTCAAGGGTTTGGTGGCCATTGTGGTGGAGGGGCTAAGTGGCCTAGCGCCGGAAGAGATTTTGGGGGTTTCCCCAGAGTTTGTGCGGGAGATGGGCCTCAATTTCAGCCTTAGCCCTTCCAGGAGCAACGGTCTGGTGAGCATGTTTTCTTTGCTCCAGCAGAGGGCTTTGGCTTTTCGAAGGTCGGGTTCTGCAAGTTCTGCTGTCTCTGTTGTTTTGTGAGGTATTTCTGCACATGACCGATAGGCTTAACTCTCTTCGCTCTGTTCGATCCATGCGATTGCTGGTATCTCTGGTGGCCGCTCTTTCGGTCGGGATCCTGGGAAGCCTGCAGATGCGCCAAGAAGAGTCCCGGGCCCAGCAGGGATCCAGCCCCCCAAAGGTGGTGACCACGATTTTGCCGATAACGCAATTTACCCGTGCTGTGGCCGGGGATCGGGCAGAAGTCACGCCACTCCTTCCCCCTCAGATGGGGCCCCACGACTTTCAGGCTCGACCTGAGGAGGTTCGTTTGCTGGCTCAGGCGGATGTGCTGGTGATCAACGGGTTGGGTATGGAAACGTTTTTGGAAGGGTTGATCGCCAGCGCTGGGAACCCCCAATTGCAAATCGTTGACAGCAGCGAAGGGATCCCAACTTTGCGGGCTGAGGAGCCAGAGCATGGGCACTCCCACGGTCACGGCCATGGACACTCTCATGGACACAGTCACGGCCATTCTCACGGGCACGGTCATGGACACTCTCATGGGCACAGCCACGGCGAGTTTAACCCCCACATTTGGCTGGATCCCAGGCGGGCCATTCAGCAGGTGGAAAATATTCGTGATGGCCTCATCTCTGTAGATCCGGCGGGGGCAGAGATCTACCAGGCCAATGCGGCTGCTTTTATCGAGAAGCTCAAGGCTTTGGATGAGGAGATTGCCGCTCGGCTAGCTCCCTTTGCCGGAAGAAGCTTTGTGGTCTTCCACGACTTTGCCCCCTATTTTGCCGAGCGCTACAACCTCAAAGCCGAGTTCTTGGTGGAGATCCCTGAAGCCAGCCCCTCCCCCGAAGATGTGCGGCGGGTGATGGAGACGGTGCGGGAGTCGGGCCTGAAGACCATCTTGGTGGAACCTCAGGTGGGAGACAACAACCCCTTTGAGGTTTTGGCCAGAGACCTAGGGATCCAAGTTCGCGTTTTCGATCCCATCGAAACCGCTGGCCCTGAGGGGATCGAGCCGGAATATTACCTGACCATCCTGCGGCAAAACGTGGAGAACCTGGTCTCCGCCTTTGAGAAGGAGACGGCCTTCCTGCCCCTGCAATTGCCGCTGCTGGGCCAAGCTGCTCTCGAACACCTGCTGGCGAGGGGGCGGTGATCTCCTGCTCCGGCGAGGTTGTCCTGCGCGTCGAGGGGCTGACGGTCTATCGGGGATCCCGCTTGGCAGTACAGAATGTGTCATTTGAGCTGAGGGCGGGATCCCATACGGCCATTGTCGGCCCCAATGGCGCTGGCAAAAGTACCTTGGTGCAGGCCATCTTGGGGATCCTGCCGCGGCAGTGCGGCTCGGTTTGGATTCTGGGAGAGCCGGTGCGCCTGTCCGGCTATTTGCCCCCGTCAGTGCGGCAGCAGGTGGCTTACGTGCCCCAGCGTTTTCAGTTCAATCCTGGGTTTCCCATGGTGGTGGAGGAGTTTGTGGCTTTGGGTTGGGGGGCGTTGCAACCCCGCTGGCCCTGGCAGCAGCGCTCTGCTCGGCAGCAGGCGGTGAAAGAGGCGTTGGAACGGGTCGGCGCATCCCACCTGTCCTCTAAGGCTTTGGGCCAGCTCAGCGGCGGGGAGCTGAAACGGGTGCTGTTGGCCTATTGCTTGGCTTGGCCGCGGCGGCTGCTTATCCTCGACGAGGCACCGGCAGGCTTAGATACGCTCAGCGAGGGGGAGTTTTACCGGCTCTTGGAAGAGCTGCGCCAATCTCTGGGCTGGGCCATTTTGCAGATCTCCCATGATCTGGAAATGGTGTCTTGCTATTGCGACCGCGTGCTGTGCCTCAACCAATCCCTCATCTGCCAGGGATCCCCCCAGGTGGCTTTGGCACCAGAAGTGCTGAGCCGGGTTTATGGGCCTGTTCGCGACAGCGGTGCGGAGCACCATTTTGTCCGCTACCACCGTCACTGAGGGGAAGGCGATGTTGGAGGGCTGGGTGCGGGTAGTGGAGCTGTTGCAGTTGCCCTTTATGCAGCGGGCCATGCTGGGTGGGATCCTCACCGGCATGACAGGTGGGCTGCTGGGCAGTTTTGTTATTCTGCGGCAACTGTCGTTTTTTAGCGATGCCCTGGGGCATTCGGCTCTGCTGGGGATTGTTTTGGGAGTGCTGCTGGGGCTGAATCCCACCGTGGTGTTGATGGTGTTTGGGGTGGGATTTGCTTTGGGCGTCACCTTTGTCTTGGAGCGCACTCAACTGTCGGCGGATGCGGTGCTGAACATCATCTACTCTTCCTCTTTGGCGCTGGCCGTTATCGCCCTCAGCTTGCTGCCCGGCTATCGGGGCAACCTCAACCAGTTGTTGTTTGGGGAGATTTTGGGGATCAGCCCGGCAGCCCTGTGGACGAGCGGGATCCTCTTGCTGATCAGCTCGGCCTATGTGGGATTGACTTTGCCCTCCCAAATGTTGCTGACCCTGGATGAGCCGCTGGCGCGGGCGCGGGGGGTTCAGGTGGGCTGGCAGAAGCTGGCCTTTGTGGTGTTGCTGGCTGTGGTGGTGGCCCTGGCGATTCGCTCGGTGGGGGTGTTGCTGGTGAGCGCTTTTGTGGTCATCCCAGCCTCGACGGCAAGGCTTTTGGGATCCCGCTTTACAACCTATGTGCTGCTGGCCATAGGTATTGGGGGACTGAGCGCGGTGCTGGGGATGATCGCCTCGGCAACCTTCAACCTGCCCTCCGGCCCCAGCATTGTTGCCACCCAGTTGCTCTTTTTTCTCCTAGCTATGGCGCTCAAGGGGGTGTCGCAACTCCTGCAGCTCTAGCTAGCGGCAATCCAAGAGCTCTCTCGGGCAGCGGCTTTTCCTGCAGAAGCTGGCCAAACAGGCGGCGATAGCTCTCTGGAAAGACCTGCCCGCTGAGGGTGGGCTGCTCGTAGACGCGCTTGAGGGTGTTGAGATCCCGCTTGGTAATGTTGGGCACCCGCAACACCCGCCGATTGCCGGTAGCCGCCGCATGGTGTCCGCCATACATCAGATCCCGCAGGTTCGGGCTATGGCCCCAGAGCCCCAGCCCATGCCCGATCTCGTGCCGGGCCACCGCCGTCACCTCGGCCAACCCCTGTCCTTCTGCAATGACGATGCGCACCCGCTGTTGTAAAGAGCCATCCGAGGCGAAGAAAAACTCCGGGCGGGCCGCCCCTGCCACCCCGCCGCCAATAGGAGGAACGCGGTAAATGCTCATCCCGTAGAAAGCCTCCTCCTCTTTGGCCACCACCTTGAGCGGGATGTAGGCCGACCACTCCTTCACCGCTTGCTCCACGGAGGCCTTCCACTGGGGGTGATCCCCTTGGATGTAGATAGGGACGGGATAGAAGGCCCACTGGGCATAGGCTCCACCTGGCAAAAGCGGCTCGATTTCCTCAAAGTAGTCTCCCACCGCCTTGTCGTAGGCGTAGCGATCCAGGCCGGGGGGAAGTTTGAGCCGCATCGGCTGCGGCAGTTCTCCGGCTTGAGTTTGAGCCTGGGCTTGCAGGGCTTCAATGCCAAAAAAGTGGGGAACCAGCAGGGATCCCCTGCCCCCCACTGCCAGGACGAGGAGCATCGTCCAGCCGAGGATGCAAAGCTGTAGAATGCGCCGCCGCATCAAAGCCGCCCTTTCGCCCTTGTCTTTCTACAAGGTTAGTGGCTCAGAAAGCAAGTGTCGTTCGTTTGACATCCTCCCCGGCCTGAAGGCTGGAGATTCCTACCACGCTGCGCATGGATGGCTCCTTGCGCAGTCGTCTCGGCGGGTTCCTGCTTCCGACCGCCCGTGCAGTTCGATCCACAGGCCATCCGGGCTGACACGGGTGGTTCACCCACCCGCATCCCGACCGCAGCGTCGGCCGTGTCCTGCCCTTCGTCTCGCAACAGCTATATCCCGCGAGCAAGGATGTTGGTGGCACCGACCAGAAAGGCCTCCGGCCCGCTGCCGCGATCGGCGTTATTCTCATAACTGCGTTTTTAAAGGGCGTCGGCTACGGTCGGCGCTATCCTTCCCTGCCCTGAAGGACGGGGCTTGCCGCGCCTTTTGGTCAACCACTGATAGGCTACTTGCCTGAATAAAGCTGGGATCGGCAGCGCAGCCTCAATGCTAGCCTAGTAAGGCTGTGTTTTTGTGCGAAGCCATGCCTGTTCCTAAGAAGAAAACTTCTAAAGCCCGCAGTCGCAGGCGCTACGCCGTCTGGCTGGGCAAAGCTAAGCTCCAGGCCCAGCGAGCCATGACCATTGGGCGCGCCATTCTCAGCGGTCGCAACACCGGTTTCTACTATCCCAAAGCTAAGTCTGAAGAGGATGAGGAAGAATAGAGGCTTGCTGCAGGGATCCCGGTGTCTGCGCGAGTGATTACACTGGACTAGAGCTGTGCTCCCCTGAAAGCGGTTTTGCTGCCCCTGTAGTCTTGCTCCTCCATAGGTTGCATGCGCTCCTTGACTTCCCTCACCTACTACCAACGGCTGGGTCTGTCTCCAGGGGCATCTCCTGAGGCCATCCGGCGGGCCTACCGGCAATTGAGCAAGCGCTACCATCCCGATACTTCTCCCCTGGCTCCGGAAGTGGCCATTCGCTGCTTCCAAGAGTTGCAGGAGGCCTACCTTGTCCTCAGCAACCCGGCGAAACGGGCCATCTACGATGCCAGCTTACGGGCGGTGACCGCCAACACGGGATCTCTGGGCATGCCGGGATCCCTTGGTGCCGATTCTCTAGAGCTGCGTATGGAAACCCGCCCACTTTCGGCTGGCGAGCTGTGTGCCCTGCTGCTGATGGGATCCACCCTAGTCGTGTGTTTGGTGTTGGCAGGTGTCCTCGCTTGGCTGCGAGAGAGTGGGGCAAGCTGATTCTGCGAGCATTTCCTGCCCTCTTCGGTAGGACATTGGGATCGAGTTTTCGGATTCTGGATCAGGAGTGCTTGAATGAACATAGCCCGTTGACTCTAGGGTTTGATTGCTTTTCTTGAATCTCGCCATGCCTTTGCCTCCTGCAACCACGCCCCTGTACAATCACCCGCTCCACACCATCGAACGCTGGCTGGAGGATCAGGGCTGCACCCGCGATCCGCAGGATGTGGAGCAGTGGTTTTGCGAACGGCCTGGCTGGAAAGCCATTTTGCGCCTGGAAGAAACCAGCATTTGGGTGCGATACACCTACCCAGACGGCAACACGAAAACTTTATCTTTTCCCTATTCCCTCAGCCGGCAAGACGTAGAACAGGCCATTTTTGAGAGTTAGCCGAGCCATGCGCGTTCTCCAGTTGCCTGCCCTGCGCGATAACTACATCTACCTGCTCCACAATCCCGACACTGCAACAGCAGCCGTGGTGGATCCGGCAGTGGCTGAGCCCGTGTTGGAAAAGCTGGCCGAGCTGGGGGCGGAGTTGGTGGCCATTTTCAACACCCACCACCACCACGACCACGTGGGGGGCAACCGACAGCTTTTGGAGCGCTATCCCCGTGCCAGAGTCTATGGCAGCCAGGTGGATCGGGGGCGGATCCCTGGCCAGACGGTGGAGCTCAAGGCAGGGGAAACGGTGGAGTTTGCGGGTCGGCTAGCAAAGGTGCTGTTTGTGCCCGGCCATACCCGGGGTCACATTGCCTACTACTTTTCCGAGAGCGGGGATCTCTTCTGTGGGGACACCCTGTTTGCCGGGGGATGCGGGCGGCTGTTTGAAGGCACCCCGGAACAAATGCTGGGATCCCTGGATCAACTGCGCCAGTTGCCTGAACCGACGCGGGTGTGGTGTGCCCACGAATACACCTTGAACAATCTCAGGTTTGCCCTGACGGTGGATGGGGGAAATCCCGACCTGCAGGCCCGTTACCAAAAGGTGGCCGCCCTGCGCCAATCGGGATCCCCAACAGTACCCAGCACTATGGGCGAGGAGCGACGCACCAACCCCTTCTTGCGCTGGGATCAGCCGGCTCTGCAAGCTGCCACCGGGCTCCAGGATCCGGTGCGGGTCTTCGCTCGCCTGCGCGGTATGAAGGATCAGTTCTGAAAATCGGGTTCTGACAAAAGCTCCTGGAGGTGGCCCAAAACCTGAGGGGATGGTGCTCCTCACCACCAGCACGAACGAAACCCCCGAAGAGCTGCACCGTAATCTGGTGCAGGGGCTTTTCATCAGCCCACCTCGGCCTGCCTCCTGGACACTAGAGCCAGCAGGATAGCCGCCCCCAGCCCTTGAGTGACTACCGAAAAGAGCACTAAGCCAGTCAGGGAGAAATCGTAAAGCACCCCCATCAGGGCGCTGCCCACAAACCAAGCCAATCCATAGACACTGGTAAACAGGCCAAAGGCAAAGCCCCTCGTCTCGGGAGCTACCATACCGGCCACCGCCGCCTTCATGATGGATTCTTGGGCCCCCAAGCCAATGCCCCAGAGCACCATGCCCAGCACCGTCAGAGCATAGGTACCGGAAAAGGCCAGCGGCGCAAATCCAGCCGATACCGCCACCGCTCCCAGCAAGCTCCACAGCCCCACGCGGTCGAACAGCCAGCCACAGCCCAGGGCTGCTAGGGCATCCACCCCCATGGCCAGGGCATAGAGCAAAGGGATCCCTGCCCCATCGCTCCCTGACTGTTGTTGCAGATGCAGGGCAATGAGGGGAAAATCCGCAAACCCCATAGCCACACAGGCTGCTGCCAAAAGATACAGCCAGAAAACTTTGGGCAAGCCTTTTGCTGGAGTCATCTCCGGCTCCGGCTCAAAGTCGCGCGGACTGGGATACAGCCATTGCGCTAGCCCCAAAGCCGCCAGCCCCACCGCTGCCGGGATCCCCAAGGCCAAAAACCCACCCCGGAAGCCATAGCCGACTTTCAGAACTGCCGCCACCAACAGCGGCCCCCCCACCGCCCCAATCTGATCTAGGGTCTCGTGCAGGCCAAACCCCAAGCCCCGACCCACCTGCAAGGCTGCATGGGAGAGCAACACGTCCCGCGGCGGGGTGCGGATCCCTTTGCCCGTCCGCTCGGCCAAGAGCAGCACGGCGGCCCAAGGCCAACTGCCCGCCCAGGCCAAAGCCGGGATCACCGCCGTGTTGATGACATAGCCCAAGGTGGTGAGCCGCCAGTGACCCCGACTGCGGTGCGCGGGATCCCTGCCCAGCTGGTCGCTCCAATACCCCACTCCCAAGCGCAAGCCATAGGCCAGCAGCTCTCCCCCGCCTGCCACCAAGCCCACCACTGTGCCGCTGGCCCCTAGGGATCCCAAAAAAGCTCCAGAAATGCTGCGTGCCCCTTCGTAGGTGGCATCGGCGCAGAGGCTGACGATCCCCAGCAAAACAATAAAGCGCAGGGCAGAAGGGGAATCGGGCATAACCAGCTCCTTGGCAATGGGGAATCTATTTTCAGATCTGGACTATTGTTGTTGATGAGGAACATGATGGAATACTTGTACCCTATGGCAAGTAACTAGACCGTCATGCATCAGAGTTTTTACTTCCGGTAGAAAGGCTTTGATTTTTTCCGGCGTGTCGATGAAAGTTACCAAAATGGGCAGATCTGTGGAAAGCTCTAGAAGGTTACTGCTGCGAATATGACTGTTTCGACCAAAGCCAGCAATAGCTCGCACCACAGTACCACCAGCTAGCCCACGCTGACGACCTAGCTCCAGCAGAGCCAGGTAGAGAGGCTTCCCTTGCCAACGGTCTGACTCGCCGATGTAAATATCCAATTTATAAACTTCTGGTTCATCATCTAGGTTGTGTTGATCTTTCATTTGAGCCAAAAGAGAGCACTGACGAGATAGAGAAAACTCAAGAAGTTCCTGGCCAATTTGTCAAAACGAGAAA
>NZ_JBSSDA010000021.1:0-54286 GCF_054060305.1 Thermostichus sp. OS-CIW-31 | reverse complement strand
TAGAAAGACGCAGCGGCATTATGACAAGCATCTGTATCAAGAGAGGCATTTAATCGAATGCTTTTTTCATAAGTTAAAGCAGTACCGGCATCTATGTTCTCGTTTTGACAAATTGGCCAGGAACTTCTTGAGTTTTCTCTATCTCGTCAGTGCTCTCTTTTGGCTCAAATGAAAGATCAACACAACCTAAAGGCTTCTGGCTTCTCAAGAGATTCAGAGGCTTCTGGGATGCCTCGGGCACGGTCAACAATTTGGCGGGTTAGGTCAATCAGTTTGTCCAGAAGGGATGGGCTTTTCTGAGACATGCTTCTTGCTCTGGCTTCCTCGAGGCCGATAGCCCCACAAAGGTAGTTCAGGGCGGATCCTACTGCCAAGTTTCTTCCGATACCGGAGACTGACCTAGCCAAGAGCCAATCTGTCTGCGCCCTGATCCCACTCCAAAGGGATCTGCAACAACGGGCTTATTGAGAGTTATTCACAAGAGCCATTTTCTGCACTATGCTAAATTTGGAGATAAACACCCAAGGATCCCAGGCCCGCTATGGCGGGCAGTTTAGGATTCGCAGCTCCTCTTAACTTGTGCTGGAGAATTTTATGTCCGAAACTTCAACCCTGCGCCAGTCTTTCAACAGCGTGCGCGACAATCCTGTCTTGCTTGGCACTGAGATAACCCAGCCGGTTTGCGAGGGGATGAACGCCCTGCTGGCCAGCTTCCAGGGGCTGTACTTGCAGTACCAGAAGCATCACTTCGTGGTAGAAGGCACTGAGTTCTATCCGCTGCACCAACTCTTCAAAGATCACTACGAGCAGGCGAGGGAGCATGTCCACGACCTGGGAGAACGCCTAGAAGGGCTGGGAGGTGTGCCGGTAGCCAGCTTTGCCACCTTGGCCCAGCTTTGCTGCTTTACCCCTGAGCCGGATGGAGCTTTTGAGGCACGGCAAATGTTGATGAACGACCTGGCGGCAGAGCAGGCCATCATCGATCTGCTGCGGCGGCAGGCAGCCCAGGCGGAGAGCCTTGGGGATCGGGCCACCCGCTACCTCTACGAGCAGATCCTGTTGAAGACAGAGGATCGCGCCTTCCATCTCCGTCACTTCCTGGCCAACGATAGCCTGGTGTTCGGCTTGATGAACGGCAGAGCCTAGCCAGAAGGTCCACAGGTGGGCTTGAGCCTGCCTGGTTTCCGACCTCTGGCTTTTTTTTGAAAAGCTATTGAGAATTTGTTTCATTTCTCTACCATTCTTTACCTCTGAGGTGCTGATCCCGGCCATGAACCCCGCCTTTCTGGACTCTGAGCGCGGTTATCTTTTGGATATTCCTCTGGGCGAGCGCTGGCGCATCGGTCGGCGGTTAGTGGAATTGGGGATCCCGGCGATTTGTACAGGAGATGGTCGGCTGCGGGTGGAGGTGAGTACTCCATTGGCTGTTCTACAGGTGCGCAGTGTGATCCGTCAGCACACAGCGCGGCGACAGGAGTTATTGGATGGCCTAGAGGTTTGTTGGCAGCTCAACACAGAGGCTGGGGGTCAAGATGAGCAAGTTCCCTAAGCAAGGGATCCCGTTTGAGTCGGAAGGCCGGTTTTTGGGATTTCTTCCCGATAAAGACGGCAAGCTCAAGTACCTGCGTTGGCAAGCCGGAGCGGACGTTTTTTCCGGCAAGATCCCCAAGCCCCTGCGTTCTGCCCTTTACCGCACCCTCAAACCTGGCGATGCGGTGCAGATCTCGGGGGAGCGAGAAGTGGATCTGCACAAAGGGCGAGAAAAATGGGTGCTTTACCGGGTGGTTCCCCTCGGAGAGAGGGCGGGGGGTTTGTCTTCGGCTTCTGGGGCTGAGGCAGCTTCCGAACCGGTTGCTCCAAACATCACAGATATCAAAGGAGATATCAAAGGTACAGACATCAAAGGTAAGGTGCTGGTCTGCCAGAAATCCGACTGTTATCGGCGTGGGGCCGGAGCGGTGATGCAAGCCCTGAACGCCCACTTGGCCGCCTACTCTGGTTCGATTTGCGTGCAGGGGGTGGGCTGCATGAAAGATTGCAAACGGGGCCCCCATGTGGTGTTTATGCCCGACAAAGCCCGTTATAGCGGCGTTTCCCCCCAAGGGATCCCGGATCTGTTGGAGCGGCATTTTGCCATTGCGTCGCGGGTACAGCAGGTTGAGACAGCGGCTTCTTCCCAATGCCCACGCTGACCCTCCATCGGCGAACGGCTCTGTGGGGCGGGCACGAGTGATTTTCCTTCTGCAGAGGAGCCGCTTTGGGTTGGTTTGAGACAGATTCCTTTCTTTTTCCCGGTGGTGGGCTGCAATTGACTGCCCTTGCCCCCCGGGAGAGGAGAGCCAACACAATCACACAGGTTGCTGCAATCGGAAATGAATGGTGCAAAGGGTGCAGCAGTAGACCTGGGGAGAGCGAGATCCCGATTGCCAGCTGGTGGAAGGGATCCCTCCTGTGTGATGCTACAGACAGAGGCAGGCTAGGGGAGGGAACAAACCTTGCGGGTGGGGATCATCGGCACCGGCTACGCAGCTCGCTCACGGGCCGAGGCCTTGCGCAAAGATGGGCAAGTGCAGATTGTCGCTGTTGCCGGTCGAGCTCCCGACCGGAGCGATGCTTTTGCCGCCGAGTTGGGGGCCGTCGCCTATTCGGACTGGTCTTCTCTGTTGGGCGAGCAGCGGCTGGATCTGGTTTTTGTCAGCACCATCAATCGGGATCATGCCGCCATTGCCCGTGCTGCTCTGGAGGCAGGGATCCACACCGTCGTGGAATATCCCCTCGCCCTCAGCGCTGCCGAAGCGCGTTCCTTGGTGCAATTGGCAGCCGAGCGGCAAGTGCTGCTGCACGTCGAACACATCGAGCTAATTAGCGGCGTTCACCGGTTGCTGAAACAAGAGCTGGAAGGGTTGGGCAAGCTGTTTGCCGTTCGCTACATCACTCTCACCGCCACCCACCCCGCCCCCGATCGCTGGACCTATCGGCCTGAGTTGTTTGGCTTCCCCCTCATGGGGGCCGTTTCTCGCATCCACCGCTTGGTGGACTTGTTGGGCAGGGTAGAACGGGTGAGCTGCCAACTGCGCTACGACGGGCCGGATCTGCCCCACCGCTACAGCAGTTGCTACTGCACAGCCCAGCTGAGTTTTGCCAGTGGGTTGCTGGCGGTGTTGACCTATGGCAAGGGGGATTCCCTGTGGTGCTCGCAGCGGCTACTGGAGTTCCACGGTCAACGGGGGGGCCTATTGATCAACGGCGAAGAGGCAACGTTGCTGCGGCCCGGCAGCGCCCACCCTCTAGAGACGGGATCCCGCCACGGCCTGTTCGAGCAAGACACCCGCATGGTGCTGGATCACCTGCGCCACGGCAGACCCCTCTATATCCATACTGAAAACATGCTCCACGCCCTGGCGGTGGCCGAGGCAGCCGAGCGATCTGCCCAAACCCAGCAGGTGGTTTGCGTTCAGGATTGGCCCTAAGGGAAGTCCCTCTCCCCTTGAGAGAGGGGAGCTACGCAATGGGGAGTTTCACTGGGATGTTATGGTCATTTCAGGTTAAGGTGAGACGCCTGGGCTGCTGATCGCGCCAGCGGGACGGAGTCCTTGAAAAGCCCTATAGCCTGCTGCACTCAGAGTTTTAGGTGTGGGTGCAGTGCCCTAGTTTAATTGAAATGACCATACTGGCAATACAGGGATCCCTGAAAATAGACAGGATGGCGGGGAGGGCTAGTCATGATTGAGGCGGGGGCAAGCGTCTTGAGGCGGATGTTGGGCGTCTACGGCAGCTCTAAGATGGGCGTTCTGCTGCTGTTGGGGTTTTCTTCGGGTTTGCCGCTGCTGCTGATCAACACCACCTTGAATGCTTGGCTGACCCAAGCGGGCTTGACCACCATTGCCATCGGCTTGTTTAACCTGCTCAATTTGCCCTACTCCTTTAAGTTCTTGTGGTCGCCTGTTCTGGATCGATTTCTGTTGCCGGCACCGGGATCCCTGCGGGGCAGTCGGCGGCGGGGGTGGATGGCCCTGACCCAGGTGCTGTTGCTGCTCAGCATAGGGCTACTGGGTTTTCAGGATCCGACCCAAACCTGGCTGGAAGCCTTGGGATGGGAAGAGCTGGCCCAGACTTGGCCGGGCATCACAGTTTTCACCCGCCCGATCTTTCTGGTGGGGTTGCTGGTGGCTTTTTTGAGCGCCTCTCAGGACATCGCGGTGGATGCCTACCGTACCGATATCTTGGCGGAGCGGGAGATGGGGGCAGGGGTAGCCATTTTCGTATTTGGCTACCGCATCGCGCTGCTGGTCAGCAGTGGCGTGAGCTTGATCTTGGCGGACTATTTGCCCTGGTGGCAGGTGTATGGGATCATGGCGCTGCTGATGTTGATCGGGTTGATTACCTCGTTTTTGGCCCCTGAGCCGGAAAACAGCGCCCTCAAGCCTACCTCTTTGCGGTCGGCCATCATCGAGCCGTTTCAATCTTTTTGGCGGCACCGCTTGGCCTGGGCGATCCTGCTGTTTGTGGTCTGCTTCAAGTTGCCGGATAGCTTGGCAGGGCAAATGACCCCTACATTTTTGTTGCAGACGGGGTTTAGCACCAGCGATCTGGGCATTATCCGCAGTTGGATAGGCTTGTTGGCCACCTTGGCTGGGGCTTTTGTGGGGGGGGAGTGGGTCAGCCGCATCGGCACCTACCGCTGTCTGTTCATTTTCGCAGCCTTGCAAGGGATCGGCAATTTGGGCCTGGGAGCGATTGGGTTGGTGGGGCAAAACTATCCGCTGCTGCTGGGGGCAACCATTTTCGACAACATGGCCGGGGGCATGGGCACGGCTGCTTTTCTGGCTTTTTTGATGAGCCTCTGCGACCGGCAATTTAGTGCCACTCAGTATGCTTTGCTCACCAGTGTGTTTGCCGTGGGGGGAACCTTGGCCGGGGCTGTGTCAGGCTATTTGGCGGCTGCGGTCAATTGGCCTTTGTTTTATCTGATCACGGCGATGACAGCCGCTCCGGCAATGGTGATCCTGCTGTGGCTCGGCCCCCCTTCATCGACTGCAGCCCTGGCCACGGCTGCAAAAGGGGAAGCCTCTGAACCGTAGCTGCCCCTCCAGCCGTCTGTGTCTACCGTTGGCCTTTCCACCCCATGGTGGCGAATGAGCAGCCCGTTATCTCTGCCCTGCTTTCTTCGCTGCTGACGGTAGCCTTGCCTTGAACGCAACAAGGATGGCCGCCTACAGCGCAGCCCCGATTTTGGCCGCCAGATCCACCAGCCGCGCCGCATAGCCGTACTCGTTGTCATACCAGGAGAGCACCTTCACCGTGCGATCCCCTAAGGTCATGGTGGATCCCAAATCCACAATGGAAGAGTGGGGATCCCCGACGATATCCGCCGAGACGATCTCTGGCGGAGCAATGGCCAGGATGCCGCGCAGCGGGCCTTCTGCAGCCTCGATAAAGGCTTGGTTGACTGCTTCTTTGGTGATGGGCTGCTCGGTACGCACCACAAAGTCCACAATCGAGCCGGTCAAGGTGGGCACCCGCAGCGCCAGGCCATCCATCTTCCCTCTCAGGGCGGGCAAAACCTCGGCCACTGCCGTGGCGGCCCCGGTGGTGGAAGGCACGATCGACACTGCTGCTGAGCGGCCCCGCCGATAATCTTTGGGATCCGGGCGATCCACAATTGCCTGAGTGGCGGTATAGGCATGGCAAGTGGTGAGAAAGCCGGTCTCGATGCCGAAGCGATCCAACAAGACCTTAGCCAGCGGCGCCAAGCAGTTGGTGGTGCAGGAAGCATTGGAGATGATGTGATGCCGCTCCGGGTCGTATTGGTCGTCGTTGACCCCCATCACCACCGTCAAGTCGGGGCCTTTGGCGGGAGCAGAGATGATCACCTTTTTGGCCCCGGCCTCCAGGTGTTTGGCCGCCCCCTCTCTTTTGGTGAACAAGCCGGTTGATTCCACCACCAGGTCAACCCCCAGATCTTTCCAGGGCAGTTGCGCCGGATCCCGCTCTGCCAAAACCCGGACTTTCAGGTGGTTGCCGATTTGCAGATGCCCGTCCACCGCGCTCACGGTTTGGGGAAGGCGCCCATAGGCCGAGTCGAACTGGAGCAGATAGGCCAAGTTGTCGGGTTCGGTCAGGTCATTGACTGCTACCACCTCCAGCTCTGGAGCTGGTTGAGACAGCAGCACCCGCAGGAAGGCCCGCCCAATGCGACCAAATCCGTTAATGGCTACCCGTGTGGTCATCGCAATCCTCCGGTATCAGTTTATACGATGGATCAGGGGACGCGGCATGGGAGACGCTGCCCCCCTAGGGATAGGGTAAAAGAAGAACGGGATCCCCATCGCTTTTGCACCCAAGATCTCCAGATTTGCCACTGGGACTCACCCAAGAAGTTGCCGGCAGAAGGGAAAAGTAGGAATGAAGGTATTGCTGACCAACGATGACGGCATCGAGGCTGCCGGGCTGGCCAACCTCAAGTTGGCCCTCAACTCTCTCATCCCGGAAGAACACTGTTGGATTGTGGCCCCCCACCAGCAGATTTCCGGCTGCAGCCACCAGGTGACAACGGGGCGACCTTTTCGGGCCTTGGCCCGCGGCGAGCGCACCTTTGCCGTCGAGGGATCCCCTGCCGACTGTGTGCGGGTGGCCCTATTCAAGCTGGCCCCAGCGGTGGATTGGGTGCTTTCCGGTATCAACGAGGGGGGAAATCTTGGATCGGATGTGTATCTGTCGGGAACGGTGGCGGCGGTACGGGAAGCAGCGATGCGCGGGATCCCGGGAATTGCCATTTCCCAATACCGAGCAGGGGGCCAACCCATCGACTGGGAGCAAGCCCAGCGGTGGACGCGGGAAATCTTGGCGGAGCTGATGGAACAACCCCTGCCCAGGGGGGCGTTTTGGAATGTGAACCTGCCCCACTTGCCCGCCGGATCCCCTCTGCCGGAGCGGGTCTATTGTCCCCTCTGCACCCAACCCCTGCCGCTCGATTATGCGGTGGAAGCCGAGGGAAATGGGGCAGAGTCGCTGTGGTTTCGCTATCAGGGCCGCTATGCGGAGCGCGCTCGGGATCCCCAAACCGATACCGACATCTGCTTCTCCGGTCGGGTGGCCATCACCCAAGTGCAACTGGCCAAGGACTCCGTCCCGCTAACGCGACCAGGCGTTTCCGCTGGGGGGGGTAGAAGCCAGGTTGCGGGCAATGGTTCTCAGCCGTTGCAGCCGTAGCGCCGTCAGGATAGATGCTTCGCCGCTGTCGCGAACGGTGGGATCCAGCTTCAGAACCTGTTCTATGGCATCTGCCAGGTGTTGAGCGGCCTCCTGTCGGGTGTAGCCGCGAAACTGAGCACGGCGCAGGGCAAATTCATCGGCGTCGAAATGGGCGCTCTCCCGGTTCAGGTTTTGCCAGATCTGCCGGACGGAGAGAGCCGTAATGCCACCTGCCAACAGAGCGGAAAAGGGGTGCTGCAAAGAGAGCTCCGCCACGGTGGTGATGCCCCCGAACAAGGCCAGCGACTGGTAAAACCCCGGCTGCAGCCAGTTGCGGTTGCCCAGCCAGCCCACCTCCCGCAGAAACAACAGATCCCGCTGTGGCTGAGGGATCCCTTGCCAACGGCGAAAATCGATGGCGATGGTGCCCTGGGGCTGCCAAGGGGCTTTGCGGCGGGAGATGAGCAGGGCTTCACCCCCGAAGTGGGGAACGACGCTGATCAAGGGTCGGAAAGAAGCGGGGAGCAGATCCCGCAACCGTTCGGTTTCTTCTTTTTCGAAGGGTTGGAAATCTGGGCGGCTGGTCATGGCCTCACCTGTTGGGGGGGTTGGGGTGGGGAGCCCGCCTAAAAACAGGCCCTGTTCCGGCCCCAGACACCCCAGCCTGTGCAGAACCGATGCGAGGTTAGTCTATCGCATCTCCAGGCTGGCCGTGGAACTCTGGCCGTGGAACTCTATAGGTGGAACCCTGTAGGTTTCAAAGATCCCAATCCTAGGTTGCGTAGACTGGGAAGGCGAGCCTACCCGTCTTACCTACTCGTCTTAAATCCGAGACCATGACCTTCCCAGCTCAGCCAGAACCCCAAGTGCTCCGTACTGCTGACGGGAATGAGCAGAGTATCAACAGCCCCCTTTACACCTACGCCTTCTTCCCGCAGCCAGCTCCAGAACTTTTGCCCTTCATCCGGCAAACCGAGGGGATCCATCGGTCGGTGCAGGTGTTCTCCCCGACAGGCAGCCGAATTGCCGCTGCTGTGGAGCCGATGCCGGATCCGGAGTCGCTGCAAGTCTCGGATGAGGTGTTGGTGCGTTCTGCCCTGCGCCACGACCAGGTGATCTGCCGGCTGTTCGCCCAGATGCCGGTGCTGCCCCTGCGCTTTGGCACCTGCTTTCTCTCAGCAGAAAGGCTGGGATCCCATCTGCTGTCCCGGCAGACGGAGTACGAACAAGCCCTCGCAGCCATTGGAGGGCGGGCCGAGTACTGTCTCAAAGGAAGGGTTCAACCTCAGCCCCAACCGGAGCCACAGCCCTCCCTAAGCGGGACGGCCTATCTGTTGGCCCGCAAGCAAGCCTATCTCCAGCAACGACAAGCCCAAGAGCAGCAAGAGCAGGAGCAGCAAGCCCTACAGCAGCTTTGGCCTTCCACCTGGCCTGTGCAAAGGGGGGATCCCCAACCGGGAGAGGCCTTGCGGCTCTACTTTTTGCTCACTCCTGCCGAGTGGGAAGCCGCCCTTCAGCTCACCCAAACCTGGCTGGCTCAGCACCCCCATTGGCAACTGGATTGGAGCGCCCCTTTGCCCCCTTATCACTTTGTCCGTGCCCTGCGGGATTCTCTGGCGGACAAGTGTATAGATCCCAACTAAGGACGCCGTCCCGCTAGCGCGAACAAAGTGCTCTGCATGCGGATCATGGTCGCGTTAGCAGAGCGTGGATCCAAGCGTGATAATGGTGAGGGGATCCCGTCCGCTTCCTGTTTGCATTGGCGAGGCGGAGCCCTCACAGGGCAAAGGACTCCGTCCCGCTAACGGGAACAGCAAGCAAAAGGAAGAGTTGTGGTCTAAAGCGCTATGCGCCGCTACCGCGAACGAGTTGGGCTATTGGGGCTGGGCACGGTTGGCACGGGTGTTGTGCAAATTCTGCAGCAACCCCGGCATCCTCTCTTGCAGTCGGTTGAGATTGCGGCGGTGGGGGTGCGCTCTTTGGACAAGCCACGGCAAGTGCGGATCCCGCCTGAGCGCCTGACCACCAATCTGGAGCAAATCGTGTCGGATCCGGAAATCGACGTGGTCATCGAGCTGATGGGGGGCTTGGAGCCGGCCCGCACCTTGATCTTAAAAGCCCTTGACCACGGCAAACCGGTGATCACGGCCAACAAAGCGGTGATCGCCCGCCACGGGGAGGAGATCTTTCAGGCGGCAGCCCAAGCCAAAGTCTCGGTGCTCTTGGAAGCGGCAGTCGGGGGCGGGATCCCGATTCTGCAGCCCTTGCAACAGTCCCTGCAGGCCAGCCACATCCAGGCGGTCTGGGGCATTGTGAACGGCACCACCAACTTCATCCTCAGCCAGATGACCCAGGCGGCCAGCTCATTTGAGGAAGCCCTGGCCCTGGCCCAGGCCCACGGCTACGCCGAAGCGGATCCCAGCGCCGATGTGGAAGGGTGGGATGCCGCCGACAAGATCGCCATTTTGGCCAGCCTTGCTTTCGGGGTGTCTGTGAAGCGGGAAGCCATCCCCTGCGAAGGGATCCGCGGCATCAGCCCCACCGACATTCGCTATGCCCGCGAGTGGGGCTACACCTTCAAGCTCTTGGCCATCGCCCAAAGGGCCAACTCTGGCGGGGAGGCAGCGAAGATGGCTTTGGATATCCGGGTTCACCCCACCCTTCTGCCCTCTACCCACCCCTTGGCCAACATCAACGGCGTGGACAATGCCGTCCTGGTGCAGGGGGATCCTTTGGGGCAGGTGGTGCTGTCGGGGCCGGGGGCGGGGCGGGGGCCGACTGCCAGTGCCGTTGTTGGCGATCTGCTGACCCTGATTGCCCACCGGCAAACGGGGGCTGATGCCCCCAATCCGCTGTGGGGATTCTCCTGCTTCCCCGCTGCCGCCTCTTTGATCCCTCTCTCGGAATTGGAGTCGGAGTTTTACGTGCGGGTGTTGGCTCAGGATCAGCCGGGGGTAATGGGGGCGATTGGCACCTGCTTCGGTCGCCACCGGGTTAGCCTGGAGAGCATTACCCAAAAGGAATGTCACCAAGAGCAGGCGGAGATTGTGATTCTCACCCACACCGTCCGGGAGGCCGACTGCCGGCAGGCGCTGGCCGAGATCCAACAACTGCCCCAGGTAGCCGGGATCCCCAGCCTATTTCGGGTGCTGCGCTAGCTGCTATAGATCCAAAATGCTCCGCACCGCTGACGCGAACGCGCTGGTGGGACGGGGAGCGGCTCAGAGCATAATTGTTTGACTCTTGAGGATTGAAAACCCCGTTGGAACCCAAAAGATGAACTCTTCTGTTGAGCACTTTAGCGGGACGCAGCCCTCGCAGGCCGAGGTGGTGGTGGTGGGGGCGGGCATCAGCGGCCTAACGTTAGCCTTGCGACTGCAACAGGGCCTATCCTCCAGGGATGACTCCACCCAGCCGCTGCTCCTGGCCGAGGCCAGCTCCCGCGTGGGGGGCTGTATCTCCACCCAATCCGGAGGCGGCTATCGCTGGGAAGAGGGCCCCAACAGCTTCACTCCCACCCTCCCTTTGCTCAACCTGATCGCCGAGGTGGGCTTGGCCGGTCGAGACAGCGGGACGGAGTCCTCTCAACTGGTGCTGGCCGATGCCCAGTTGCCCCGCTACATCTACTGGGAAAAAGAGCTGCTGCCGGTGCCCCTGAGCCCTTCTGCAGCCATTGGCTCGCGGCTGTTGAGCGTGGGCGGCAAGTTGCGGGCCTTACGTGGGTTGTTGGGGTTTGTCGCGCCACCGCCGGGCAAAGAGGAAACGGTGCGGCAATTCTTCCAGCGGCAACTGGGATCCGAGGTGGTGGAACGGCTGGTCGAACCTTTTACCTCAGGGGTGTATGCCGGGGATCCGGATCAGCTCAGCGCCTTGGCAGCCTTCCCCCGCATTGCCGGCTTGGAAGAACGCTACGGCAGCCTCTTTGCCGGTGCTGTGCAGGCTTTGCGCAGCCGTTATCGCTACGCGACGCTCCCGCGAACCCGTCAACAGGACAGCGGCAACTCCCCTATCCAACCTCCTCCCAAGCGGGGCCAACTGGGTAACCTGCGGCAGGGGTTGCAGCAGCTACCTGAGGCGATTGCCCAGAAACTGGGCAGTGCGCTGCGGCTGGGCTGGCGGGCTGTGCATCTCAAGCGGGATGAGACGGGCTACCGGGTGGGCTTCGTCATACACGACAGCGGTGCAGAGCACACGGCCCCAGAAGAAATCCACTGGGTGGCGGCTCAACAGGTGGTGCTCACCCTCCCTGCCTACGCTGCTGCCACCCTCCTGCAGGATCTCAACCCCCAGGCCAGCCGGCTGCTGAGGGAAATCCCCTACCCGCCTGTGGCGGTGGTGGCTTTGGCCTATCCAGAAGAAGCCCTCCCCCAACCGCTGCGAGGGTTTGGCCATCTGATCCCTCGCTCTCAGGGCCTGCGCACCCTGGGCACCATCTGGGCCTCCTCCCTCTTCCCAGAGCGGGCTCCTCAGGGCTATCACTGCCTGATCAGCTTCATCGGGGGAGCTACCGATGCGGCTTTTGCCCGCCAGAAAGGGATCCCGCCCATTACGGCGCTCTCCCCTGACGAGCGGGCCCAAATTGTGCATGCAGAACTCAGCCAGATCCTGCTCACCCGCCCTGTCGAACCCATCCGCCTGGGAGAGCGCCTGTGGCCCCAGGCTATCCCGCAATATACGCTTGGCCACCGGCAGCGGATTGCCCAATTGCAGGCCAGCCTGGCCGACCAAACCCCAGGGGTGTGGGTGTGTGCCAACTACCTGGATGGCGTGGCCTTGGGAGATTGTGTGCGGCGGGCCGAGGCCCTAGCCCAGCAGATCCTGTCCGTCCGGCGTTAGCGGTGCGGTTCCCGTTCGCGTGTAGCAGCATAGAGTGCTGTAGACATAGCAGCATGAGCCATCCCTACACCAGCCTCCTGCTCATCCCCACCGGCATTGGTGCCCGCATCGGTGGTTTTGCCGGGGATGCCCTGCCTGTTGCCCGCACCCTGGCAGCAGCCGCAGAGCGGGTCATCACCCATCCCAACGTGTTAAACGGAGCCAGTTTGTTTTGGCCGATGGGGAACGTGTTGTACGTGGAAGGGTACGGCCTGGATCAGTTCTGTGCGGGAGTGTGGAATTTGCGGCCAGTGCGCCAAAACTGTGTTGGGGTGGTGCTGGATGCCGGGATCCCCCCCGATCTGCAACAACGCCACCTGCAGGTGATGCAGGCTGCTCAGGCCACCTTGGGGCTCAACATTGGCCCCTGGCGCTTGACCCGCCAACCCTTGGGCGTTTCCGTCGGCTTCTCCCCCTCAGGAGCCAGCCAGGGATCCCTGGCCCAGCCTGATGCTCTCTTGGAGACTGCCCAGGAGCTGGTTTGCCTGGGGGCAGAGGCCATTGCCGTGGTGGCCCGCTTTCCGGATGACTTGGACTTCAGCCAGTACGAGCAGGGAAGGGGGGTGGATCCCCTGGCCGGCGTCGAAGCCCTGATCAGCCACCTGGTGGTGCGGGAGTTGCGGATCCCTTGTGCCCATGCCCCCGCTTTCTACCCTGAGACTTTCCCCAAGCCGGTTCACCCCCGCGCTGCTGCTGAAGAGGTGGGGTTTACCTTCTTGCCTTCGGTTTTGGTGGGCCTCAGCTACGCTCCCCAGTTCGTCAAGAGCGGGGATCCCGCCCAACCGGGCGACCTGACAGCAGAGCAGGTGGACAGCGTCATTGCCCCGGCCACTGCCTTTGGGGGGCCTGGCTTGCTGCACCTGGCCAGCCGTTATTGCGGCGCAACGCTGTCGCAACCCCACCACAATGCTCCGCCGCTGACGCGAACGGACGGAGTCCTTGCCCGTCCTCCGCTTTTCATTGCCGTCGAGGAAAACACCACCGTGATGCAGGTGCACCCCCGCCAGTTGGGGATCCCTCATGTGTCGGTAACCTCCTATCTGGAGGCGGTTGGAGTGGTGGTGGCCCACCGAGCAGGAGTGGCCTGGTCGTCGCTACGGCTCTCCTCCTCCACCCAGGACAAGCTGGGATCCCACACTTGCGCCGTTCGCGGTCGCGGTGCGGAGCACTTGAGCGGGACGGAGCCCCAGTAGGCTACCGGTCGCGTTAGCGGGACGGAGTCCATGAGCAGATGGGAGCCGGCAGGGGATCCGCCGGGTTTAGGCCGGCAAACCACTCCGACAGGGCGGCCGGCAAGCAGAGGCCGGGGTTTCCCTCGATGTGCAGCCGCTCCAGTCGGGGCAGTTCTGCCAAAAAGGTCGGCAATTCTCCCGTGAACTGGTTACGTGCCAAGCGCAGATCCCGCAACTGACTCAGTTGGGCCAGTTCGGGGGGCAGGGATCCGCTGAGGCGATTGTCCGACAGGTAGAGGTTTTCCAGGTGGCGCAGTTGCCCCAGTTGGGGGGGAATAGGCCCAGAGAGCTGATTGCGATCCAAAAACAGGCCCTTGAGGGAGCTCATCTGGCCCAGTTGGCCGGGAAGGGTGCCGCTGAGGCGGTTGTTTTGCAGGATGAGGTTTTCCAGGTGGCGCAGTTGCCCCAGCTGGGGGGGAATAGGCCCAGAGAGCTGGTTGTGATCCAAAAACAGGCCGCGCAGGTTGCGCAGCTGCCCCAGCTCGGATGGGATGGAGCCGGAGAATTCGTTGTAGTCGAGAAACAGGTTTTCCAACTGGCTGAGTTGCCCCAGCTCGGGCGGCAGGGGGCCGGAAAGTTGGTTGTGGCTGAGGGACAAGGCTCGCAACCGGCGAAATTGGCCTATTTCGGGCGGCAAGGAGCCGCTCAACCCCTGACGATCCAGCACCAGTTGGACAAGACACTGATCCGGATCAAAAAGGGCCACCTCCTCTACCTTCACCTCCGGACGGCCCAGAGCTGCCAAGATCTGCCGCAGCAAGAGGGGATCCCGACAAAGGGGAGCAGACCAGGCCCCCATCCCCCAGCTCAGCCAAACCCAGATCGCCAACAGGCCCACCGCCCACCTCTCGTGCCGAGCCATTCCCCTCTGCTGCTTCATCCCTGCTCTCCAAAGGATCTTTGCCAAGGTAGCATCCTACTCCGTCCCGCCTCCGCCGGGGTTGTTGCTATGGGCAGGGGAACCGCGACGTAGAAGAGTTCTGGCCCGGAACCGGCTAAGGACTCCGTCCCGCTAGCGCGAACAGCTACACTGAAAAGCCGATGACCTCCTCTTCGGCAAACCTCCATGGCTAGGATCAACGACCACTTCCTCAAGCTCAAGACCGGCTATCTCTTTCCCGAGATCGCCCGGCGGGTGCAGGCTTTTGCCACCGCCCATCCCGAAGCTCAAATTATCAAAATGGGCATTGGCGATGTCACCGAGCCGCTGCCGGAAGCCTGTCGAACGGCCATGATCCGGGCGGTGGAGGAAATGGGGGAACGGGCCACCTTTCGCGGCTATGGGCCAGAGCAGGGCTACGAGTGGCTGCGCCAGGCCATTGCCCGGCACGACTTCCAGGCCCGCAACTGCGATATCGACGCTTCCGAGATCTTCGTCTCCGATGGCTCCAAGTGCGATTGCGGCAACATCCTGGATATCCTCGGCCACGACAACACCATCGCCATCACGGATCCTGTCTATCCGGTTTATGTGGACACCAACGTGATGGCGGGCCATACGGGGCCGGCCAACGAACGCGGCGAATACGAGGGCCTGGTCTATCTGCCCATCACTGCCGAAAATCACTTCACCGCCAGCCTGCCCAGCCAAAAGGTGGATGTGATCTACCTCTGCTTCCCCAATAACCCCACAGGCGCAGTGGCCACACGGGAGCATCTGCAAAACTGGGTGGACTATGCCCGTGCCCACGGCTCCCTGATCCTGTTCGATGCCGCCTACGAAGCCTATATCACCGAGCCCGGGATCCCCCACTCCATTTACGAGATTCCAGGGGCGCGGGAATGTGCCATCGAGTTCCGCTCCTTTTCCAAAACCGCTGGGTTTACCGGCACCCGCTGTGCCTTTACGGTGGTGCCCAAGTCTTTGCGGGGGCAAGCTGCCGATGGATCCTGGGTGGATCTGTGGAGCTTGTGGTATCGCCGTCAATCCACCAAGTTCAACGGGGTGTCCTACATTGTGCAGCGGGGGGCGGAGGCGGTCTATTCCGAAGCGGGGCAAGCGCAGGTGCAAGGTCTGGTGCAGTTTTACCTGGAAAATGCCCGCATCATTCGCCAGCAGTTGGCCGAAGTGGGGATCCAAGTCTATGGCGGCGTGAATGCCCCCTACGTCTGGGTGAAAACACCCGATGGGCTGAGCAGTTGGGAGTTTTTTGACAAGCTGCTGCACACCTGCCATGTGGTGGGTACCCCTGGCTCTGGCTTCGGCAGCGCCGGAGAGGGCTATCTGCGCCTGTCCGCTTTCAACAGCCGCGCCAACGTGGAAGAGGCAATGCGCCGCATTGGCAGCGTGTTTGCGGGGGCTGGAGCCGTTGGTTAATTGAGTCTTGACCCAGAGGGCGAGGATTCTTTCAAGCGCTCCCCGCCGCCAGAGGCGAACAGCTTGGGCCCGACAGGAAAGATGACGAACCAGTCGGCGATACCGCCGCGAACCCTTTTGCCTGCAACGCAGCAACTGGGCCAGCTTCCCCTTCGGCTTTCCGGGTACTGCCGCTTCGACTGCAGCTCCTGACCGTTAGCGATGAAGATATCCATACCCTCATGGGCAGTGGCCAGGTGAACTTTGCCCAAATCCACCCCATTTCCACCAGAACGGGTGTGTTCTGGGGCCAAGGTATCACCCTTTCCCATTGGGCAGATAGAGTTTGCAGCAGCCCAGCAAAAAGCTGCCCTGATCGCGTCAGCAGGTCGTATCTTGGTCGGCCAGTTCTGGCGAAAGCCTTTCACAAAGCAGGCCGTAGGTCTTTTGCCTGGATCCCTAGACCAGCAGCGGGGCTTTGCGCCAAGCCTTGGGCTGCTGGAACCGGTGCAGATCTCGGATCAGCCGCACCCAGCCGTCAGACATGGACTCCACCAAAACTTTGCCTTTCTCCGGCGTGGCGGCGGTGGCATCGCCCAAAACTCCGCTCTGGGTGAGATCGCGAGTTGCCCAAGCGAAAGGGATCCGCCCTTCCATGCTGAGCAGGCTGTTTTCCGGCAGATCGTGGGGATATTCGCAGACCAATCGGTCGGTTCGCACCGTGTCCGGCAAAAGGTGCATCAGCATACTGGTCTCCCCATCGCCGGCGTGAATGCCCAATTCCCGTTCTTTCTCGGTAAACAGCTCTCGTCCTTCGTGGGGAACGCGCCAGACCGACACCGGAAACAGCATGAAATCTTCATACTTCTGGTGCAGATCGCGGGCAACAATCTCCAGGACCTGTGGCTGGCCACCGTGGGAATTGAGGAACACCAGCTTGCGAAACCCAGCTCGGTAGATGCTCTCTGCCACTTCTGTCAGCACCGCCATCAGGGTTTGAGCCGAGAGGGTAATGGTGCCGGGGAAATGCCAATGCTCGTTGGCTTTGCCGTAACATTGGGTGGGCAAAACATAGGCCGGGATCTCAGGCTCCAGCTTCTCCATGGCGCGCCCAATGATCGCCGTGCCGATGCAGGCATCCACCACCAGGGGCAGGTGGGGCCCATGTTGCTCGATTGAGGCAACCGGCTGAATGATCACCACGTTCTCTTTGTCGGGCATGGCCTGGATCTCCGTCCAGGTCAGGTAGGGGAAAAAGCGGTGGGGCGGGACAAAAGTGTGCATCATGGCGGGATCCGTTCAAGTTTGATCAGAAAGCTACCTAGCACCATGCCACAAAATCGGGTTCACGAAATGCCCGCAAAGACGGGATCCCCGGCCAACCCGCCTGCCAAAGAAAAGTAAGGAGGCCATCGATTAGGATCAGTACAGTCCATATCGTCTTCAGTTAACGATTGCATGACCCTGTTGCCTCGTTTGCCCGCCCGATGTGGCTCTGTGGAGAATATCCCTTTCAGAAGCCGCCCTTTGCCTGCCCCGGTGGAGGTGGGCAGCACTCCACCCTCACCCCGTCCCATCCTCGCCCTGCCAGGGTCGCAGGCCACCCTCTATGTGGAGCTGATTCAGGTTTCTCGCCACAGTCTTGAGGCAGGCTCTGACACCCCGCCGCTGCTCTGGGTGCGGCCTCTCCTGCTCAGGCAGGGATCCCAAGTCTTGAACCTGCGGGCCACCTCGGATTTGCTCTGGCCTGCTGCCGGCTTTGTTCCGGCCTATGCGGAGGAGGTATTGCCCCTTCTGGAACAGGCAAGGGATCCCGCTCCCCACGAGCTCCCTGCCCGACAGCAGTTGCAGGCATTTCTGCGGCAAGTCTGGCGAGGCTAGGCTGCCCCGGAATGGCCAAGGGAGGCGGCCAACCTTTGCAAAGCCGATGCCAACATCGCTAGAGCCGCGTCAATTTCTGCCGGGGTGACGATCAAGGGGGGCACCAAGCGCACCACCTGGGATCCTGCCGGCACCAACAACAGCCCGCAGTCCATGGCTGCCTTGACCACTTCAGCCGCCGGGATGCGCACCACCAAGCCCTGAATCAGGCCCCAGCCCCGCACTTGCTCAACGAGCTGCGGAAACTGCTCCGCCAAGCGGGACAGCCCCTGACGCAGATACACCCCTGTCTGCTGGGCATTCCAAACCAAACTCTCCGACATTAGCGTGCGGCAAACCGCCAGGCCCACCGCACAAGCCAAGGGGTTGCCCCCAAAGGTGCTGGCGTGATCCCCCGGCTGAAACACGGCGCAAAAGTCTTTCGCCAACAAGGCCCCGATGGGGATCCCACCGGCCAGGCCCTTGGCCAAGGTGAACACATCCGGCTCCACCCCCAGGTTACAGTGGCCCCACAGCATGCCAGTACGGCCCATGCCCACCTGCACCTCATCCAACATCAGCAGAACGCCCCGCTCGCTGCAGATCCGGCGCAACCATTGAAAATAGGCGGGATCCCCCGGCACAACCCCCCCTTCCCCCTGCAACGGCTCCAACAGCACGGCACACACCCGCTCGCCCCAGCGCTCCAACACCGCTGCTGTGCCCTCGATGTCGTTGTAGGGAACGTAATCAAAGCCGGGCACCAGAGGGGCAAAGTCTTTTTGGTATTTGGGCTGGCCGGTGGCGGTAATGGTGGCCAGGGTGCGGCCATGGAAGCTGGCATGGGCGGTGAGGATCATCGGATCTTGGATCCCGCGCACCGTGTGGGCATACTTGCGAGCCAGCTTAATGGCTCCCTCATTGGCTTCCGCCCCTGAGTTGCAGAAAAACACCTTGTCGGCACAGGAGTGCTGGGTCAGCCATTGAGCCAGTTGTGCCTGCGGCTGGTTGTAGTAAAGGTTGGAAACATGGTGCAACTGTTGCGCCTGCTCGGTGAGCGCCTGAATCCACAGCGGGTGGGCATGCCCCAGGGTACAGGTGGCAATGCCGGCCACAAAGTCCAGGTACTCGCGCCCCTGCTCATCCCAAACCCGACACCCCTGCCCGCGCACCAAGGTCAGGGGATAGCGCCCATAGGTGGCCATCACATGCTCGGCAAACAGCTCGGCAGTTGTCGGGGATCCCGAGGGGGCACTGGCAAGAGGCGAAGTTAGAGGAGACATGGCCGGTAAAAGATTGCTGTCGTGTTGGCGGCGCGGAGCGCTTTGGGGCTGGCGCAAGCCGTGTTTCGAGTGTACCACCCTGCTTTGGAGATGATATTCTGGCAGGGCCCAAGATTCAGGGATCCACAGCAAACAGACAGAAGCAAACAGACAGATGTCGCGGCGGGGGGTAACGGTCTGGTTTACAGGGTTGAGCGGGGCGGGCAAAACCACCCTAAGCTGCGGCGTGGCCCAGCAGTTGCGCGCTTGGGGGCTGCCGGTGGAAGTGCTCGATGGGGACCTGGTGCGGCAACATCTCACCAAGGGTCTGGGCTTCAGCAAAGCGGATCGGGATGAGAACATTCGCCGCATCGGCTTTGTGGCGGAGATGCTGACTCGGCACGGGGTGATTGTGCTGGTGTCGGCCATTTCCCCCTATCGGGCACCACGGCAGGAGGTACGGCGATATATTGGCAGCTTCATCGAGGTCTTTGTGGATGCCCCCCTGGAGGTGTGCGAACGCCGGGATGTGAAGGGCCTCTATCGAAAGGCGCGGGCAGGCTTAATCCAGAACTTTACCGGTATTGACGATCCCTACGAGCCGCCGGAACAGCCGGAGGTGGTGTGCAAAACTGCCGAGCAAAGCATCTCCGAATGTATTGACCTGGTGATACAAAGTCTAAAAAGCAGAGGTTATGTCTAACAGGCCCACTGCTCTTACGTTGCCCGTAGAGGGTGGGCTTCCCCCCGGAGTAGCTGCAAAGAACCTAGAATTAAGAAAGGCTTACAAGCAACTCCTATGGCTTCGACATCGGCATCGGCCACTCCCATTTCGGCGCAGTGGATCTGGCGGGGGCAGTCAGTTCATTACGTCAAACAGGGTGAGCAGGGGCAGCCTCTGCTTCTGGTGCACGGCTTTGGAGCCTCCACCGACCACTGGCGCAAGAACATTCCCGAATTGGCTCAACACTACCAGGTGTACGCCATCGATTTGCTGGGTTTCGGTCGCTCCGCCAAGCCCAACTGGGACTACCGCGCCGAAATCTGGCGGGATCAGCTGCGGGACTTTTGCCAACAGGTAATCCGTCGGCCTGTGGTGGGGATCGGCAACTCCCTGGGCGGCTATGTGGTGCTCAGTTTTGCGGCGGAGTGGCCGGAGTGGGTGCGGGGCGTGGTGCTTTTGAATGGGGCAGGTGGGTTTTCCACCCTCAAGGGATCCCCGACCGGATGGCGGCAATGGATAGGCGGATTGGTGGGCTGGGGCCTGCGCCAGCGCCTGGTGTCTTACCTGCTGTTTCAGTATTTGCGGCAGCCGCACGTGATCCGAGCCAAGCTGAAGCAGGTTTACTACGACCCGGCAGCCGTGACCGATCAGCTGGTCGAGGCCATCCATCGCCCCACCCAGGATCCGGGGGCTGCCGATGTGTTTGTGGCCTTGATGCGAGGTGGGCAGAAGGGACGCTATGTAGATGAGCTGCTGTGCAGCTTGGTGCGCCCGCTGTTGTTGATCTGGGGAGAACGGGATCCCTGGATGCGGG
Source organism: Thermostichus sp. OS-CIW-31 (assembly GCF_054060305.1). Taxonomy (NCBI): domain Bacteria; kingdom Bacillati; phylum Cyanobacteriota; class Cyanophyceae; order Thermostichales; family Thermostichaceae; genus Thermostichus; species Thermostichus sp. OS-CIW-31. The sequence goes on along the minus strand of NZ_JBSSDA010000021.1, from coordinate 34,029 downwards.
CTCGGGAACGCTCTAAGCTGTACCGGGCCCACTATCCTCAAGCAGTGGAATACTTCCTGGAGGCTGGCCACTGCCCCCACGATGAGCGCCCCGAAGAGGTCAATGCCCTGATTCACCGGTGGATCGAGACCGGGATCCCGGCCACCACTTCTCCCCCCATTTCCAAAGCTGCCCCTGTATCGGAAGTCCATCCCTAGGCGGCCCGTCTAGCTTGGGCTGTCCAACAATTCCTCCTGGGGATCCCCTTCTAGGCCGATGGTGTACTTAGACCATTCTCGATGGGAACCACTGCCGACGGCTTTGGAGATTTCAAAGTAAAGAGTGCTGTGGGGACGGCGGGGTTGGCGCAGCAGGGGCATACCGGCTTCGCGGGGGGTGCGGTTCCCTTTTTTCACGTTGCAACGCACACAGGCACTGACCACATTTTCCCAAGTATCCCCGCCGCCACGAGACCGAGGGATCACGTGATCCAGGGTGAGATCTTCGCCGAAGCAGCCGCAGTACTGACAACGATGCCCATCCCGGTAGAGGACGTTGCGGCGCGTGAGCGGGATCTCCTTATGGGGAACGTGGACATAGTGGCGCAGACGAATGACGGTGGGCAAGGGAATGTTGCCGTACACCACTCGGCCATTGTGCTCGATTTGCTCGGCCTTGCCCTTGAGCAAAAGAACGACTGCCCTGCGCCAACTGGTGATGTTGAGCGGCTCGTAGGAGGCATTCAAAACCAAAACCTTGCCCATAGTGCCGCGCACCGCTGACGGGATCCCCAACCTAAGCCGGAAGGCGCCAGCCCCCTGAAGTTATGCAAAATGTTAACACAGCTTTAGATTCAAGCAGTAGGAGTTCTGTGCTCCAGGAGATATTCCCGGCTGCTGCGAGAGCGCTACTCTGGAGAGGATCCGTCGGCAGGGGCGTGTTCAATCCCCGTGGGGTTTCCCGAGGAGGCTGAATTTTATTGAGGTGATGAAGCTGGAACTGAAATCTTCAACTCAACGGCAGGATCTGCCCCAAAAGAGAAATCCAGGCGAGGGATCCCGCTGGCTGATGGGTTTGGCCATTGCGCTGCTTTGTCTGGGATCCCCCAACCGCTGGTGGCACTGGTTTCCGGGAGCGCTGCTGGGCTTAGCCCTGCTGTTTGGCCTGTGCGAGCAACGGCAAGGGTGGGCGCGGTGGCGTTTGGCCTATGGCCTCTGGTTTTGGGTTTGCCTGTATGCCTTCTGGGTGGATCCCTTCTCGGTTAAGGTGTTGAGCGCCTGGGAGATCCTGGGGGGCGTGGTGGTGGCTCCCCTGATCCCCCTCTTTTTCACCACTGCTACGCTCCTGAGTTTGCAACTGAGTCGTCCCCTGCCGGTTTGGGCACGTCCGCTGGGCTTGGCCACGGTCTGGACGGGCTTGGATGGGCTGTTGGGCTTGCTCTGGTGGCCCATCCCTTTCCACTGGGGATCCCTGTTGTTCGACTGGCCCCTCGGGATCCAGGTGGCCGATGTTACGGGGATCTGGGGGGTTACCTTCTATGCCGTGTTCGTCAATGGGGTTCTTTGGCAGATGGCCAGGCAGATTTCTAGCCGGTGGCAGGCGCCTGGGGGATCCCTGAGAAACGTTTTGGGTGAGATGCTCAGGAACAGGGATTTCTGGGGTACGCTCGCCTGCGGCCTGGGGTTGACGGGGCTGGTCTTGGCCTATGGAAGCGTGCGCCTGGCCGACTTCGATGCCTTGGCCGTCGAAAACAGGGATCCTGACTTTCGGGTAGCGGCAGTGCAGCAGGTGGCTTGGCTGGAAGCCGATCGCAGTTGGAACTACCGCCTGGAGCGCTACCGGGAGCTGCATCAGCTTTCTGCCCAGGGGGTGGCTGCTGGGGCACAGTTGGTGGTTTGGCCGGAGGGGGCGCTGCGGGCACGGCTGCTGAATACCGGCCTAGAGCCTTACGTGATCGAGCCAATGCAAGCGATTCTGCCGCCGGAAGGCGCTTTGATTACGGGGGCAACAGAGCCGGATCCCCGCACAGCCCATTTGCCGGAGCCAGAGCAGCGATTTTTTAACACGGCCCTGTTGTTTGACGCCCGGGGCAACTTGCTGGATGGGTTTGGCAAGCAGTGGATCTTTCCCTATTTCGAGTCGGGGCGCTACGTGCCTTCACCCGATGGCTATCGGCCTCTGGACGGAGGGGAGCTTTTCGGGCCTTTGGGGGTGATGATCTGCTTGGAGAGCGTCTTGCCTGCGCCCAGCCGAACTTTAACCCGTCGCGGCGCCGAGTCTTTGATCGTGATTTCGGATGATAGCTGGTTTGGTAATAGCCACTGGCCGATGTTGCATGGCCAGCTCTCGGTTTTCCGGGCTGTGGAAAATCGGCGGGGCGTGGTGTTTGTCAATAACACAGGCGGCAATCTGGTGGTGGATCCCTCAGGTCGGCTCCAGCAGGTTGGCCCCATCTTTCAGCGGGGGGTGATTACGGGAGAAGTGAAGCGGCGTTCTGAGACAACTTTCTACAATCGCGCGGGGGATTGGCTGGCGTGGCTGACGTTGGGGCTATCTTTGGGGCTATGGCGCTGGGGATCCCGAGCAAGGCAAGGATGAGTTAGAATCGATAGGCCCACCGGTGGGTCTGCGGATTCTCCTATCCAGTCCTCACTTCAAAGCCCTGCTGATGTAGCTCAGTTGGTAGAGCAGCTCACTCGTAATGAGCAGGTCGTCGGTTCGAGTCCGATCATCAGCTTTCTGGAGTTGAACACCTCAGAGTCCCCTTGGGAGAAGAGTTGGGGGTGGTCGCGGAAGCGGCGCGGAGCGTTTGGGCAGCAGCGATCATTCTTTCGAATTGCAGTGAAACCTTGGAACGGCTACAGTTGTGGAGGGCACCAGAAAAGATTTCGGGTAGAGACCCCCAAAGAATGGAGAATATCTCTCATTACCCCTGTGCAGTACTTCCAATGCTCAGGATCTGCGCACATGCGGTCGGGATTTAACTCCATCTCATAATGGATAACATTGGGGATCCCGGCAAACTCATCAGAAGACTGAGGAGAAACAATCAGCAGCAGAAAAGGCTTGCCCCTGCGCTTAGCCGCCAGCTTATCCATTAAGTCAACAACGGCCTCTCGCCGGCAACCCCCTGTGCGCACAAACAAGACTTTATCGGCTTTTTCCAAAACATACATAAAACGCTTGGCGCGAGCAGTGTAGCGAGTTCGCATTCGCTCATGGATGGGATCCATATTCTGAAGTGGATCTTCCCCCTCTTCCACTTCATGGCCAAAAGAGAGGCCCGTCCACTTGCTGTGGTAAATTCGCCGATCTTCAGGACTGTAGTGTAAATATTGCGGATCCCACATGCCCTGAAACTCGTTGTGGATCATATCGGCCACATCGGCCAAATTGCTGGTGCGCGTCAAATCAAAAGGAAAGGCAGGCCCGTCATATTCCAACTTGTAGAGCAGCATTCGCACCGCGCAGCGATCCCCTAACGGCACAATGGCAACACGATGAATATCCGATAATTTGCAGGTGTATTCCAGCAGCATGACCGATCCAGGAGCAGCCTTTACCCGACTTTCGAGGCCACCTTCCCCGATCATCAAGGTGCGGAAGAGAGCTTCGCGGTGGCTCGGATCTTCGTAAACACCCATCGGCATGGCTTTGAGAGCAGCCCGCACTTCCTTCCACATGGGGTGGATGTTGTACTCGTGATTGCTCTGGTTGATCACGCACAGGCGAGGCATGGGATTAGAAGAGCCTTCTGAGGATCCACTGAGCTTGAGAAGGATCAACGATCCATCCTCGAAGATCGTTTCTACTGATTCCGAGGAAAAGAACTGGGCTACTGGGGAGAAGACCAGATCGGCATCTGCAGGAACGGAGAGGGTGGTTTGCACCGAACCATCTTCTCGTATGGAAAGTGAATATAGGGTCGCATCCCCTAGCCTTTCATCGCTTTTGCCAATATACAGACCCGGCTGTAGACCTGCTTTTTGGAAAGCGGCTTGCAAAGGCTGCCAAGTGGGCGTGATGGTATAGGGATAGGGAGTTACATTCACGATGCGAAATTGGTTTTTGCCTGTTTCTGCAGTCACCCAAAAACCATGCTCATCTGCAAAAACGACCCGTTCTCCAACGGGTTGAGCAAGCTTTCTACGAGCTGAACTAACTTGGCCGGGATCCAGAAGAGAGAGATCGATGGCCTCAAACATGACCTGATGACCCTTGGAATTGGGGTGAGCTGGGTCAAAAGCAAGGTCTGGTTTCCAGCGGCCCTGTCCATCTTCCAAATGGGGCAGCCAATTGAACACAGGGCATCCCCAGCTGAGCATTCTTTGCTGAGTTTCTTGCAAAAGAAGATGCTGTTCTGGGCCGTAGTTTGCATGGGGATAAACCCCTCCCAGAACTGGCAAGGCTCCAATGTCTTGAATTCGCTGAATTAACCGTCGCAGGCCGTTTTCAAACCGCCTCTGCAGGGCGCGGCGATGCTGGGGCAAGGCCGATACCAAGCCTTCATTTCCCAAGGACAGGGCAACAATAACGACATCAGGACGTTCAGGGATCACCGCCTGCTCAAACCGCAACAGAGTTCGGCTGACATTGGCCCCCAATTGGGAGAGATTTCGCACTTGATGGCCATAGCGCTCTTGTAGAGCTTTCTGCAACAGCCAAGCCCAACCTCGCAACAGCCAAGCGCTGCACCCCAGGGCAACGGAGCTGCCCAAAATGACGACTTTTAGCCCTTGCGGATTTTCCGGTTCGACCTCAGGAATGGGATCGGCAAAATAGCCGTAAGGATAGGCAGGGATCTGGCCAAACTCCCCATCCTCGACAATCAAAACTGCCGGTAAAGGTTCTGGTTCAAGGGGCACCCAGCGATTGACAGCGGTGGATTCCCAAATCACTTGCCCACCGGCTTGCACGCGCAGATATCGGTACTCCACTCGAGGAGTTTCTTTTAAACATCCACTGTAGGGTAACAGCGGGCCGGGCGCGCCATCTGCCGGGCTCAACGGCAACTCTACCCACCACAGCGGATAGCGAGTCGGATCCGTTTGCAGCCAAATGCAATGGCAGGGATCCCAGGAGCCCAATTTTGCGCTGGATCCCACCAAGGCAATTCTCTCGCCCGGCTGGGTGATGGCACGAACCTGGAAGCGATACATAACGTTTTCCTGGCACAGGATTCAATGGGAAATTGTGGGGCTGCGCGGGCGGACTGCACTCACTCATCACCCAATCGACAGCTCAGCAGCCGGCTGAGAGGGGCAAGAGCCTGGGAGCTGATCCCATCTCTGCCGTTTTATCCGGGAAAAAGAGAAGTTCTTAAATCTGGAAAGGAAAGATATCTAGTACCCAAAAATGTACCCAAAAATCCAGTTCAACTGGGCCAATACGGTTCTTGATACAGTTCTGAATAAAGACTCGGTCAATCTTGGCTTAAAGCTAGCATATTGACCGAGGGCTGTCTGTTTTCCAGAGCACTTTCAGACTCTCTCTGGGGTACAGATTTCCAACTGCCGCTGGGGCAAAATAACTTCAAAGCTGGATCCCTGGCCCAGCTCGCTCTCCACCTGCACCTGACCTTGATGCTGTTGGGCAATGCTTTTGACGATCGCCAGCCCCAAACCTGACCCTGAGAGGCGACCGGGATCCCCGCTGCGAGCCGGATCTGCTCGATAAAAGCGATCGAACACATGGGGCAGAGCCTGAGGCGGGATCCCTGGCCCGGTATCTTGTACCCGTACCACCAGCTCTGGGGATCCGGAGCGCAGCCGTTGTTCCAGCCTCACCTGCACCTCTCCTTGCGGGGGAGTGTGGAGAAGGGCGTTTTCAATCAGGTTGGTGAACAGGCGGGCCAATTGATCTTCATCTCCCCAAAAACCGAAGGGATCCACCTGGGCGGGAGAAGGTTCCGTCCCGCTCTCAGGGGCAGCAATCTCCAGCTGCAAGCGGATCTGCTTTTGGTTGGCCAGGCCCTGCAGCTCTTCCACCACCTGCAGCAGCAGAGCATCCAGCGCACAGCAACGGGGTTGGAAAGGCACCATACCGCTGTCGTGGCGGGCCAGAAACAGTAGGTCATCCACCAGACGACCCAGCCGTAAACACAACCGCTCCACCATCTGCCAGCGCTGCCGGGTGTCGGCATCCAATTGGGAATCCGCCAAAGCCACCTGTACCGCGGTTTGAATGCTGGCCAAGGGGCTGCGCAGCTCGTGAGAGGCGTCGGCGGTAAATTGCTTGAGCTGCTGATAAGACTGCCGGATGGGTTGCATGGCCAAACCGGAGAGCATCCAGCCAATGGCCCCCACACCCGTCAAACCGGCCACCACCCAGAGGGAAAGATCCCGGATCAACTGTCGCGTTGGCTTGCTCACCTCAAACCAGGGATGGCTGACCCGCAGATAGCCCAGCAGCTTCCCACCGGCCACAATCGGCTCGGTGAACTGGCGCAGCCAATACCCAGGGGCGATACGGGCAGTGTGCAGGGATCCCTCGGTCAACAGGGGGGCAGGGATCCCGCCAGGTACCGTGGACCAGATGAGCGTTCCCTGAGGGCCGAACCACTCCAAGTCGATGTGATCGTCCTCTAGGGTGCTGGGATCATCCCGAAAGCTGGCCTCTAAGCTGCGGCGGGCCTGCTGCGGATCCAAGAGGCTCTCATCCACCACCAAAGACCGCTCGACAATTTCCACCACATGGCCAAGGGTATCGTCCACCCGCTCGATCAGGGTTGACTGCACGTACCAATAGAAGCTGCCGGCAAACAACAGCAGCAACACTGCCGTAACCGTTGTATACCAGAAGGCCAACCACTGCCGCGTCGCTTGGAACATGGGAGCTGCACCGCGGGGGGAGAACGGAGTGGGGCTAGCTGTGAACACGGGGGTCGGGGTGAAGGGAAGACAAGATCTCGGCTTCCACCTGGAGTAGAGTATCGAGACGCTCCTGCACCTGATCGGCAGGGAACTGATCCAAGGCCAAATCCAAATAAAGCTGCCAATGGCGCTCCTCCGCAGCCGCCAGCCACAGGTAAAACTGCCGCAACTCCAGGTCAGGCGCGTGGATCCCCAACAGGCCCAAGCGTTCGTGGCTGCGGGCCTCGATAATGGCTGCCACCAGCAAGGTGTCGAGCAGATGCTCTGGCTCAGAGCGGCGCAGGTGTTGGTTCAGGCGACCCGCATAGGGCGCAGCCGACAAGGGCTTGATGGGGATCCCCAACCGTTGCAGGTGGCGATGCACCCGCTCAAAATGCTGCAGCTCCTCCCGCGCCAGCGGCGAGAGGGTTTCCACCAAACGCCCATTAGCCGGGTAGCGAAACAGCAAGCTGAGGGCGTTGCCCGCTGCTTTTTTCTCACAATTGGCGTGGTCTAGCAAGACCAGATCGATGTGCCGGATGGCCTGGTCGATCCAGTCCTTAGAGGTAGGAGAGGCGAGTTCTAGAGCAAGCACAGGGTCGGTAGGAAAGGGTTAAGAGAAGTTCTAGGGACGAACAATCTCCACAGTAACCCGCCCCGTCAGCTCCGGGATCGGGGGATGACACTTGGTCAATCGGATCTTAGCTTTGCTGGCCCCTGTCTCCCGCAGCACCATTTCGGCAATCGCCTCCGCCAAGCTCTCGATCAGCACAAACTGATTGCTTTTCACCAGTTCCGCAATCCCGGCCACTGCAGAACGGTAGTCGAGGCTATCACACAGTTGGCCGCTGAGAGCAGCCGGGCGCAGATCCGCCCACAACTCGAAATCCACCTCAAACCATTGCCCCAAAGCCCGTTCCGCCTCATCAAGGCCGGTATAACCGTAGTAGCGCAGGCCGGAGACGATCAGCCGATCCCGCAACTGCTCAGGGGGTTGCCGAGGGATCCGATCGGGATCCGGATAGGGCTGCTGACCGTCGCTGCTAACACTGGTGGGGATCTGTAGCTCCATCACAACCTCCCAGCTCGACCTGGAGACCCTATCCCGCAGGGCCTGGCGAAACAACGAAACCTTGGCTCGACCCTAGGAGCAGGCTGCCCCTTGTCCCCATTTCCTTTTTGATTCTTTAACAAACTCCGGGATCCCCGTCCCTCAGCGGCTGAGGGCCAACGCTCTTCCCTCTACGGTCGCCGCCATCTCCCGCAACAGATCTTCCGTCTCTTCCCAGCCGATGCAGCCATCGGTGATGGAAACCCCGTACTGGAGCGGTGCCCCCTCATGCCAGGTTTGCTTGCCCGGATAGAGGTTGCTCTCCAGCATCAGTCCCATCAAAGCCCGCTGCCCCGCCTGGTACTGCTGTAGCACCGCCCGACAGACGGATCCCTGGTTGCGGTAATTTTTGTGGGAGTTGTCATGGGAGCAGTCCACCATCACCGAGCGAGGGATCCCTTGATCCTTCATCAGCAGTGCTGCCCGCGCCACATCTTCCGGGCCGTAGTTGGTCTTGCCCCCTCCCCCCCGCAACACAATGTGTCGATCCGGGTTGCCGGTGGTTTTTACCAAAGCCGTCATGCCATCTTGGCCAATGCCCAAGAAACTGTGGGGATGGCTGGCGGAGAGGATGGCATTGAGAGCGATTTCCAGCCGTCCATCGGTGCCGTTTTTGAAGCCCACAGGCATGGAGAGACCGCTGGCCATTTCCCGGTGAGTTTGGCTTTCGATGGTTCTGGCGCCAATGGCCGCCCAGCTCACCAGATCCGCCGTGTATTGAGGGGTCACCGGATCCAGCATCTCGGTAGCACAGGCCAGGCCCAGCTCGTTGATCTGCAGGAGAATGGAACGGGCCAGTTGCAAGCCGGTGGCAATGTCGCACGAACCATCCAGGTGGGGATCGTTGATCAGGCCCTTCCAGCCCACCGTGGTGCGGGGTTTCTCAAAATACGTACGCATGACAACCACTAGGTGCTCCCGAGTTTGGTCGGCCACCCGCTTGAGGCGATGGGCATACTCCAGAGCCGCTGCAGGATCGTGGATGGAACAGGGGCCGACGATCACCACCAAGCGATGGAGATCCCGTCCGTGGATGATGTCGCGGATGGCTTGCCGAGTGGAGAGCACCACCTGGGCTGCCGTTTCCGTAAGGGGCAGCTTGGCCTTGACAGCAGCAGGGGCAATCAAGGGAGTCACCTCTTGGATATTGCAATTGTCGGTTTGAGGGGGCATGGAACTGTCCTCAGCGTGCAAGTGGGTAGATGGGGTCGTCGAGCCATCAAAAAAGCCCTGGCGCTGGGCTCAGGGCTTCAGGACTGACTCGGGTAAACTGTAGGTCTTTGTTTACGCGCCACCCTTCTGCCCTGGTCGTTGCCAGGGAAAGCTAAAGTAGCCAAAAAAGGAAGCGCGCCAGACCATGCGGAGAACAAACTTAAAACCTGTACGAGATAACTATACCCGAAAAAACCTCGTTTGACACCTCAGGGATCCGGTTTCCTGGGGAAGTCTTAAGTCGACCGAGCCGCTGGCTTGGCAATCCAGTAGCCGCAGGGGTGTTCTCCCTGCACCTGCCAGGTGATGCGCTCTACTCGGCAATCGGGCAAGGCGGCAGCAAACATCTCCAGCTCGTGGCCGCAGACGCTGGGAAAGGTGTGGGCAATCTGGGCAATGGCGCAATTGTGCTCAACCAACACATACTGCTCGACGTAATACTCGGATCCCTCTGCTGCCAGCGGCACAGTCAGGTCGGCAGGATAGGGGTAGTACTCCGCCATGTAACCCTCTGCCTGGCGCAACTGCACCAAGCGCTCCAGCCGCTCCCGTAGGGATCCGGATCCCAGCTGGGCCTGATACTCCCGGGCTTTGCGCTGCCACTGGTGGTGGAGAAGGGATCCCATCTGTTCGGATCCCAGAGTTTCGGCCAGGGTGTTGAGCAGGCCAAGGGCAAACTCGTCGTAGCTGGCGGGGAACTGCTCTTCTCCCAAGGGGCTGAGCTGATAGAGATGCTGGGGTCGCCCTAGACCATTGGGTTGAGCGACATGTTGGATCAACCCCTCTGCCTCCAGATCCTTGAGGTGGCGGCGGATGGCCTGGGGAGAAATGCGCAGGTGCTCTGCCAGCGTTTGGGCGTTGGCCTGCCCCGCCTTGCGCAGGTAGACCAAGATGGCCTGCTTACTCGAAGCGGGTTGAGCGACCTGCCCGGTGATCTTGCGCGTGCTGTCCACCCTCGCCCTCCTGGTTAGACTGGGTTAATCGGCTGCCGCTGCCAGCACAGCTCTCTGCTATTTTGACAACGGGATCATTGCTAAAGTAACCTGAGGATCAGTTAAACAACAACTCTGTTGTTTTATTTGGCCATCTGTCTTAGTCGCGTTTCTACCCTGTCACTACCCGAGAGCCATCCATGTCTACGAGCGTCCGCGCCCTGGTCAACCAGCCCTACAAGTACGGCTTTGTAACCGACATCCCCTCTGAGTCGATTGGCAAAGGCTTGAACGAAGAGGTGATTCGGCAGATCTGGGCCAAGAAAGGGGAGCCGGACTTTATGCTAGAGTTCCGGCTGCGGGCCTACCGCCAGTGGCTGAAGATGAGCGAGCCCACCTGGCCCAACGTCAGCTACCCGCCCATTGACTACCAAAACATTGTCTACTACTCGGCCCCCAAGGTGCAGCCCAAGAAAAAGAGCCTGGACGAAGTGGATCCGGTGCTGCTGGAGACCTTCGAGAAATTGGGGATCCCCTTGTCTGAACAGAAGCGGCTGGCCAATGTGGCGGTGGATGCCATCTTCGACAGCGTCTCGGTAGCCACCACCTTCCGGGAAAAGCTGGCCAAGGAAGGCGTGATCTTCTGCTCCATGTCAGAGGCGCTGCGGGAGTATCCGGAGCTGGTGCGTAAGTACTTGGGCAGTGTGGTTCCCATTGCTGATAACTACTACGCGGCGCTGAACTCGGCAGTGTTCAGTGATGGATCCTTTGTCTATGTGCCCAAAGGGGTGCGCTGTCCCATGGAGCTTTCCACCTATTTCCGCATCAACAACGGCGAATCGGGCCAGTTTGAGCGCACCCTGATCATTGCCGACGAGGGATCCTACGTCAGCTACTTGGAAGGGTGTACTGCCCCCATGTTCGACACCAACCAACTGCATGCGGCGGTGGTGGAGCTGATCGCCCTAGACAATGCCGAGATCAAGTACTCGACGGTACAGAACTGGTATGCCGGCGACGAAAACGGCAAAGGGGGCATTTATAACTTTGTAACCAAGCGCGGCCTGTGTCAGGGAGCCAACTCCAAAATCTCTTGGACGCAAGTGGAGACCGGCTCGGCCATCACTTGGAAATATCCTAGCTGCGTGTTGGTGGGGGAAAACTCGGTGGGCGAATTTTACTCGGTTGCCCTCACCAACCACTACCAGCAGGCCGATACCGGCACCAAGATGATTCACGTGGGCCGCAACACCCGCAGCAAAATTATCTCCAAAGGGATCTCGGCTGGGCACTCCAAAAACAGCTACCGCGGCCTGGTCAAGATCGGGCCGAAAGCAGAAGGCGCCCGCAACTTTTCCCAGTGCGATTCCATGTTGATCGGGGATCAGTGCAGCGCCAACACCTTCCCCTATATTGAGGTGCAAAACAACACCGCCAAAGTGGAGCACGAAGCTTCCACCTCCAAGATTGGAGAAGAGCAATTGTTCTACTTCCAATCGCGGGGGATCGGCATGGAAGATGCCGTGTCCATGATCATCAGCGGTTTCTGCCGAGAGGTGTTCAACCAACTGCCGATGGAGTTTGCCGTAGAAGCCGACCGGTTGCTGAGCCTGAAGCTAGAGGGATCGGTCGGCTAGGGGATTGTTCCCGACGTGAAGCTGAGCAAGTGGGCGAGGCCGCTGACACGCTGTGGGAGCAGGCGCTGCCATTTTCAGGAGAAGGGTAAGGGGTTAGGTAACTCCCAAGGCAGAGGGCTGTGATCCCCTGAAGCCAGAGGCGGCCCAAGGGCTTGGCGACGTTGCAAACAGCGCATGGATGCAGGGGGGGAGAGGGGATAATCAAGGAGTTTTGAACCGTAAGGCTAGGCAGGAGAAGTTCCCTATGCGGGCATTTCTGGAGGAGTTCAAAAACTTTATTAGCCGGGGCAATGCCTTAGATTTGGCTGTTGGCGTTGTTATTGGAGGTGCTTTTGGGAAGATCGTGACTTCTTTCGTAGCAGATCTATTTACTCCGGTTTTAGGCTTGATTATTGGTGGAGTGAGCTTCCAGAACTTGGTCTGGAAAATCGGTGGAAGTCCTGAAGACCCAGTTACGATTAACTACGGCAGCTTTCTGCAAGCTGTGTTTGATTTTGTGATTATCGCTTTTGCTCTCTTCTTACTATTGAGAGCGATCAACACTCTACAGCGAAAGGAGGAAGAATCTCCTTCTATATCGCCCCCATCAGAAGTGGTCTTGCTGGCAGAAATTCGGGACATCCTCAATCGCCGCTCCCAATAGAGCTATAGGGGATCCTTAGGCCCAAAATCCAAACCTGGTTTAGGGATCCCTTAACCTTCCAATCCCTGCCCTTCAGTGGCAACTCTAGAGTCTAGCTATGATCTGCGAAAACAGCCCTGTTATCTTATCCGTTCGAGATCTCAGCGCCGAGATCGACGGCACCCCCATTCTCAAGGGGTTGAGCCTAGAAATTCGCGCCGGAGAAATCCACGCCATCATGGGCCCCAATGGTTCTGGAAAAAGCACTTTTTCCAAGATCTTGGCTGGCCACCCCGACTACCGGGTGACAGGAGGCGAGATCCTCTATCTGGGCAAGAATCTTCTGGAAATGGAACCGGAGGAGCGGGCTTGGGCAGGGATCTTCTTGGCGTTTCAATACCCCATCGAGGTTCCGGGGGTGAGCAACTTGGATTTCTTGCGGGCTGCCTACAACGCCCGACAGAAATATCGGGATCAGCCGGAAATGGATCCCCTCGAGTTTGACGACTTCGTGCGGCAAAAGTTGAGCGTCGTCAAAATGGATCCCGCTTTTTTGGAGCGCTCTGTGAACGAGGGCTTTTCCGGCGGTGAGAAAAAGCGCAACGAGATCCTGCAAATGGCGGTGTTGGAGCCCACGCTGGCCATTTTGGACGAGACGGATTCCGGCCTGGATATCGACGCGCTGCGCATTGTCGCCCAGGGCATCAACCGACTGGCCGGCTCTGAGAATGCCATGCTCTTGATCACCCACTACCAACGCTTGCTGGACTATGTTACCCCCGACTACGTGCACGTGATGGAGGGGGGTCGTATCGTCATCAGCGGGGACAAGACCTTGGCGCTGGAGCTGGAGGAACGGGGCTACGACTGGATCAAAACTCAGTCGGGTCAAGAACCGGCAGCTGCGACATCTCGGCAGGAGAAAGAGGGATGAGCGCCACCTTGCCCAAACCTTTTGCCCCAGAGAGCCGCCTATTCCTGGAGCACATCCTCGGCCAAATCCCGGAAAGGCAGGATCCCTACACCACCCTTAGGCAGCAGGCCCGCGCCCAATTGGCCGAACTGGGGATCCCGACCCCACGGGAAGAAGATTGGAAATACAGCGATCTCTCGCCGCTGCTGGCCCACGAGTTTCGCCTGGCTGTCGCGGCGGATCCGGCTCTGGATGCGGCAACCCTAGAGCCCTGGCTTTGGCCGGAAGCCAGCTATAGCCGCGCCGTGTTCGTCAACGGCTACTTTGCCCCCCAGCTTTCTGATTTGAGCGGCCTGCCCACCGCTTTGCAGGTGATCCCTTTAGCCCAAGCCCCAGGGGAGTTGCTGCAAACCCTGGCCAAGACGGATGTGTTTACGGCCCTCAACACCGCTCATCTGGGAGATGGGATCCAGATTGGCCTACAGCCCGGCCAGGAAGTTCCGTCACCGCTGCACCTGCTGTTCATAACGGTGGCTCCTGAGGGAGAGGCCGTTTTGGCCCAGCCCCGCTGCCTGCTGTCTTTGCAAGCCCACAGCTCCCTCACGCTGATCGAAGATCATGTATCCCTGGGATCCGGGATCCCCTTTGGCAACGCGGTTACGGAGATCGCCCTGGCAGAGGGATCTCGTTTGCACCATGTGATTTTGCAAAGGCAGGGATCCCCAGCCTTCCACATCAACAAGACCGCCGTGCGCCAAAGCTGCGACAGCCACTACCGCCTCCAGGCCATTCAGTGGGGATCCCGGTTTTCCCGCCACAACTTGGAGATTGCCCAGGTAGAGCCCCAGGCCCACACCCAACTGCAGGGGCTAACGCTGCTGAAGGGATCCCAGCACAGCGACACCCACTCCCGCCTGGTGCATCAGGCCCCCCACGGCAGCAGCCGCCAATTGCACAAGTGCATTGTGGACGAGACGGCCCATGCGGTCTTCAGCGGACGGATTCTGGTGAGCCGAGAGGCCCAACTGACAGATGCCGCCCAGACCAACCGCAACCTGCTCCTAGGCCCCAAAGCACGGGTCAACACCCAGCCGCAACTGGAAATCTTTGCTGACAACGTCAAATGTGCCCACGGGGCCACCGTTAGCCAACTGGAGATGGAAGAGATCTTCTATCTGCAAAGCCGGGGTATTCCCCAAGCTCAGGCCCGCCAATTGCTCACCTGTGCTTTTGCGGCAGAAGTTCTGGAAGGGATCCCGTTGGCTCAACTTCCCGCCCTGGTGGCCCGCCGGTTGGCCGGGATCCCGTGAATCCAATCAATCCAATCAATAGGAATAGGCTGTTGCTCCCGAAACGGCCATTACCCACAAGAGCGCACAGGCTTGGGCATGATGGCTGGGCAGCACTGGCGCGACAGAGATTTAGGGGTTTCCTTATCAATCCTCCGCAGTTGCGTTTTGCTGCAAATCTTAGGTTAGAAACGCTCAAATTACCTCAGAGCAAGGGTTTCCGCCATTGTCATCACTGAGGAAATAGCCAGAATAAGAGTAGCCATTGACCCAGCGATGGGCGCTACGACAACTCGGTGAACGAACGATGTTTCCCTCTCTTTTAACTCCACGTGCAGCAGGCATACTCCTATCGGGAGCTGTCTTGGGCATCCACTGCCAGGTGGCCATGGCCGCTCCCTTCCGCGACACCTTTGGTCACTGGGCCCAAGCCTACATTGAGACCCTCTCCGCTCAAGGAGTGTTGAACGGCTTCCCCGATGGCACCTTCCGCCCCAATGAGCCGGTTACCCGCGCTCAGTTTGCCACCATTGTCAATACCGCTTTCCGCCTCCGCAATACCTCCGGTACTTTCATCGGCTTCCGGGATGTGCCCCCCACCCACTGGGCAGCCAGCGCCATCTCGACGGCAGCAGCCAACAACCTGGTGGCAGGCTTTCCCGATGGCACCTTCCGTCCTGAGCAGCCCGTTACCCGCACCGAAGCGCTGGTGGTCTTGACCAACGCCATTGGCAACACGGGAGCGATCCCAGCCGCTCAGCCCGGAGATCTCTTCAGCCGCTACCGAGATGCGGCAGCCATCCCCAATTGGGCCCTGGCGCAAATTGCGGCGGCCAACCGCGCCGGGTTGATCGTCAATTATCCAGACCCGATGCTCTTGGAACCCAACCGTCCCGCCACTCGCGCCGAGGTAGCAGCCTTCACCCACCAGGCCATGCTTAACCGGGGATCCTTGGTGGCGCAAAACCCAGGGGGCTTGCCCTCCGGTTCCCAGCCAGGCTTTGACCTGCGCCTTTCCACGCTGGCGGCGGGCACCTTGATGCAAACCACCACCCCCTTCAACGAGCGCCTCTTCATTGCCCCCAACGAAACCCGGCCCATGTCTTTGATCGTCCGCAACCCGATTCGCAACGCCCAGGGGGATATTCTGGTGCCTTTTGGCTCACGGGTGGATGGCCGCTTTGAGCCGGCCCCAGGGGGCACCCGTTTTGTGGCGGAAAGCATTATCGTCAACAACCAACTGTTCCCCTTGGCTGCCCAGTCAGACATCATTCACGATGTCAAGGATCCCCGCTACACCACCACAGGCAAAATCATTCAGGATGCGGCCATCGGCGCGGCAGCGGGCGCCATTCTCGGCTTGGTAACCGGAGACAATGCCATTGCCACAGAAGAAGTGCTGGGGGCGGGGGTGGCCGGAGCGGTAATTGGCAATGTAACGGCACCACAGGTGGTGGTGCTGGATCCCAATCAGGTGATCGAGTTGCGCCTCACTCAGGATCTGGCGCTGGCCCCGACATCCCGATAACCGGTGCAAGGCCGGAATAAGCGGTGTCGGCACGGCTATCTCCCCAGCCAATCCAAAAGGGTTGTTCCCCCCAACCACAGGCCGAGCAAAATGGAAGTGGTCAGCAGCCCCCCTGCCACACAGATCAGGGA
This sequence comes from Thermostichus sp. OS-CIW-31, assembly GCF_054060305.1. Taxonomy (NCBI): domain Bacteria; kingdom Bacillati; phylum Cyanobacteriota; class Cyanophyceae; order Thermostichales; family Thermostichaceae; genus Thermostichus; species Thermostichus sp. OS-CIW-31. The sequence continues at coordinate 17,824 of NZ_JBSSDA010000021.1, read as the reverse complement.
TCCCAAGCTGCACAGGATCCCGTCTTCTTCCAAAAGCCCAAAGGCGGTGACGAAAACCCCCATCGCCGGCAGAGTGTTGGTGCCTGGAACGGGGATGATCATGGAAATCCCCATCAAGCCAATCCAGGTGCCCAGCCAGACTTGGCCAAGCCGTGTGGTGCAGAGCTGCCGCCAGCGGGGACGGGCAATCTTTTCAATCCGCTGCAGCCACGGGATCCCGGCCTGCACCCACTTTTGAAAATGCTTCCGTTCAATAGAGGTCTGCAACACCCATTTCGGCAGCCAAGGAGTGGTTCGCCCTGCCAGCATTTGTGCGGCCAGCAACAGGATGACCACGCCAAAGGGAGTGGAATAGCCGGGAGCCGGCAGAGGCAAAGCAGAAGGGAAAGAGAGCACCGCCAAAAACAAGCCAAAACTGCGCTCGCCCGCCAGTTTTAGAATGTCTTCGATGCGGATCAACCCTTCCGGGGAGGGTTCGGGTTGCTCTGGGCTCTCGGGAAGGCGGGAAAACCGGGCTAGCTCTTGAGACAGACGGGCCATAGAGGGGGCAGGGCTGGAGCGGGCAAAGTTTGGCAACGGGTGGGCACTACCTGGAGGGCCAACGATAGCCTACTGCAAATTCAAGTTGTGTTGGATATCTTGAGCAAAGGGGTGGTTTCGGAGAGGTAACATGCTCGGTGACAGGTTCAAGAGGGCCGTAAACATCAGCAGCCTTGAGCGACAGCAGAAGGCTCCGACTCAGTTCCGCAAAGGGGGGCGTGGGCTGGGATGGCTCCTGTTGCTGGGATCCCTGTTGATGGTGGGGCGCGGTGTGGCCCTGGCAGAAGCGCAGTTGGAGGTGGGCACTTCCACCACCCTATCCCCGCAGGCAGCTCCGCCGGTGTTACCACCCCCCCCTGTGAGAGTCCGACAAATTTCCGTGGATACCGATCCCGAGCAAACCGCCGATATGCCCCTTTCCTTGATGGCTGAGCAGGTACTGGAGGCAGTGTGCGAAGCGCAAATTGATGCTCAGCGGGCCTTGGCTCTCATGCCCGACCTGAGCGAATCCCATATCCGTGCTGCCTGTCCGAAGCGACTGATCCCCAAAAGCTGAAGGGGCGGCCCCAAGTTGGCGCTGAAAAGTAGCCGGAAATACGTTCACTGCCAAGGAAAGGTGGTACTCAACCTGTGTACCTCTTTCTTCAGAGAGCCTTCCATTTATGATCAGCCTTTTTATGAGAGAGCCTGTCTGGTAGGGATCCTGGCGGGGGAACTCAACCGAACAGGCAAGCTGGGGGCGCTCTAGCGTGGACTTTGAACTACGGGCCGGGGAGATTTACGCTCTCCGGGGGGAGAATGGCGCCGGGAAAACCACCCTGATGAACATGCTGGCGGGCCTCTACCAGCCGGATGCTGGCGAGATTCGCCTGCGGGGCCGCCCAGTGCGGATCTGCTCCCCACACCAAGCCATCCAACTGGGCATCGGTATGGCGAAGCTTATGTGGTGCAAAGCTTTACAGGTACCGGCAACATTGTTACACTGACCTAAGATTGTCTGCATCATTGTGCAAATAAATTCACAGACAGCCTATAAGTTTTGTGCGGATCTACACTTGGCATCACTGACTTGAGGGGAAGCCATGCCCAAAAAAGCCGCCAGCACAAAACCAAAAACAACTAGGGCAACCTCAAGAGAAGAGACCAAGCCCGATCCGCAAGGGGCGATTGCTGCAGAAATCCAGCGCCTTTCCGATACCTACGGCATCTCTAAGGAACTCCTGGAGAATTTTGCGCGGTTTGTGGTCAGGCAGCTACAGCCACCGCCTCGGTTGTCTGTCAAAGAGCTGCAGAAAGCGATTTACAACCACTTTGGCGTTAAAAACGCAGCCGAGCTGAGAAAGTCAGCCAGCTTCAAACTGGCAACCAGCGGCATGGGCAAGCTGAGCTTATCCAACATAGACGATTTGGAGCGCATTTATCGTCAGCACATCGGGATCCTTCCCAACGAAGAGGGGGAAGAGGGGTATGGCTGCATCAACGGGATCAACATCTTCAAGTACGACTTGCCATGGCGGGTTTTTGGACTTGACCCCGATCGAGCTACCAATGAGGACATCAAAGCTGCCTTTTATCGCCTGAGCAAGATCTACCATCCCGATTCTCCAACCGGGGATGACAAAATTTTCCAGCGATTGACTCTCTTCTACAAAAGCCTTACGGAGAAATTTGAGCAATGGCTATAGTCTATGTTTCTTCAAACAAGCTCGCCGAATTTTTGGGTATCAGCCTTGAGGAACTCAGGGAGATTGAAGCCTACTTTGACAGTATCCCTGATGATGAGTGGGAACTGGTGGAAGGTAAAGACTATCGCGTTATCAACAAAAGTTCGGGGCTGAGAGAATACACGCAGTCTGGTGCTTACGCCATTTTATCCTTTTTAAGGTCTAGGTCAGAGCAAGGTCGTAAGTACTCTACAGACACAAGCATTAGCACAAGCATTAGGAATTGGTTCAAGGAAGAGTATCGCAAGAGGCAGAAGGCTCTGGTGGATCATAGGATCCTCGAAAACAGCTCCTCTCTGGTCAGAAGACAAGATCAGTTTTGGCTATCTCTTCAAGATGTTGTGACGATCTTTGGAACTCGAACTGATTACCTTAAGAAAGCGCTTGAGATTGCATCAAAACAAAGTAAACTCATCAAAGACGTTCATTACACACGCTTTGGCAACGACGACACTGTCTACCTCTCTTTGCGAGGCATCTATGAGCTTGCCAAGATTATGGTAGAAGTCCTCAAGCAAAACCACAGAAAAGACTGGTGTCGAGATGTTGGCGAACGCATTGAACCCCAGATTCAGGCAATCGTCAAGACAATCCAGGATAGACAAAGGCAGATAGAAAGAGCAAAAGAGCTTGCAAGAAGAAGGGATAAAAATCTCTGTAGAGTTACTCGAAAAACAGCCAGTAGCCTAACGGTTCACCATCTCTACTCTGAAGCGCACTATCCAAAGATTGCAGCAAATCTTTCCAACCTGATTACTATAGCCAGCGAAGTGCATAGCCACTTTCATCAGTGGATGGGAGGTTTCAACGAGCCATGTACAATTGATGACTTCATCAAGTATGTTTTGGAATACTATCCTGAGAACAAAAACCTGATCATCTGGTTGGGACAACAGAAGGCCAGTCTTGGGCCGCAGTTGCCCATTGGCAAGGGGAGAGAGCATGTGCTCTACATTCCTCTCCAGCGTGTAACTTGAAATAACCCATTGGTTATCGGTTGTTTTCAGGTCATTCCAACCACCTTAGTCAGGTTTGTCCGTCCTTGAGGATCCTTGATCTCTTTTTGGGGATCCCTCTTTCTGCGAGCAATCCGCGTCTGTCTCACTGGAAACGACAGAGGCCATAGTACAGCCAGGGATCCCTAAACCAAGCCCTGATTTAAGATCTCGCGGGAACGGGCGATGGCTGCTCTCAAGTTGGCCCGCTGGGTGTAGCGCATCGTCATGGCGGCAGTTGTGTGGCCCAGCAAGTGCTGAATGTGTTCGGGGGCAACGCCGCGATCCAGCAACAAGGTGGCAAAACTGTGGCGAAACTGGTGGGGGGTTTGATGTCCCGGCTCAGGCTCGGTTAGCTTGAGCACAATATGCCGCAGGCCATCGTAGGTGAGGGGGCGCCCCCGGTAGGCCAAGCAGCGAGATTGGGAAACAAACAAGGGATCCGTCGGCGCGCACGGGCCCCGTTCTCGGCTCAGATACTGTTGCAACAGCTCGGAGAGGGGATCCCCTACTGCCACAGCGCGAGGTTTACTCCCCTTGCCACAGCGCACTTCCAACAGGGATCCCTCAGGGCTGATTTGAAAATCTTGAACGGTTAAGTCCAACAGCTCCTGGGCCCGCAGCCCGCACTCCAGCATCAGGCGAATCAAAGCCGCGTAGCGCAGAGAATGGTTTTGGGCCCGCTGCAACACCCGCTGCAACAACAACCGATCCAGATCGCGAGGCAAACGAGCGGGTAGGCGGGCAGGTCGAATGGCTTGAGTGGGCAGGGGATCCTGAAGGTAGCCCCGTTGGCTGGCCCATTCAAAAAATTGCTGCAAGGCCAACCGCTTCAGGTTGTAGGTGGCCGGAGAGGCGGGCGGGTGGATCCGCTGGCCGGAGCGGTTGCGAAACGGACGGCCCTTCAAGCTGTTCAAAAAGGACTGGACGTGGGCAGGCTGCACCTGGGGCAGCGGCACGGGGCAAGTTTTGGCAAACTGCTCCAGAGCGATGCGATAGGTGCGGCGGCTAGCCGGGGCCAGATCCCGCTGCCGCTCCTGCAAAAATTGCGCCGCCAGATGGCTGAGGCTGGGAACAGGGCCAGTCGGCTGACTCTGGGGATGGGTCTCCTGAGCCCAGCCCGATCGAGGCTCCCTCATCCTGCCACCTCCATCCCTCTGCTAGCCCTTAACTTTATCCTCAACTTGTGGCCAGCTGCTGTCCAGAGAGGGATCCCGACCTGAGAGTCGATGGCTACTGGCCGGGCAGCAGGTGTTGGGTGATGAAATCCGTGTACACCTCGCCCCGCAAAAAAGCCTCGTGGCGCAGGATCTGCTGGTGGAAAGGGATCGTGGTGGGCACCCCGGTGATGGCGCATTCCCCCAAAGCCCGCTGCATGCGGCGGATGGCTGCTGCCCGGTTAGGCCCCCAGACGATCAGCTTGCCCAACAGCGAATCGTAGTAGGGGGGAATGGTGTAGTCGGTGTAGATGTGGGAATCCATGCGCACCCCCGGCCCCCCAGGGGGCAAATAGGCGCTGATCGTGCCGGCGCAAGGCCGAAACTGCTGCTTGGGATCCTCGGCGTTGATGCGGCATTCGATGGCATGGCCCCGCAGTTCCACATCCTTCTGGCGAAAGGTCAGGGGTTGACCTTGGGCAATGCGAATCTGCTCGGCAATCAGATCCAGCCCTGTCACCATCTCGGTAACCGGGTGCTCCACCTGGATGCGGGTGTTCATCTCGATGAAGTAGAACTGGCCATTTTTGTCCAGCAAAAACTCCACCGTGCCCACCCCCACATAATTCACCACCTTGGCCGCTTTCACCGCCGCTGCTCCCATGCGGGCGCGCAAGCTTGCAGTCAAAGCCGGGCTGGGGGCCTCTTCCAACAGCTTTTGATGCCGCCGTTGAATGGAGCAATCCCGCTCGTACAGATGCACCACATTGCCCTGACTATCCGCCAAGATTTGAAACTCCACATGACGGGGGCGCTCGATGAACTTCTCCAAGTAAACCCCGCCGTTGCCAAAGGCTGCTTGGGCTTCCCCCTGAGCGGTGCGCAGCATCTTCAGCAGCTCCTGGGCATCCCGCGCCACCCGCATACCCCGCCCCCCGCCACCGGCGGTGGCTTTGATGATCACGGGGTAGCCGATTTTCTCCGCCAGCTTCACTGCCTCCTCCTCAGAGGTGATCAACCCGCGGCTGCCCGGCACCGTCGGCACCCCCACCGCTTGCATGGTCTCGCGGGCCGTGGCCTTGTCGCCCATCTTGCGCATCGCCTCTGGCGAGGGGCCGATGAAGATCAAGTTGTGGTCGGCACACATCTCGGCAAATTTGGCATTCTCCGCCAAGAACCCATAGCCCGGATGAATGGCAGTGGCCCCGCGGGTGAGGGCTGCCGAGATGATGTTGGGAATGTTGAGGTAGCTTTTGGCCACCGGGGCATCTCCCACACAAACGGCCTCGTCTGCCAGTTGGACGTGCAGCGAGTTTTGATCCGCGGTGGAGTAGACGGCCACGGTGCGGATCCCCATTTCCTGACAGGTACGGATGATGCGCAGGGCGATCTCACCCCGGTTGGCAATCAGGATCTTGGTGATGGGCGGCATGAGGAAGGTTCAAAGCTGAAGAGGTAGCTAGACCGCTAAGGCCAGCGGTCTGTAAACGCAAGGTTAAGTTCAGGTGCTCATCCTACTATTTGACATACTCCCCGTCTTAAAGGACGGGGATGCTTTCTCAGCCAGCAGAATTGCTCCTACCGACTGAGCTACACAGGGCATGAGGCTGAAACCTCAACCCTATGGGGGATGCCATGGCCCCAACTACTGGGCCGGAGCCCAGATACTTCCTGCGGATGTTAATTGCCCCCACCCCGTCCCGATGGAACTCAAACCCACACCCACACCTGTACACACGACCTTTGGGCTTGTTTCTCTGTCCACAAACAGGACACTCCTGAGAGCTGTACCGCTCATCTTGCAGTACCACTCTCATCCCCAACCGCTCAGCTTTGTAGGTGATGAGATGCCGGACTTGACCATGCAACATCTGGTGGATCTTCTGATTCGCCTTTTTGTTGTAGTTGGCAGACATCCGGATATCCCGAAGGTCGCCAATCACAACTGTCTGCACGCCTCGCTCGTGGAGCGTGGAGACCAGTCTGGTCGTCTGCTTGTGCAGAATGTCTTGGATTTGGTGGTGTAGCTTCTTGAGCTGCAAACGTTGAGAGCGAACTAGCCGCTTCCACCGCCGAGACCCCCGCTTTTTGCGCGCCAGGAGTCGAGCTAGCTTGCCCTGCAGCTTGTTCTGGTAGCGCCTTTTGGAGCGCAGCAGCCTGCCATTGGCGATGTAGGTTTGTCCCCCCTCATGAGCGACTGCGGGGTGAATCTCACCCAAATCCACAGCGGCAACGTTGCTCTCTTCCCCCTCTTCTTCCGGCGGCGTATCCCCCACCTTGTAGCAAGCCCTCAGCTCATACTGCTGGCCATCCCAGCCCATCTCTACCCAAACAGGCGTATCCCAAGCCCAGTTAACAATCAGGGGCTCCTTGCCTTTCCCGTTCGACAATCGCAGCTTCCCATTGACGACTTGGATGGCTGAAGATTTCCACTGGACTTTGTAGAAGTACCGACGGCGTCGAGGTGGACGGGCGTTGGGGTCGGTTTTGCGGCGTTCCCGCCAGGACTTGAGAGAGGCAAAGAAGCTTTGCACTACTGCGTCTGCACTGTGGGCATGAAGTGTATTCTCAGGGTCGTTGGGAAACCAACGCATGAATGTGGAAGGCTTTAACCACAATCCCTTCTTGCGGACGACCCGCCAAAAGTGAACGAGCACTTTTGAGTACAGCTCGCCTGCTGCCCTGCTCAACAGCTGCAGTTGCTCTGAGACGCCTAGCTTGAGCTTGCGGACAAGGTACATGCAAAGTTGCCTTTCCTGTCTAATAGCATCTTACAAAAGCCGCCCTAGAAGGGCGGGGCTTGTAACCCAGTTTTTTTGGTCAACTGGAGGGGAGGATAGAGAAGGTCAGGTGGGGATCCCATATCCGGCCAATCCAGCCAACACCCTAGGTGGGGCTGAGGCTGCAGGGATCCGGCTGCAGCAGAATCCCGGTGGGGGCAAACTGCGTCACCCAAAACTCTACATCCTGAAACTGGTGACGCAGGGTGTTGCGCACTTGGGCGGCCAGCTCCAGGCTGGGCATGATTCCGAAGACCGTTGGCCCCGACCCCGACATCAGGGATCCCAGGGCCCCCGCCGAGAGAAGAGCTTGGCGCAGTTCCCATACAATCGCGTACTCCGGCAAAACCACCTGTTCCAAGTCATTGCGCAAACTCCTGGCTAACGCCGGCGGATCCTGACGGCTGAGAGCCGCCAACGCCTGCGGCAAGGTGGGCAGTGTGGGTTTGGGTAGGGCATCCCCTCCCAAGCTCCCCTGACGAGAACGAAAGGCTTGATAGGCCCAGGCAGTCGAAACCCCCAGGTGCTTGGGCTTGGCCAGTAGCACAGGGATCCCTTCCCAATCGGCCAGCGGCTCCAAAACTTCCCCGCGCCCGGTGGCCAGTTGCGTTCCCCCCTGGATACAGAAGGGAATGTCGGATCCCAAGCGGGCTGCCAAACTCTGCAACTCTCCCACCGTCAGGCCCAGCCCCCACAGTTGGTTTAACCCCACCAAAACCGCCGCCGCATCAGCCGAGCCCCCCGCCAAACCTGCTGCCACCGGAATGTGCTTTTCGATGTGAATCTCCACGCCAGCGGCAGAGTGACACTCTTTTTGCAGCAGCTCAGCGGCTTGATAGGCAAGGTTGCGGGCATCTGCAGGCACTTCTGGACGATCGCAGGTGAGGTGGATCCCGTGAGGACGGCTCTTCAACTGCAGTCGATCCGCCAAATGAATGCTCTGCAACACCATCGCCACCTCTGAATACCCATCAGGACGGGAGCCGAGGATTTCCAGGTAGAGGTTGATCTTGGCGCGGGCAATCAGGGTACAGGCTTGCATGGGGTGAAAATCTGGGTCAGCAACAAGTCTCAACTCCCCTTAGCCTGTACAGACCTGATCAAAACACAGACTTATCCGGGGAGGTCTCCCAGCCCGATTCTAACGGCAATGGATCCCCTTTCTAGCTGCCGGAGCGCGGCCATGGCCCCAGCCACTCTCCACCGCGAAAGCGCCAGCGGGGAAACAAAATGCGCATTACCACCCAAGCGCTGAGGTAAAGGCAAACCCAGACCACACTGTAGTGGAGAATAAAATCTCCCAAGTCAAACCGTTGGGTTGGGATATAAGGAAGACCCACCACCTTCAAGACTGTACCCAAAAAAAGCCCTTCCCAAATGCCGGCCAAAAGCTGAAGGATCCCAGGCCAATCGTGATCCCACATCCACCCCATCAGATAGTTATAAACGACATCCCAAACACAGCCAAACAGACCTACGTAGAACAGCACCCAAAAATAGGTGAGGCTGCCGCCATGTCCAGTGATCCCAAAATAAAAGGGTAAACTTGCCAAAACACCAACGGTGGCCAATAAGAAAATGCGAGTTTGCCAGCGGCCAATCAGGGTCGGAGTCATCTTTTCCTCCAGCAGTTTTGCCAATCGAGATCATCAGGATCCGTGTCGCCCCCAGTCTGTTTGAGGGAACCTTCTGGCCCTCACCCCCAACCCTTCCCCCTTTGGTATAGAAGAGTTGGGGATCAACGCAACACCCCTTTCACCAGGTTCAACGGGATGGGGAATAGCCATGATGTGTCGCCAACAATAGCGTTGATAACCATAAACATCCGGCAAAATCCAGGAGCGTTGCCCAATGTCGGCAAGCTAGGGGCTGATGTTTAGGGCCCACTTGCACCATTGCCACAGGGATCGGATCCCTTCTAAGCCTTTGACCCCCGGTGCCCGCAGTCGAGCCAGGTGTTCCACCGAGCGATGGGCACAGTACTGTAAACCCAAAAACGTATCCACCGGCGCATAGGGCCCGCCCAAGGTGATGATCCCAGCGGCGTACATTCGCCCATCCCGGTTGCGCATCTCCACCAGCTCAAAGTCGTTGGAGACATGCAAGCGCCCGTGAGGATTGAGGGGCAGGTTGTAGTGGGTAATTAGATCGTTGAGGAGAGGATTGGTCATGGGATCCGAAACCAAACCCGTACAGTCGATAACGAAATCGGCCTCCACCTTTAATTGCGTGTTGTTGTGGGTACCTCGAATGTAGGTTACCGGCTTACCCTTGTCGCCGGGAACCACCGACTCCACCTTGCCGAACACAATCGAGTACCAGCCCTCTCGCAACCCTTGCCGCACGATCCGCCGCCATTTCCGCCGACTTGCTGTCGTGGTGCCGCCCCAAGCTTCCAGCAGTTCGCGCCGTTCCAGGGGGGTCGCCGCTTCCAATTTGGCACGCAGAACTCCTCCCCAAGTGCCCTTGGGCCAGTTGAAGGGCTGAAACTCCCAATGGTTATCCACTGCCCGTTTGGCTCGTCCGAAGCGATTACCGCTTTTGGGCGCACGGCTCAGATGCACCACCGAGATGCGGGGGTTGACTTTGCGGGCTTCGTAAAGGCGTTCCATCACCTGAGAGGCGACGATCCCAAATCCCCGAATTAGGACGGTGCCGCCTTGTTTCTCCAACTGCTCATAAACGTGATCATGAGGCTCATAGCCGTGTACCACCGATCTCAAATCTCCTGTTTTTTCGCGAAACTCCTGCAGGTCGTTGAGCAACTTGATGGCCGGATATCCAGTTGCCAAATGGAGATACTTGGCCACCATAAAACGGTGATCCGTATGGCCGGGCCGCGTTGCCGAATAGGCCACCACATATCGCCCATCCTCCGTTTTGCGAATGGCGCGAATATGGCCGTAACACAACATTTGCTCCCAACCAATTCGGGCTGCCTCCCGATCCATTGAGGCAAATACATCCCCCGCCCGCGGCGTATAGGTATCTGCCAACAAGGGCTCACTAAATACCTGCCACAAAAAGCCGAATGCTTCCAACAATCGGCCGGAGAAAAAGGAACGCCAAGCATCCCGCAGAGCATAGCCAGGCCAGCCCCAAATGTTGTCTGGACAAGAATCGGAGCCAGAGCGAATTCGCTTCCAGCGGGGGATCTGGCAGTTGGTCAAAAGCCGTTCATACCGTTCGTAGGGTTTGCGGGCAATGCTGATGACGCGGATGTGTTCCGGTCTGACCCCGTAGATGCGCAGGGTATCCACCCAGACAAAGCTGCCGATACCGCCGCCCAAGGCCAAATAGAGGGTCTCTTCCACAGGTAGTCCGGTGGCTTTGAGGGCGCTCAGGGCAATTTGCTCAGCTCGAAACAAATCCGGCGGCGGAAAATCCGAGCCAGGCCGCACCTCGGGAAGCTGCTCTGGGGCAAAAACCACCGTGGAAGCCGGGGGAACCTCAAATGCGGTGTCGGGTTGGGTGGCCGGGCGAATCAGTTCGGTGCGCGGCTCCAGCAAAAGAGTAGGGGTGGCGGTCAGAAGGGTGGCATTGGGATCCCTGGGGGACACCAAACCCACGGTGATGCTGTAGGGGCCAAGCTCCACCACTTCTCCCCCCTGGAGCACCCGGCGTGCCTGACGGATTTTTTCCCCATTGATGCGGCTGCCGTTGGCACTGCGATCTTCATAGATGACCTGGCCATCCTCACCGAGATAGACGAGGGCGTGATAACGGGAGATCTCCTGGCTGGCAAACACAGCCCGCGCCACTTCTCGACCTTGCCATTCCTGTGGCAATTGGGCCAGCTCCCTGCCCAAGGCAAGAGGCAATGGAAAAATCAGCTCCTGCTGTTCTTCGGTGATGGGATCTTCCCAGCTCAGTTGAATTTGCATAGCTTCTGCTCACCTTTACAAAGATCATGTACAAAGATCATGAAGAGGCCATTGAGAAAACACAGAACAGCGCGACCTCACAGGTCACTTTTGGTTTGCCCGGGATCCCTTTTTTCTATCCCCCACGGACTTGGATCAGCCACTGGGATCCGTAAGAAGAATTAAGAAGAATAGAAAGGGTTGGTCCTCTAGAGAGGAGGTTGTGGGGCTTTGCCAGCTTCTGGAGGAGGGATCACCAAGGTAGCGCTCAAGACCAAATGTCCACAGTAGGGACAATTCTGACCCTGATATTCTGGGGGCAGGTAGTGAGGGTTTTCCAGGCGGCTGCACTTAACCTTGAGGGTGTCCAAAGTGCCGCGGCTGAGGGGAACCCCCTGATCCTTCCTGGCCACTTCTATAGACTTCACCCTCAGCACAATGTGCCCCAACTGAATTTGGCTATTGGCCTCAAGCGCAGGCTCCTCCTGAATCATTTTTCGGCCATTCACCCAGACAGGGTTGGGCTGCTTAGGAGGCAAACGATCCCGAGTTAAGTTGCGAATGTGAAAGTTTAAGGTTTTGGGATCAAAATAAAGCCCGGCGTGAACTCCTGAGACCGAGCGAGTTGGGTCATTGAGCACCACATCACAGCTGGGATCCCGTCCAATGGTAACCAGCTTGGAGGGAACAGGCGAAACCGTTTGCGATCGGCGCCGGTCGGCCTCGGTCCATTCTAAAGTGAGTTGACACACGATCCCATTCTCCACAGTTCAGCGCCTCCATTCCCTAGATTGGCTTCAGCATATCGAAAGGTCAGCTTGGGGAAAGCAGAAGATGTCTTTTTCGTCAAAATTGTTATCTTTTTGGATAACTATAACCTACTCCCCTGACCAAAGGCTTGCGCTGATCCGGATCACCTGAGTTGGGATCTCCGAGTTACATTCCTGCTGGAGACCGTGCCCAAACGCTCCGCGCCGCTTCCGCGACCACCCTCAGCTCCTCTTCCAGAGGGAGAGGGGAGCCAGACGGAAAGGTTTCATTCATGATGTTTAGACCATGATGTTTAGAGTGACTACATACTCGACTTTATCCCCACCCGATTTGAAGCAACAAAACTCGATCTCCTCAGGAACGGCGAGGCCGTTCAAGTTTGACCGAGGTGGCCTGATCCCTTGGCCGGAAGCCTCAGAAATCCACCTGAGAGATAGGGCCTAGAGTGAGTTTTGAGTTTCTGGGGATCCTGCAAGACTAGTATCCTCTGTGTCTTTATCCAAACCGTTTTCAAAGCACTCCGGTAAATGGGAAACTGCCGCTGCCCAGCCGCTCCTGCCGATCGAACACACTGATGGTGAGCTGATGGGATCCCGTTTGAGTGAGGGTAAAGCGATTCTGGGTCAGGGTCAGCCCTGTAACGGTGCAGGTGGTCGCCCCAACGAAGCAGCCGGGCAACTGAGCGGCATCAAAAGCTCCCAGAGTTACGAAATTGCCCAGTGGGGTGGTGACGGAAGCCAAAAAGGCGTTGGAACCCCGGATCCCGGCAGGGGCTTCTACCCGGAAAGACACCACAAAGGTCGGGGTTTGCCCCACCGAGACGGTGCGCGGAGAGAGATCAGTAATGGTGAGGGACGGAGCAGGTATGGGAGGCGGCAGGGGCAGAAGATCGCTGCTGCCGGTCGTGCCCCCACACCCCACCAGAACACTGCTCAGCAGCACCAGCACTGGGATCCGTTCATGTATCCGCTGCATCATCTCTTCTCCATCCCCAAAAGATCCCAAAGGAGCATGCCTCTAACCCCCAAAACCCTGAACTTTGCTGAATTTACTGAGCTTTAGGCGGTTTGGCAAAAGTCATTGAGAGGGATATAGTAGGCCAAGTTTCCCCCTGATCCTTGAGTCCACCGCAACGGTTGCCGGGAAGTGAAGGGGGAAAGCGCTCGGGGGGTATTCCTCAGGGCTTTGCGGGATACCGCCTTCCTGCTCAGAGATAGGCAGGATGCGATCGCTTCTTTCCTGAACCATGTTCAGGAGAGTTCAGCGTGAATGTATCAGTCTCAAAAGACCTTCTTTCTTGAGCTTATTGTCCGAGGTTGATCTTCACCAAGCCAGCGGGCAGAAAGGAGAGAACCTGGCGAGAAGCAGCCTGGGATCCTTCGCTTATTCCCCTTGCAAAAGGCTTTGGCAGGCTGTGGCAATGGACCAGTCCTCTTGGGCTGAGATCACCAGAACCCGCACCGGAGCATCCGAAGTGCTGATATCGCAGTTGCGGGGGGATCCGGCATTCAAAACCGGGTCGATCTGGATCCCTAAAAAACCCAGATCTGCACAGGTTGCTGCCCGCACCGGCGCCGAGTTTTCCCCAATCCCCCCAGAGAACACCAGCGCATCCAGCCGATCCAAGCTCATGAGCATTGCCCCAATCTGGCTGCGCAGACGGTGGACAAACAGATCGAAAGCCAGCTCCGCCCGGGCATGGCCTGCCTCCATTGCCTCCAACACAACCCGCATATCGCTGCTCAGGCCGGAAACGCCCTTCAACCCCGATTCTCGGTTCAAGATCCGATCCAGTTCATCCACACTCATGCCCTGGCGCAACTGATGGATCAAAATGCCCGGATCCACTGACCCCGACCGGGATCCCATCATCAAGCCCTCCAGGGGGGTGTAGCCCATGGTGGTGTCCACACTTCTGCCCCCGCGAATGGCCGCCAACGAGCAGCCGTTGCCCAGGTGACAAGTGATCAGCCGCAACTCCTCCAGGGGTCGGTTCAAGATCTCGGCAGCGCGACGGGCGCAATGCTCGTGGTTGATGCCATGAAACCCGTAGCGGCGGATCCCTTGTTCAGCCCAAGCGTAGGGAAGGGGGTAAAGGGCTGCGGCCAGAGGCATTTGCTGGTGGAAGGCGGTGTCGAAAACGGCCACCTGAGGGATCCCCGGCAACAGTTGCCTTAGCAGACGGATGCCGGCTAGCGCGGCAGGGTTGTGGGCCGGAGCCAAGGGGATCAATTGCTCAATCGCCCTCTCCACCTCTGGCGTAATTAAGGTGGGCTGCCGGTACAGGGATCCCCCATGCACCACCCGATGGCCGACGCCGCCGATCTCAGCCGCCTGCGGGAGCAGGGATCCCTCCCCTTGCCAGAGGCTTTGAAACAGCGGGGCCAGTTGGCCGATCCCTCCCTCAGGTGAAGCGGAGGGAAAAGATTCCCACCCACCGCCTCGCCGACGAGTCTGGATGAGGGCCTCCCCCGGCTTGTAGGTGAAATCCACCTGGGCTTGCCAGATGGGCGTGGCCTCCACCCTTCCCTCAACCGTCAGAAATAGGGAGGATTTGAGGCTGCTGGAACCGGCATTGACGACCAGAATATTCACAGCGTGTCTTCGTTGGCCTTCGCACTGCTGGGCTTAAGGCCTATAGCCCGCTTGCTTAAACAGAGCGGTTGACTACCCTGCCGCTAAGGATGACCATAGCATTAAAGCCCTCCTGCAGCTTCCTGAGGCCAAGGCGAACTGCGTAGCGGTAGGACGGAGCTTTAGACCCAATTTTTTGGGTAATCTGTTCCCCTACTTCTGTTGCCCTCCATCCCACTGGACTAACGCTGCTTATGCCCAGAGTCATCGTCACAGATCCCATCGATCAGGCGGGGATCGACATTCTCTCCCAAGTCGCTCAGGTGGATGTGCAAACTCAGCTCACCCCAGAGCAGTTGATCGCGGTCATCCCCAACTACGATGCCATCATGGTGCGCTCCGGTACACGGGTTACCCGAGAGGTAATCGAGGCGGGGACGAACTTAAAAATCATCGGGCGGGCGGGCGTTGGCGTTGACAACATCGATGTGCCTGCCGCAACCAAAGCCGGGATCCTGGTGGTCAACTCCCCAGAGGGCAACACCATTGCCGCTGCCGAGCACGCCATTGCCTTGATGATGGCCCTCTCCCGCCACATACCCGATGCCAATGCCTCTCTGAAGTCGGGCCTGTGGAATCGGCAAGAGTTTGTCGGCGTAGAAGTCTACAAAAAAACGCTGGGGATTGTCGGATTGGGTCGGATTGGATCCCATGTGGCCCAGATTGCCAAGGCGATGGGGATGAAGCTGCTGGCCTATGACCCCTATCTATCCGTGGAGCGGGCCGAGCAACTGGGGGTACGCCTGGTGGACTTCACAACTTTGGTGCAGGAATCGGACTACATCACCTTGCACATTCCCAAAACCCCTGAAACCACCAACCTGTTCAACGCCGAAACCTTTCGCATGATGAAGCCGACCGCCCGCCTGATCAACTGCGCCCGCGGCGGTTTGGTGGATGAACAAGCCCTGTACGAAGCCCTGAAATCCGGCCAAATTGCCGGAGCGGCTTTGGATGTATTTGCCAATGAGCCCCTGAAGGACTCCCCGCTGTTTTCCCTGGGCAAAGAAGTCCTGCTCACTCCCCACTTGGGGGCCTCCACCGAAGAAGCCCAGGTGAATGTGGCCATCGATGTGGCCGAGCAGATCCGCGATGTGTTGCTGGGGCTGCCGGCCCGCTCTGCCGTGAACATCCCCGGCTTACAGGCAGAGGTGCTGCAAAACCTCAGACCCTACCTGGACTTGGCCGAAACCCTGGGCAACTTGGTTGGCCAATTGGCGGGGGATCGCGTCAACCAGTTGGAGATCCGCCTGCAGGGAGATCTGGCAGAAAAAGATGGTCAGCCGATCGTCATTGCCGCCCTCAAAGGGCTTTTGACGCTGGCGCTGCGGGAGCGGGTCAACTACGTCAACGCCTCCATTGAGGCCAAAGAACGGGGCATCCGGGTGGTGGAAACCCGAGATCCCTCCTTGAAAGATTATTCCGGATCCCTGACGTTGATTGCCCATGGCCCCAATGGGATCCGCTCGGTTTCGGGGGCGTTGATTGGGGAGCGAGAGGTGCGGATTACCCAGATCGACGAGTTCCCGGTGAATGTGCCCCCTTCCGCCAACATGCTGATGACCCTGCACCGGGATATGCCGGGGATCATCGGGCGGATTGGCACCTTGCTGGGAGCCTACAATGTCAACATCGCCAGCATGCAGGTGGGGCGCAAGATCATCCGCGGCGATGCAGTCATGGTGCTCAGCTTGGACGATCCCCTGCCGGATGGGATCCTGGAAGAGGTGCTCAAGCAGCCGGGCATCCGTGACGCTTTTGTAGTGAACCTCTAGAATTGTTGATCCCTAGAAAAAATCCCAAATCTCACCTACCCTGGCAAGACGGAGTCTTTGCTTGAACCAGAGCAACTTGTCCCTAACCCTGTCCCAGATCCCAGACTGGGATTGGCCGGCCTTTCTGGAGTCCCTGGGCCATTTTGGTGTGGATCTCAGTCTGGAACGCATGCAAGTCTTGCTGCAGCGTCTAGGACAGCCCCAAGCTGGGATCCCGGCCATCCACGTAGCCGGCACCAACGGCAAAGGATCTGTCTGTGCCTGGGTCAGCCACGTGTTGTGGGCGGCAGGCTATCGTGTGGGCCGCTACACCTCTCCCCATTTGGTGGACTGGCGGGAACGGATTTGGCTGAACGGGGAATACATTTCCGCCAACGACTGGAGCCAAGCGCTGGCCCAGGTGCGGGACTGCCTACAAACCTATGCCCCTGACGAGGCTTCTCCCACCCAGTTTGAGGTTATCACCGCTGCCGCTTGGCTGTACTTCCGCCGGCAAAAGGTGGATGTGGCAGTGATAGAAGTGGGCCTGGGGGGGCGGCTGGATGCTACCAATGCTGGGATCGAGCCAGTGGTAACGGCTATCACCTCCATCGGCTGGGATCATTGGCAGCGCTTGGGCAACAGCCTTCCCCAAATTGCCTCTGAAAAGGCGGGTATTCTCAAGCCAGGGATCCCGGCAGTGTGCGCACCCCAAACTCCAGAGGTCACAGCAGTTATCCAAGCCAAGGCAGAACAGTTGCAAAGCCCCCTGAGGGTGGTCGACCCTCTACAATGGTCAGAGCCTCAAACCGCCCAATGGCGAGGGCAGCTCCTCACCCTGCCCCTCAGCGGCGATGTACAACTCACCAATGCGGCAGTAGCTCTTGCCGTTGTAGAAACCCTACAGCAACAGGGCTGGCGGATCCCGGATGCCGCTGTCGAAAAAGGATTTGCCATCACCCGTTGGCCGGGGCGCTTACAGCGGGTGCAGATTGGATCCCGTCAGTTGCTGATGGACGGAGCCCACAACTTGCCCGCTGCCCAGGCTCTCCGTCGCTATCTGGATGAGCATCAACCCGGCCCCCTCACCTGGTATGTGGGCATCCTCACCACCAAAGATGTCCAGGGCATTCTCAGCACCCTGCTGCGGCCGGGAGATTGCTTTTTTGCCCTGCCAATTGCCGGCCACTCTGGGACGGATCCCGAGCAACTTGCTCAGCTAGCCCAGACTCTGCAGCCTCATCTCGCCTCGGCACGGGCACTGCCCAATCTCTCCGCTCTTCGGGCTCAGTTGCTCAAGCCGAAAAACCTCACTGAGCCACCAGCTGTAATCTGCGGATCCCTGTACCTATTGGGCCAGGTGATGCAGGAATGTTTGGGATGGGATCTAGCCTGTTGAACTGACAGGTGAAACCTTATGCAAAACCTGAGCTCCTCTCTTATAAAGAGAGAGGAGCTATGAACAAAAACTAGCTCTCAACCACTATCACTTGATCAAGATACTCCCCTACTGATTGGGTTAGGGTGGTGGGCCTGGCACCGAGCTAGGTTGCCAGCAGGTCGCCCTGCCAGTAGATTCGCCGCTGATGCGTTTCACGTCCGAGTT
>NZ_JBSSDA010000020.1:0-56433 GCF_054060305.1 Thermostichus sp. OS-CIW-31 | reverse complement strand
AAACAGAAAGATCAACTGGTAGTAATCCGTACTGAACATATTATACATTATTTTCAGTATAGTTGAGCTTATTATTGACTAGAGTCATGCTCCATCGCGCGGGTTGGCAGTTCCAACTCAGTCTGCCTTAGGGGGCCGGGAACTCTCTTGGATCCCTTGCCCCGGCTCTCCCTGAGAGCTAGAAGGAATGGGCCCCAGAGTCACCGGATGTATTCCTTCAACACGCTGTTGCGGTTGGGGTGGCGCAACTTGCGCAGAGCCTTAGCCTCGATCTGCCGGATTCGCTCACGGGTGACATTAAAGATCTGGCCGATTTCCTCCAGAGTTTTCATGCGGCCATCATCCAAGCCGTAGCGCAACTTCAACACATCCCGTTCGCGGGCGGTGAGGGTTTCCAAAACGCTTTCCAGATCTTCTCTGAGCAAGACTTTGGCCACCCGATCCTCCGGCGTCTCCCCATCCGACTCGATAAAGTCTCCCAGCCGAGAATCCTCTTCCTTGCCGATGGGGGTTTCCAAAGAGATGGGAAGCTGGGCCGACTTGGCGATAAAGCGCAACTTCTCGATGGTGATCTCCATGCGGGTGGCGATCTCCTCTTCGGTGGGCTTGCGGCCCAATTCCTGGGAAAGCAACTTGGTTACCTTTTTGATGCGGGAGATCGTCTCGTAGAGGTGGACAGGCAGGCGAATGGTGCGGGATTGGTCGGCAATGGCGCGGGTGATGGCCTGTCGAATCCACCACGTCGCATAGGTGGAGAACTTGTAGCCCTTCTCGTGGTCGAATTTCTCGGCTGCCCGAATCAGGCCCAGGGATCCCTCCTGAATCAAATCCTGAAAAGACAGGCCCCGGTTCATGTACTTTTTGGCGATGGACACCACCAAACGCAGATTAGACTGCACCATCTTTTCTTTGGCCCGCCGCCCCCGATGCAACCGCCGCCGAAATTCCGGCAAGGACATCTTGACCTCTTCTGCCCAGAGGGTGTCCGGCACCTCTTCTGGGTCTGACCAGAGGCCCATACGCTGAAAAACGGCCTCGCGAGCGCGCTCTAGCTCCAGCAGATCGGCAATTTTTCGGGCCAACTCGATTTCTTCATCGGCCCGCAGCAGCCGAATACGCCCAATTTCCTGTAAGTAGACCCGGATAGAGTCATCGGTGTAGGGCTTTTTCTTACTGGCAGCTTTGCGCTTTGAGCGACCTTTGGCACCGGCGGCGGCAGCCTCTCCATCCTCCTCTGCTGCCTCTTCGTCGTCGTCATCCTCATCAAAAGCATCAGTGTCACCGGTATCCAGTTCGCTCTCGAGGGTATCTGTCTCGGTGTCCAACTCCAGGGTGCCAGAAGGTGGATTTTCCAGATCCGATTCGAGAAGAGCTGTTTGACCAGATTTCACCAATTCCTTTGCTTGAGCCATGCTGAGTTCCTCGTGATCCTAATCACAGACAACTAAAGGTGACTAAGGGAGCTTAGACGCCAAAGGGAGAGGAGCAAGTTGCAGCCCTGCTGCATCCCACAACGCCAGAGTGAGGGAGCCGATATCCGCAAGCCAAAGCCTGAGTTGCCCTAGGCAAGCCTGCCCGCTTCTGGATAACCGATTGCTCGGGTCAATCTGGAAGCAGATATCGCTCATGGGGCTCAACTGAACTGGCGCAAGACCCGTCATCTTGGTGGGCGGAACCTCTCAAGATGGCGAGAGGTGGATCTTTCTCTTCGCCAATCCTGCGACGGGGTGCGAGGCACTTCACTGGGGGGGCGGAACATTCAGCACCTTAACCACTCCAACCCGCGAGGAGAAGATCGCTCTACAGCAGGCGGCAAGTGACCCTGGGAGGAACACTTGCGAGCAACTGTAGCCGTTCACACCAAAACGTCTTCCCTAAATTAGCCCGACCTGGGGGAAACAGCAACGGGGCAGGCAAAGAAAATGTTAAATTCACCTCAACAATGGCCAAGATGGGATCCCTGGCCCCTCGGTCTAGTCCGGGCAAATGGCTCGATGCTAACTTAAATCAGACTCTAGGTCGATGACACCCTGCCTGTCTTTGACTTCTATGACCCATCCCTTCCTGCACTGTCTCCAGGAACGTGTAATTGTCTTCGATGGGGCGATGGGATCCTCCCTCCAGGCCCAGAACCTGACGGCAGCGGATTTTGGTGGGCCGGAACTGGAGGGCTGCAATGAGATGCTGGTGCTGACCAAGCCGGAGGCGGTGGAACAGGTGCACCGGGGCTTTCTGGAGGTGGGGGCAGACGTCATCGAGACCAATACCTTTGGGGCTACCTCCATTGTTTTGGCCGAATATGGGATCCCGGAAAAAGCCTACGAGCTGAACGTGGCGGCGGCGCGACTGGCCAAGCGGGTAGCAGCCGAGTTTGCGACGCCGGAAAAGCCCCGTTTTGTGGCCGGCTCCATTGGCCCCACCACCAAGCTGCCCACCCTGGGGCACATCAGCTTTGATGAGATGCGGGCTGCCTACGAGGAGCAGGTGCAGGGGCTAGTTGACGGTGGGGCGGATCTGCTGATCATCGAGACCTGCCAGGACATTTTGCAGACCAAGGCGGCCCTGGTGGCCGTGCAGCAGGAGTTTGCCCGACGCGGGATCCGCCTGCCGGTGGTGGTGTCCCTGACCTTTGAGGTGCAGGGGACAATGCTGGTGGGCACGGAGATCGGGGCGGCCCTGGCCATCCTGGAGCCCTATCCCATCGATGTGCTGGGCCTCAACTGTGCCACTGGCCCAGACAAGATGGTCGAACACATCCGCTATCTGTCCCGCCATTCTCCTTTCCCCATCTCCTGCATCCCCAACGCTGGCCTGCCGGAAAACATCGGCGGCAAAGCCCACTACAAGCTCACCCCGGAGCAGTTGCGCTTCCACCTGGAGCACTTTGTGCGGGATCTGGGGGTGGCAGTGGTGGGAGGCTGCTGTGGCACCCGTCCGGAGCACATCGCCGCCTTGGTGGAAGCCGTGCAGGGGTTGCGGCCCAAACGTCGTAGCATCGAACGGATCCAGGCTGCTGCCTCGATTTATGCCCCTCAGCCCTACCTGCAGGAGAACTCTTTTTTGATCATCGGCGAGCGGCTGAATGCCAGCGGCTCCAAAAAGATGCGGGAGCTGCTCAACGCCGAAGACTGGGACGGCCTGGTGGCCCTAGCGCGGGAGCAGGTGCGGGAGGGAGCCCACATCCTGGACGTGAATGTGGACTACGTGGGCCGGGATGGCGTGCGGGATATGCGGGAGCTGGTCTCGCGGCTGGTTACCCAAATCCCAATTCCCCTGATGCTGGACTCCACCGATTGGCAAAAGATGGAAGCGGGCCTCAAGGTGGCGGGGGGCAAGTGCCTGCTCAACTCCACCAACTACGAAGACGGGGAAGAGCGCTTCTTCAAGGTGCTGGAGCTAGCTAAAACCTACGGCGCCGGGGTGGTCATCGGCACCATCGACGAAGAGGGCATGGCCCGCACCGCCGACAAGAAGTTCCAGATTGCCGAGCGGGCCTATCGCCAGGCGGTTGAGTACGGGATCCCGCCCTACGAGATTTTCTTTGACCCTTTGGCCTTGCCCATTTCCACCGGCATCGAGGAAGACCGGGCCAACGGGGCAGCCACCCTGGAGGCCATCCGCCGCATCCGCCAGGCTTTCCCGGAGACCCACATTCTCTTGGGCATTTCCAACATCTCCTTTGGGCTCTCGCCGGCAGCCCGCGTGGTGTTGAACTCGGTGTTTTTGCACGAGTGCCGTGAAGCTGGGCTGGATGCCGCCATCGTCAGTGCCGCCAAGATCCTGCCCCTGAACAAGATCCCCGAAGAGCAGCAGCAGGTGTGTCGGGATCTGATCTGGGATCGGCGGCAGTTTAACGCCGTTCGCGTTAGCGGGACGGAGTCCTCGGGCATTTGCACCTACGATCCTCTGGCGCGGCTGACGGAGCTGTTTGCGGGAGTTTCCGGGAAGGAACTGCGCTCTGGCGGATCTTTTGCAGATTTACCCCTGGAGGAGCGGCTGCGGCGGCACATCATCGACGGCGAGCGGATTGGCCTGGAAGAAACCTTGGCAGAGGCGCTGCAGAACTATCCCCCCCTGGAGATCATCAACACCTTTTTGCTGGACGGCATGAAGGAGGTGGGGGAGCTCTTCGGCGCTGGCAAAATGCAACTGCCCTTTGTGCTGCAATCGGCAGAAACCATGAAAGCGGCGGTGAAATACCTGGAGCCCTTCATGGAAAAGGTGGGAGGGGAAGTGTGCAAAGGCACTCTTTTGATTGCCACCGTCAAGGGGGATGTCCACGACATCGGCAAAAACTTGGTGGACATCATCCTCACCAACAACGGCTACAGGGTAATTAACTTGGGCATCAAGCAGCCGGTGGAGAACATCATCGAAGCCTATGAAAAGAGCAAGGCCGACTGCATTGCCATGAGCGGCCTGTTGGTAAAATCCACCGCCTTTATGAAGGAGAACTTGGAGGTGTTTAACGAGCGGGGCATCACGGTTCCCGTCATTTTGGGAGGGGCTGCCCTCACCCGCCGCTTTGTGGAAGAAGACTGCCGCCAGACCTACAAAGGCCAGGTGATCTATGGCCGCGATGCCTTTACTGATCTGAACTTTATGGATCGGCTAATGCAGGCCAAGGCTGCTGGCCGCTGGGATGACCGGCTGGGTTTTCTGGACGACCTAGAGCTGGGATCCCCCTCTGCCAATGGCCAGAAAGAGGCTTCTTGGGTTCCAGAGGAAACGGATCCCAGCCTGCCCCCTGCGGAGACCACCGTGGGAGCTGCTCCCGCCCTCACCCTCTCCGAGTCCCAAGACACCCGCCGCTCTGAAGCCGTTGCCCTGGAGACCGAGCGACCCATCCCGCCTTTCTGGGGATCCAAACTTCTCGCCTCGGATCAGATCCCCTGGCCGGAAGTCTTCTTCTACATCGACAAGCAGGCCCTGGTAGCCGGCCAGTGGCAGATTCGCAAGCCCCGCGACCAGTCGGCGGAGGAGTTTGCCGAGTTTATCGCCACCCAGGTGGAGCCGGTGATCGAGCGCTGGAAAGAGCGGATCCTGGCAGAAGATCTGCTGCACCCCCAGATTGTCTACGGCTATTTCCCGGCGCAGGCGGAAGGAAATACTCTAATCCTGTTCGACCCGGCCAGCTTCCCGGAGCTGTTTGCCCTGGAGCCAGGCTCCACCACCTATTTCCAACTGCCCACGGTGGAGCGCCCGCAACTCTCTCCAGGGGTGCGGGAATTGGCCCGCTTCACCTTCCCCCGCCAAAAGAGCGGCCACCGCTACTGTATCGCCGACTTCTTTGCCGATCGCTCCACTGGCCTAGTAGATGTCTTCCCCATGCAGGCGGTTACGGTGGGCCCAGAGGCCACCGCCTATGCCCAGCGCCTGTTTGCCGAAGGCCAGTACACCGACTACCTGTATTTCCACGGCCTGGCTGTGACCCTGGCGGAAGCCCTGGCGGAATGGTGCCATGCCCGCATCCGGCGGGAGCTGGGGTTCGGCCACGAAGATAGCCCCGACATCCGCAAGATCCTGCACCAGGGCTATCGGGGATCCCGCTACAGCTTCGGCTATCCCGCCTGCCCCAACATCGCCGACCAACGGGTTCTGCTGCAGGTGCTCCAGGCCGAGCGCATTGGCCTCACCATGGACGAAAGCGATCAATTGGATCCGGAACAGTCCACCACCGCCATCGTTGCTTACCATCCGGCAGCCCGCTACTTCAACACTTAGGCTTAGCTTGTCGGGGTGTGGGGGTAGCTAAGCCCCGCACTGTACTCGTAGAGTCAGTGTCGGGATACAGATACCCCCACATGGTGTATGATGGGAGTACTTGCACAAAACGGCTTTTGCCGGAATCTGGTGCAACTACGCGGTAGGGCATTCCGTGTCTGCTCGTGGAGGGTTCTTGCGTAGGCTCCCCGATGAAGCGAGAAGCCCACGCTGTACCCGTAGGGTCAGCGATGGGAGTATGTCACGCCCTCATCTCCAACCTCTCTCAGGGGAAGAGGGGGAACTGTCGAGAACGGCTAGCGGGATCCCAGGCGGGAGCGGCTGTTCGCGTCAGCGGTGCGGAGCACTCCGCAGGGGGAAGCCCACGACCAAGATCAAGGTAACCAGAATGATCAAGGTGGAGAGGGCATTGATTTCCGGGGTAACTCCTCGTCGCGCCGTGCTGTAGATCAAAATTGGCAAGGTCAGGCTCTCCGGCCCACTGGTGAAAAAGGAGATGACGAAATCATCTATCGAAAGCGTAAAAGCTAGCAAAGCGGCAGCCTGGATCCCTGGCATGGCCAAGGGCAAGGTGACATAGCGTAGCTTTTGCCAGGTGTTTGCATAGAGGTCATAGGCGGCTTCCTCCAACGCAGGATCCAAAAGTTGGAGACGGCTGCGCACCACAATAGCCACAAAAGCAATCTGAAACGTAATGTGGGCCAAGATCATCGTCCCCAAGCCCAGCTCAAAGAGGCCCGTGTAAAAGCGCACAAACTGGTAGAACAGCAGCAGCGCGATGGCCATCACAATATCGGGGACGATCACCGGCAACAGCATCAGCCCCTGCAGGATCTTTTTACCGGGGAAGCGATAGCGATATAGCCCATAGCCCAGCAGGGATCCCAGCAGCGTGCTGACCAGGGTGCTGACCAACGCCAGGACGAGGGTATTTTGCGTGGCCTGCCAGACCAGGGCATTCTGAAACAGGGAAAGGTACCAATCGAAGGTAAAACCTGTCCACGCCAGGCCAAAGCGGGCTCGGTTAAAGGAGTAGACGGCGATCAGCAGAATTGGCAGGTAGAGAAAACCATAGATGGCGTAGCTCACGCCCCGCAGCCAGCTAGGTATCCTTGCCAA
The DNA here is from genome assembly GCF_054060305.1 of Thermostichus sp. OS-CIW-31. Taxonomy (NCBI): domain Bacteria; kingdom Bacillati; phylum Cyanobacteriota; class Cyanophyceae; order Thermostichales; family Thermostichaceae; genus Thermostichus; species Thermostichus sp. OS-CIW-31. The sequence continues at coordinate 49,590 of NZ_JBSSDA010000020.1, read as the reverse complement.
CATTCGCGTGTGCTATCTCAGTTGCGTCTATCCCACTGTAGAGCAGGCTGCCAAAATTGCAGCAACTCCCTAGGCTTTATACACCCGCCTACAACCCTGTCCATCACGCTAAAGTCCGTTATCAATGGGATACGTTATCAATGGGATATCAATGTGAGGTTATCTGTGGCTGGATTTGTTGAATTGATGATGGGATCCCTGAAGCTGTAAAGACGGCAATCAAAGAACGTGAGCCAAACGAAATGTTTTGCTGTTCGCGTTAGGGGGACGGAGTCCTTGCCTTATTCGGGCAACCCGATACCTGTGACTGGGAAATTGGCAGCACAGGCATTCCCCAACGCCGGCAGTGGGCACTTCCGCGAGGATTGCTAAACTTAGGCTCGGAGTGGTGTGAAAAAGCTGCAACCCATGCCCAAAAGCAGTTCTGGTCGTCTTCGAGAAAAACAAAATCCAGAGGAACCGCACGCGAAAACCAAGGGTATGTCTCGGCCTGTCGGTCGCGTCAGCGGGACGGAGTCCAAACCGTTGCGGTGGGGCAATACAGCCTACTGGGAGGCGGTTGGGTTGATGTTGCTAGGGATCCTGCTGATCGTTTATCGCTGGCGGGGCACCCTGCTGATGTTGATCAATCCCGGCTACGTGAATGTGGCGCTGTTGGCTGGGCTATGTCTGTTGGGCTTGGGGATTGGCCGTTGGCGAGGAGCCAAAGTCCCTTCTTCTGAAGTCCATTCCTCGCTACTGGGGCCGCGGCTGGGCGCAGGACTGTTGATCCTGACAGCACTGCTGGGGTTTTGGGTCGAGCCACGACCACTCTCCAGCCAAACTGCCCTCAACCGAGGGGTATCTCCCTATCTGGGAGCATCTCGTAGCCAGCCGCAGGCTTTTCGCCCCAAGCTCGACCCCCGTCAGCGAACTCTGCTGGACTGGGTGCGCACCTTGGATGTCTACCCGGATCCCTACACCTATGAAGACCAGCCGGTGCGGGTGCAGGGGTTCGTCATTCCTGACGAGCGACCCGACCACTTTGTTATTGCTCGGTTTTTGGTTAGCTGCTGTGCTGCCGATGCTTACCCTGTGGGCTTGCCGGTGCGCTGGCCAGAGGCAGAGCAGTTAACTGCCGACAGTTGGCTGCGTCTGGAGGGGCGCATGGCTGTGGAGCAGCGGGATGGATTATCTCAGTTGGTGATCGTTGCCGAGCGGCTGGAGCCGATACCGGTGCCGCCAAACCCCTATGCCGACGAATAAGAGCAGGCGCTTAGATATCGGTTTAGATATCGGTTTCGCTCAGCTTGGCGCTCAGGTAATCGAAGGGCTCGGCCACAAAGCTATAGTCTTCGCCAGAGCCAAGCAGCTCCAGGGTGCGGGTTTTCATGTTTTGAATGCCAATCACCGTCGGGGCGATGGGCACGCCGAGGGAGTTGTAGGTCTCCCGCAAGCCCGCCAACACCCGCTCATCCAGAATACTGTTATCGGCAGCCACCAGCGCGTAGGAAGCGTAGCGCAAGAAGTAGTCCATATCCCGCAAACAGGTGGCATAGCGGCGGGTGGTGTAGGCGTTGCCTCCCGGACGAATGAGATCTGGCACCTGGGCGAACATGGCCGCAGCAGCCGTTTTGACGATATCCACTGAGTTGAGATTGATCACGTTCACGGCCTTGATGCGCCGCAGCCCCGAGTCATAAAAAGCCTTGAGCGCATCCATTGCCTCCCGATCCAAGTAGCGGCCCGTCAGGTCGTAGGTTTTGATCAGTGTGGTTACGGCATCCCGCATATCCCCAGCTCCATTCTTGTGACTTTATTTTGTAAAGTAGCTTGAGATGAAAAAATGAGAAGAGATTTTGCCGGACAACATCCAAAGGTCAACCTTGGAAAATCGAGCCAGAGCCCGGCAACGGCGACGCTTCAGGCTCCCCTTCGCCCTCAGAAGTTTAGCATGCAGGGGTTTCTTTCCCACTTCCCTCTGAGACAATGGCCAATGTTGTTACGAAAATGTAACCTTTCTGCAACACTCTAGGGATCCGGCGACAACACCCGCAGCGGCTTGAGCTGACCTGCCTGACCGTACCCCAAGCCCAAAAACTTGCCCGCCTCGTCCAGCACCCGCAAAGTAGGGGCATCGACAACAGGCCGGTCGAGGAGAATGGCCCGACCCTGCAGCCACTGCTTCGCTTCGGCGGAAGAGAGCTGTACCGCACCCCAATCGGCAAATCCCCACTCGATGGGCAGCAGGGCAGCAGCGGGATCCGCGGATCCCCGCCATTTCTCCAGGGGCAGGCTTTCTGCGATGCGAAAGGGGCCACTTTGCAGCCGTCGCAGCCGGCTCATCAGCCCTCCACAGCCCAATTTTTCCCCCACATCGCGGGCAAGGGCACGAATGTAGGTGCCGGGGCCACAGGCAACTTCCAGATCCACTTCCGGAAAGTCTCCGGCTCGCCAGCCCAGGATGCGCAGTTGCCGAATGACCACCCGTCGGGGTTCCAACTGGAGTTCCGCAGCCTCCACGCCGGCACGGGCCAACTGGTAGAGCTTTTTCCCCTGGCGCTTAAGGGCGCTGTAGAGGGGCGGCACCTGCCAGATCTCGCCGGTAAACTCCCGCAAGCACTGCTCTACCTGCTCGCGACTCAACCCAGGACAAGGGGATCCCACCCGGATCTGCCCTTCGGCATCGTCGGTGTCGCTGCGCTGTCCCAATCGGAAGGTTGCTTGATACACCTTATCCCCCGACAAAAACGACAAAAAGCGTGTTGCCCGTCCCACCGCAATCGGCAAAACCCCCGTTGCCGCCGGATCCAAGGTGCCCCCATGCCCCACCTTGCGGGTGCGCAAGACCCGCCGCACCACTGCCACACAGTCGTGGGAGGTGAGCCCCGCCGGCTTGTCCAGGTTGAGAAAGCCCTCCAGGGATCCCATGCCAGGCATAATATGCATCAACAGTTAAGATTTGTAACTGAGCTGCCCTAGCGCTTAACATGGGGTTAACTTCCGTCTCTGAGTTTGAAGCACCCATGGCTCAGTCTGACCTGTTCTTTCAGCCTATCTGGCAACGCCTCCTGATGATTGCCCCCTTTTTCCTGTGGGGCTCAGCAATGGTGGTGATGCGAGACGCCCTCTCCGAGACCACCCCCCTCTTTATTGCCATTCTGCGGTTGTTGCCGGCAGGGATCCTGGTTCTGGCCTTTCGGCTCTGGCAGGGGCGGGGCTCTGCGGCCTCTCACGCCTGGCATCCCAGAGGGCTGCGCGGCTGGCTATGGGTGTTGGCGTTTGCGCTAGTGGACGGCACTTGTTTTCAGGGATTTTTGGCCCAAGGGCTGAAAGAGACAGGGGCAGGCCTGGGATCCGTGCTAATCGACTCGCAGCCGCTGGCGGTGGCTCTGATGGCCACCTGGTTTTACCGCGAGCGGATGGGATCCCTAGGCTGGCTGAGCTTGGGGCTGGGAGTTTTCGGCATTGGCCTCATCGGCCTATCCGGCGAGGGATCCCTGCAGTTGGGGGCCGGCGTCGTTTGGATGTTGATGGCCTCCCTGTCGATGGCCATCGGCACCGTGATGATGCCCAAGGTGGCGGAGGTGGCGGATCCGGTGCTGGCGACGGGCTGGCACATGGTGTTGGGCAGCCTGCCCTTGATCCTGCTGTCGGGACTGACGGAGACTCAGCAATGGCAACACCTGAGCGGAACCCACTGGCTGGGCCTTCTCTACGCTTCGGTGATGGGGAGCGCCTTGGCCTATGCCCTCTTCTTCTATTTCGCCTCTCAGGAAAACCTCACCGAGTTCAGCTCCCTGACCTTCCTCACCCCCATCTTTGCCCTGCTGTTTGGCAGCACCTTTCTGGGGGAATCGCTGACGCGGCTGCAATGGCTGGGAGTGGGCATCACTCTGGTCTGCGTGTATTTGATTAACCACCGGCAAGAATGGCAGGAGCGCCTCCACCTGGGCTGGAAAGGGATCCTCTCAGAGCTGGGTTTAGACTGGCTGGTGAGCGCCTTGAGCACCGTCGAGATCCGCGATGGCAACCCCGACTGATCAAAGCTTGGGCAGGGCTCCCTTAGGGGGGCAAGAACCCCATGGCCTCTCTCACCCTTTGTAGCGTTTGCTCGGCGATGGCCCGGGCCTTAGCGGCATTCTCCCGTATCAGAACGAGCAGGTGGTCGGGGTTGCTCCACAGTTCCCGGTAGCGCTGCTGAATGGGCTCCAGGGCAGCGATGATGCTGTCGGCAAGGAGGGGCTTGAACTGCCCCCACCCCATCTCGGCACACTCAGCCGCCACCACCTCCTTGCTTTTGCCGGAGGTGAGCATGTAAATCGTCAACAAATTGTGGGCTTCGGGACGAGCCGGATCGTCAAAAGTAATGCCCCGAATGGGGTCGGTCTTGCATTTTTGGATCTTCTTGCGGATGGTATCCGGGTCATCCAGCAGATGAATACGGCTGAAATCCGAGGGATCCGACTTGGACATCTTCCGCGTACCGTCGGTTAAGCTCATCACCCGCGCCCCCTCCGGACGAATCAGGGCCTCTGGGATCGGAAACACCTCTCCAAAACGGTCATTGAAGCGGCGGGCAATATCCCGACACAGCTCAATATGCTGCCGCTGATCCTCCCCCACTGGCACATACTTGGGTTGGTAGAGCAAAATATCCGCCGCCTGCAAAATCGGGTAGCTGAACAAGCCAACGCTGGTCTCCTCTCCCTGTTTTTCTTTCTTCTCCTTGTATTGGATCATGCGCTCCGCCCAGTTCATGGGGGTGATGGTGTTGAACAGCCAGGCCAGCTCCGTATGGGCAGGCACGTGGGACTGGACGAATAGCACGCAATGCTCCAGGCTGAGACCGCAGGCCAAATAAAGGGCAAACAGCGAACGGGTTCGCTCCCTCAGCAGCTTAGGATCCTGAGGAACGGTGATGGCGTGTTGATCGACGATGCAAAAAAAGTTCTCGTAGTGCTCCTGCTCGGCCACCCAGTTTTTAATTGCCCCCAAGTAGTTGCCCAAATGCAGTTCGCCAGAGGGCTGAATGCCAGAGAGGGTGCGCGGCTTGGCCATAGGGAAAGCAAATCTCAAACGCCAACAAGACGGAGGACAAGAGCAAGGAAAGTCTTTTTCAGGATATCAAGAGAGGCGCAACCCGTTGGTTCATGATGGAAAAAAGACGCCCAACCCCACACCATGTTAGACTCAGAACCCGAACTGTTACGTGCTGCCAACCACTATGTGCTGCTGATCCCGGGCTTGCCGGAGCAATTTCTCAGCCCTGAGGAATTGCAGGAGTTTCTCGTGCGGCTGTTGCAGGAACATCCCCACCTGGTGGATGCAGATCTGGCCCGCTATCCCACCCCTCAAGCGCAGGCACAGCGGCTGATCGACACCGCCTGTGAGATCGAAGTTTCCCCCGGCGAAACTGTGCAGTGGCATCCTGTGCGCCTGAGCAAGCGCTCTTCGACACAGTCTTGACAGGTCGGAAGTTCCTTGACAAGGCCGTTTGTGGCCTCGTCGCGACAGCGTTGCAGTTCCCCTGCCGTAGCCTGAGACAGAGCCCTCATGGAGTTGTGTTTCGGATCCCGCCTTGGGCGTGATACAACGCAAGAAAGAAATCCTGAGTTCTAAGTTCTAAAAGAGGTCAGCCATGCCGCGCAGCATGAAGAACGACAACTTCATCGACAAAACCTTCACCGTCATGGCCGATCTGATCCTGAAGCTGCTGCCAGGGGTGAGTTCTGAGCAAAAGAAAGCCTTTGCCTACTACCGGGATGGCATGGCCGCTCAGAGCGAAGGAGAATATGCCGAGGCCCTAGAAAACTACAGAGAAGCCCTTGCCCTGGAGCAAGGGGAAGAAGACCGCAGCTACATCCTCTACAACATGGGCCTGATCTACCAGAGCAACGGCGAACTGGACAAGGCTCTGGAGTACTATCACCAAGCTCTGGAGTTGAACCCAAGACTTTGCTCTGCTCTGAACAACATTGCCGTGCTGCTGCACCACAAGGGCGAGCTGAGCCTGCAAGCCGGGGATGAGGAAACAGCAGAGTCCCTGTTCGACGAGGCTGCCCAGTACTGGATTCGGGCCATTCGCATTGCGCCCAACAACTACATCGAGGCCCAAAACTGGCTGAAAACCACCGGGCGCGCCAACCTGGAAGTGTACTGAGCCTTCCTGCAGAAGGACTCCGTCCCGCTAACGCGAACGGTTGCGCTCAACTACCCTAGACTAAGTTAAGTCGATAACCTGCGAGCCGGAGGAGAGGATGCTGCAACGGGAAGAAGTCCAACATGTTGCTCACTTGGCTCGTCTGGAGCTGACCGAGGAGGAAGAGATCCAGTTCACAGAGCAGCTAGCAGACATCTTGGCCTATGTGGAGCAACTGAAGGAGCTGGACACGGAGGGGGTAGAGCCCACCTTTCACGTCCTGGACATGGAACTGCCCACTCGCCCCGATGAAGTTGAGCCCTACCCGGATATCGAAGGGATCCTGGCCAACGCCCCTGATCGAGCTGACATGTTCTTCAAGGTGCCTCGCATTTTGGAAGAAGAAGACTGACATGGGTCGGCAGGGATTCGAACCCTGGGCCAATCGGTTAAAAGCCGAGTGCTCTACCGCTGAGCTACCGACCCAAGTTTGCAGCTTCGTCATATTAGCAAAGCTTCTGTCACATTCGCAAAGGTTCTGGCCGTATCCCCAAAAATCTTGCTATGCTGGACTCAAGTCAACCCTGGGGCTGTAACGGTTTCGACGGGGTGGCGAACATGGGTTCATGATGCAGGTCGGGATTGAGCTTCTCCCGTTACTACCAGGCTCAAAACAGTACGTGCGAACAACGTCGTACCCTTTGCTCGTAAAGCAGCTGCTTTGGCTGCCTAAGGCTCAGTAACCGAAAACTTACTCTGAGCTCGAGGATCTGCTCACGACCCCGTTAAGTGGGCGGATCACAACCCCAACGGGTGCAGCTCTCTACTCCGGCTCCGTCGAGGGAGAGACCAAGATCAGGCGGAGAACTCCCATCGCCGGGATCCAAACGGCGATTCCCGCCTCGAGGGTCAAAGAGGCTAAACCTGTGAATGAGTGATCCCTCAGTACCCATCTCGGACACGGGTTCGACTCCCGTCAGCTCCATCTCCCAGCAGTTAACTACGAGCCAAAAACTGCCAGCTTTCAGCCATGCCCTAGGAGCAGATCCTGCTCAGTTTCTAAAGGTTTTACGGAGCGTGGGCGAGTTTGATGACAAGGTGCCGGTTTTTGTCCACCGCAACCCAGCCCTGCTGGCGAAAGCGGTTTAGGAGACGGGTAATGGTGACCCGGGTAGTGCCGATGGCATTGGCCAAGTCCTGGTGGGTAAGGCGCACTTGCAGGCGCACCCCTGTTGCAACCGGGGATCCCAGCTCCACAGCCAAAAGGGAGAGCAACTGGCGCAGCCGATCCTCTACCCGCCGCCGTCCGGCCAAGGCGAGCAATGCTTCGGTTTGGCGCAGCCGACGCACCACCTGCTTGAGCAGCCCTTGACTCAGGATCTCTGAGGCTTCCACCTCTGCTGCCGGCAGCCGCAGCACATCAACTGCCGTCAAAGCCTTAGCTTGGTAGGGATCCAGCATCGTCAGAGGGGATCCCAGGGGCATGGAGGGGCCGGCAAACCCCAACAACGCCTCACCGCCATTGGGATAGAGGGTGGTCAACTGTACCACGCCCCGACAGACGATCACCCATTCCTCAGGAAACAGAGGGATAACCTGGCCGGGAGTGTAGGGGGATAAACTGCGGCTTCGGTAGAGGTCTTCCAGCAGTTGGCGCTCCCGTGTGGACAGGCCGGCAGCAAAATGGCTAGGCATTGCTTCAGGCATAAGCTGGCTCCGCTAGGAAAACTGGGCGCACCGGTCGTTGGGCTCCCCCTTGCAAACCAACAGCAATGGGTTGGCCGTCAATGCTGAGGTGGGGGCGAGAGCATGACTCTAGTCAATAATAAGCTCAACTATACTGAAAATAATGAATGTATAATATGTTCAGTACGGATTACTACCAGTTGATCTTTCTGTTTACTTTCGAGTCTGCCAACATGGTAGCCAAAGCAAAGCAGAAAATTGGTAGTAAGACGACACGGAAACTGCGCTTTGGGTATTCTACTCAAAGCTTTGCGGGATACCGCCATTCTGTTTGGACTCCGTCCCGCTAACGCGAATGGAAACAAACAGAATGCTATCGCTGCATAGTTGAACAGTGATGTTCAGCAGTGTTCAGCGTAAATGTATCAGATAAGTGTTCCCGACAACACCTTAGCGCTTGCCTTCCAGCCTGAGGTAAAGGCAAAGTTATGCACAGGTTAAGTGTGGCTGCCTCGAGAGAAGAGACAAAAGGAGAACCCGGCAAAGCTGCAGGGATCCGGATCCGGTAGGATCGGAAGCAGGGTGCTCCGCACCGCCAACGCGAAAGTGTTCAAGCCCTCAGGAGATCTGTCGTGACGCTGATGGTTCGTGTGATTACCCCCGACCGCACGGTTTGGGATGCCCCCAGCGAGGAAGTGATCCTCCCTGCCACTTCGGGCCAATTGGGCATTCTCACTGGGCACGCCCCCCTCTTGACCGCCATCGGCAATGGCGTTATGCGGGTCAAAGCCGATGGAAAGTGGTTGGCCATTGCGGTCATGGGCGGATTTGCAGAAGTCGAAAATAACGAGGTAACCGTCCTGGTCAACCGAGCAGAGCGGGGTGAAAAAGTGGATAAGGCAGCGGCTCAGGCCCTCTTGGACGAAGCAAGCAAAGTTTTGAATACCAGCAGCGACAAGCAAGAGCGCTTGCAAGCCAAGTTGGATCAACAGCGAGCCAGGGCCTTGATCCAAGCTGCCGAGATGGGCAGCAAGACTGGAAGCTGACCCTGTCCCGGCGCGGGATCTGCAGATGGAGCTCAAGCTGCAGGAGAGATGGAGGGGCTGAGGCGCAGCCAGGGGGCCATTTTCGATCTTTGGGGATTGGCTTTGTTAGCTAGACCGCCGGGAAGCCCCGCCCTCCGTTAGTGACTAGTGACTAGTGGCTGGTCACTATCCACTCACCACTATCCAGGGTAAGGGTCGGGATAAAAGGCGAGGACACGATGCTTCGTCCTTACTGGTGCTATGACCGGCGTAGCAGGATTTTATACCCTCATCATGAGAACTGCTTACCAGTATCGCTTACGCCCTACCTCCAGCCAAGTTGCTCTAATGGAGCAATGGCTAGACTTGTTACGCAAGCAGTACAACTACCGCTTGGCAGAGCGCTTTGCGTGGTGGGAACACAATCGCTGTGCTATCAATGCTTGTCCCCTAGTCTGTCATTTGCCCCAGCTGAAAGACAAGCCCGATTTCTACTCCCAGAAACGGGACTTGGTGAGCACGAAAGCCCTGTTTCCGCAGTACAGAGCAGTCCATTCGCAAGTCCTGCAAAACTGCATAGAGCGAGTGCACAAAGCATTCGACCGCTGGCTGAAGGGGGACGGTAACGGCAAGCGGGCAGGGAAACCCAGATTTAAGGGAGTTGGGCGGTATCGCTCCTTCAGTTTCCCCCCGATGCAACAGGACTGCATTTGCGGGCAGTTTATCCATCTGCCCAAAATCGGTGCTGTTCGCATAATTCAGCACCGTCCTTTGCCTGAGGGCTTTGTGATTAAGACCGCTGCCATCACCCGCAAGGCAGACGGGTGGTATGTGACCTTGAGCCTGCAAGATTCATCTGTCCCCGTATTTACCCCTGACCCGCCAACACTGGAGAACACGATGGGGATCGACGTGGGGCTGGACTCCTTTTTGGTGACCGATGCGGGGGAGTCTGTTCCAGTTCCCCAGTACTATCGCAAGGCAGAGCTCAGGCTCAAGAGGTTGCAGCGAGCCTTGTCTCGCGAGAAGAAGGGGTCAAACCGCCTATGGCTAGTGACTAGTGGATAGTGACCAGTGGATAGTGAATAGTGACTATCCACTAACCACTATCTCAGCGCAAAGATTTTCATGACAAAACAGCGAACTGGCTGGTAAGCAAAGGCAAGCATATTGGGTACGAAGCCCTGAATATCAAAGGTATTGCGAGGACCCGACTAGCAAAATCTACCTATGATGCTGGGTGGGGACAATTTCTGCAAATGCTGGCAGTCAAGGCTGAAAGAGCTGGGCTGAGGGCGATTGCAGTGAATCCCAACGGCAGCAGTCAAAACTGCTCTCGGTGCGGTCAAAGAGTACCGAAAGCGATTCAAGACAGGTGGCATTCTTGTTCCCATTGTGGGCTAGAACTAGGGCGCGACCACCATGCGGCCATCAACATCAAGCACAGGGCGGTGGGGCATCCCGTTCTTTTCGCGTCAGCGGGACGTAGTCCTCAAGCGCAGGAAACGTCCTTTTCGCGCTAGCGGCGCGGAGCGCTTTGCGTCAGCATGAGTGCGGGAGTATGTCACAACAGCTCAAGTTGGAATAGAACTGTTTCGTCGCGGTATCCATAGCACCCCTCTCCTTTTGGAAGAAGGGCTGGGAGTGAGGGAGAAAGGCTCAGGTCAAAGGCTGCCAATGGCCCGTTTCAGTTGCACCAAGGCGCGATTGTAGGCGATTACAGCATTGGAAAGGTTGCCACGGGCAGTGGTGAGAGCAGCTTCAGCATTGATCACCTCGGTTTGGGTGCCCACCCCTGCTTGCAAACGCAGCCGGGCCAAGCGCAGGCTCTCTTCTGCCGAGGCAATTGCCACTTTGGCCGAGTCGATCTGTTCACGGCTGGAGCTGAGGGTCAGGAAGGCTTCTTCCACCCCCCGCTGGATTTCGTTGCGGGTGCCGACGAAGTTGCTCACGGCCACCTGCCCGTCGATCTGAGCTTGGCGGGCTTGGGCAGCCGCTTCTCCCCCATCGAACCAAGTCAAGCTGAAATTGGCTCCGACCGAATAGCCAACATCAAAGCTATCGCGGCTGGCGTTGAAATCGTTAACGGCATCGAGGCTGGCGAATAAGCCAATTCGGGGGCCATTGCGGGCCTGTGCTAGGCGCACACGGCTTTGGGCCTGCTCCAATTCTCGGCGTCGGCGCTCCAATTCCTGTCGTTGGGCAAAGGCAGCAATGATGGTCTCTTCCAGGCTGAGATCCCACTCTCCCATCGGCTCGATGCGGTCGCTGGCCAACACGTCGGTGGGGCTGGGGAAATTCAGCAGTTCGGCCAGGCGGCGGCGATTCAGTTGTTGGGTGTTTTGAGCCGCCAGCAAGGTTTGTCGATTGTTGGCCAATTCCGTCTCTGCCTGGAGAATCTCAAAGCGGGTACCCAGCCCGGCCCGTTCTCGGGCTTGAGCATCCCGCAGGGTGGCTTCGGAACTTTCGACGGCAGCTTGGCTGATGGCAACCCTGGCATCTGCGCTTTGCAGATCGTAGTAGGCATTGGCCACAGCTTGTTTGACCGTCTGCAGCGTTTGCTCCAGTTGCAGTTGGGCGATGCGCAGAGCTTCCTGGGCCAGCTTCAGGTTTTGCTCCCTGAGGCCACTGTCAAAGGCGGTATACTCCACCCGCACCACACTGGCCGAGAGGGTGTGGGATTCGCGCCTTGGCCCACCACCAGGAGAGGGAGCCTCACTGTACTGGTAGTTGGCACGGCTGGAGAGGGTGGGAGCAAAGGCAGCTTGAGCTAGAGCTACCCCGGCCTCGGCCCGCTCGACAGTCAGTCTGGCCTGCTGCACAGCCGGGTTCTGGGCAACGGCGATCTCCAGAGCTTCTTCCAAAGACAAGCCCTCCCTTCGCTCGATGCGCACCTGCAAGGGGGATTGGGGCACCACCAATTCTTCAGCCGTCAAAGCCCCCTTTAGAGTCAGGTCAGCCGCAGGGGTGGAGTCAGCAGGGTTGGGGGGAATCGATAGGGTGGGGGGGGGTGGGGGGGTGAGGATTTCGCGGCTGTTGGGCAGAGCAAAGGCAGCAGAGCTGGGAGATTCCGGCTGAGCAAGAGCAGGGACAACCCAGAGCAGGCTCAACAGTAGGCCACAGGGAGCAGAACAGGCAAGGCACAACTGGGATCCCGCCGAGTTTGTCTGCCGTTGAGGAAGTTGAAGCGGATCCCTGGCTCCATTTTGCATCGCCATCGTGCGGTCATTCTCAACATCACCCCTAGCAGTATCGCAAAAGAAAGGACAAAGATAAGACGGTTTTCCGCAGGCTCGCTGGCTGCCCTGTTCGGGCCATTGGAAGGGGATCCCCGCATCATTTGCCCCCGCAGCAACGAGGCCAGTCTGCTTCTGCCGGGATTTGGATCCCTGGGCCCAGGCGAGGCGCCTCTACACCTAGGCAGAGATGTTTTGGAAGGCAACCAATGCATCTACAACGCATCTACACTTGAGTCACAGTCGCCAGACTGCTGAGTTCAAGGCTTACGGCCCGCCCGCGCGAACAGAGCGGTTGACTACCCTGCCGCTGCCTTGAGTCCATCACAAAGTTGTCTTACAGGACAGGGCTTTAGGCCCAGTTTTTTGGTAGATTTTTTGAGGTGGTGCAGCCATTTGTCCGCGATGGCGATGGTGGGTGGTGTGGGTGATGAGAGGGGGCAATGTGGCAGGTTCTCAGAGCAGCAGCGGGCCGGAGTTCATATCGAAGGATGAGGAAATCTCTTCCCGTCGGCCTCGCGCCCCGCGACCGAAAAAAAGCGAGCCGAACCCTCCTGCCCAGCTCCGAGATTTGGGAACTGCGGAAGCAAAAGCGCAGCCAAAACGGCCAGATAACACTCCGTGCCGTGCGGAGCGGGAGCGGCAAGAGCAAGATCAGCCTTCTGGCTTGAACCCGCCCAAAAATCTCTCTATACTGCAGGGAACTTTATCATTTGCTCCCGCTTCTTCATCTCTCCTTCAATCTATGCGTGCTCCCTCTTCAGGTGACTCGGATCCCATCCTTTCAGAGACTCATGCGGGCTGTTCAGCATCCGAACCGGATCCCAGCACGGAGCGCCATTTGGCCCTGAGGCAGCAACAGCCCTTGGAGAGCCGTCTGCTCAAAGCCGAAGCCGAGCTCCAAGAGCGGCGAGTTCTTCAGGAACAACTGCAGGCTTTGCACCAGAAGGTGGCCGAACAAGAGAAGGCGCTGCAGGAGCGGGAGCATCTCTTGCAACAGTTGCAGCAGGCTTTGGCGGATCAGAAAGTCCAGATCTCGGAGCAGGAAGCTCAACTGGCGGCTCGGCAACGCTTAAATGAACGGCAGCGGCAGGATATCGAGGCCCTGCAGGAGCAGATTGAGCAGCTACGCTTGGCCCACGCTCAGGAGCGCCGTCAATGGGAACAGCGCCAGCAGGAGCTGCAGGCCTCTCTGCTGGAAGCCCAGGATGTGGCGGAAAAGCGGGTGGAAATGCTGCAACGCTTTAAGGCAGAGCTTTCTCTGGCCCGCACTCAAATTGCCGAAACTCAGGCGGAGCTGAGCAGCCTGCGGGCTTTGTACAGCGACCAACAGGCAGCCTGGCAGGAGCAACGGGAACACCTCGAGGCCCGTTTGGCGGGCTATGCCGAGACGGAAGCCGAGGCCGAGCAGCGCTGGCGGGAACAACGGCAAGAGCTAGAAGCAGCCCTGGCCGAAGCCCAAGCTCAATTGGCGGCTTTGCAAGCTCAGCAGGAGCATCTGCGCCAGGGATCCCTGGCGCAGCAACAGCTTCAACAGCAGTGGCAAGCCCAGGCCGAAGCGCTGCAAGTGGCCCTCTCCCAAGCCCAAGCAGAAGTTGCCCGTTGGCAGCAAGAGCACCGCCATCTGCAGGAACAGTATGCCCAAGCCCAGCAGCATCTCTCCGCCTTGGAGCAGCAGTTGCAAGCTGCCTTGGAGCAGTTGGCCGCCCAACCCGACTGGCAGCCACAGTTGCGCTCTGCGCAGGCAACCATTCTCCATCTGCAAGAAGAAATTGCAACCTTGTCCACGCAACTGGAGAAGCAAGCAGAGCAGATCAAAGCCCTGCAAGGGGAGCGTGCTGCCCTGTGGGAAGAAAACCGCTCTCTCCGAGAAAAATACGAGCAGCAGCAGATGCATGTGCTGAGCTTGAAGGCGGCTTTGGAACGCAAAGGCTTGGATGTCCCACCTCGGGCCGATACCTCCAGCGCCCTCACGCGAACAGAGTCCCTTGGCCAGGCTCTGTCTCCAACCCCTGCTGCCAAGCCTACAATTCAGCCCCTGGCCCAACCTCTACCGTCTCGGGCAAGCAAGCGGGCGGTCGATCTGCCGAGGTTTCTGCCCCGTCCGTGAGGGATCCCGTGTTGCAGCCTGTTCCTCCCCGCTGGCTGGAAGTGTGGGTGGATCATCCCCATTTGGGGGGTTGCTTTACCTATCGTGTGCCAGAGGGATCCGCGCCAGAAGCGGGCGACCTGCTCAGCGTACCCTTTGGTCAGCAAATGGCGGGGGCAGTGGCCTTGGGTTGGCGCTCCGAGCTGCCGGCAGGGGTGGATCCGCAGTCGGTGCGGGAGATCGAGGCGGTGGTGGCCAAAGGGATCCTGCCCAAGGAGTTCTGGCCCCTGCTGCAGCGGGTGGCCGACTATTACCTCACCCCTCTGGCCCAGGTGGTGCGCACGGTATTGCCCCCCGGCTTGCTCAGCCGTTCTCAGCGGCGTGTCCGCTTGCTCAGGCTCCCTGCCGAAGGGGAGGAATGTTCGCCGGCTGCCCGCACCCTGCTGCAGCTGCTTCAGGCCAAAGGGGGAGAGCTGTCTTGGCGCTATGTGCAACAGCAGGTGCCCACTGCCGCCCTCGCCCTGCGGGAACTGCAGCGACGGGGTTGGGTGGAGAGCTTTTGGCAGGAGCAACAGGGGGGCAGGGTGAAAACCCAGCTGGCCGCCAGTCTGGCCGACGACTCCCCAGAGGGGCTGAGCCTCCCTCAGCAGAAGGCGCTGCAGATCCTCAAGCAGAAGGGGGGAGAGCTGCTGCTCGCCGAGTGGGAGCGCCTGGCAGGAGTGAGCCGAGCGGTTCTGCAGGGGTTGGCCCGCAAAGGCCGTGTCCACCTCTACGAGCGCCCACTGCTGCGGCTGGGAGATGCCAGCCTGCCGGGGTGGCGGGATCCGCCCAGGCCCTTGACGGCCGCCCAGGCCCAGGCGGTAGAGGCGATCCGGCAAGCTTTGGGCCGGTTCCAGCGGTTTTTACTGCACGGGGTCACCGGTTCTGGGAAAACGGAAGTGTACCTGCAGGTGATCGCCCAGGTGCTGCAGCAAGGACGGTCGGCGCTGGTGCTGGTGCCCGAGATCGGCCTTACCCCGCAACTGATGGATCGGTTTCGGGCGCGGCTGGGATCCCAGGTGTGGGCCTACCACAGCGGCCTCTCGGAAGGCGAGCGCTACGACACCTGGCGGCAGATGCTGTCCTCCACCCCCCAAGTGGTGATCGGCACCCGCTCGGCGGTGTTTGCCCCCTTGTCCAAGCTGGGCCTGATCGTCTTGGACGAAGAGCACGACGACAGCTTCAAGCAGGATCAGCCCCAGCCCTGCTACCACGCCCGTCAGGTGGCCGAGTGGCGGGCCGAGCTGGCCGGTTGTCCCCTGGTCCTGGGCAGTGCAACCCCAGCGGTGGAAACCTATGCCGCCCATCTGCAGGATCCGCAACGGTGGATCCGGCTGGCCCTGCCGCAGCGCATCCCCCAAGCTGGGATCCCGGCCACCCTGCCCCAACTGGAGCTGGTGGACATGCGCCAGGAGCTCCAAGCCGGCAACCGCAGCATCCTCAGCCGCCGTCTACACCAGGCCCTGCAGCAGACGCTGGACAGAGGGGAACAGGCCATTCTCTTTGTCCCCCGCCGCGGCCACAGCACCTTCGTCTTGTGCCGGAGCTGCGGGTTTGTCCTCACCTGCGAGCACTGTGATGTTTCTCTCACCTTTCACCTGGCCCATCTTGGCGGACAAGAACTGCGCTGCCACTACTGCGGCGCCCGCCAACCCCATCCGCAGCGCTGCCCCGCCTGTGGATCCCCCTACCTGAAGCACTTCGGCACCGGCACCCAAAAAGTGGTGGAAGTGCTGCACCAGCATTGGCCCCAGCTCTCGATTTTGCGCTACGACAGCGACGCCACCCGCCGCAAGGGATCCCATCGCGATTTGCTGGAGCAGTTTCGCAGCGGCAAGGCCCAGGTGCTGGTGGGCACGCAAATGCTCACCAAAGGGCTGGACATACCCCAGGTGACCTTGGTGGGCGTGATGGCCGCCGATGGGCTGTTGCACCAAGCCGACTATCGCGCCGGCGAGCGCAGCTTTCAACTGCTCACCCAGGTGGCAGGGCGCTCGGGCCGGGGATCCCTGCCAGGACAGGCGATTATCCAGACCTATCTGCCGGAGCACCCGATTTTGAGGGCGGTACTGGCCCAAAATTACGAGGGCTTCTTGCGGGCAGAACTGCAACAACGGCAAGAGGGGGGCTATCCTCCCCATCGAGCCTTGATTTTGATCCGCTTGAGCAGCACCCGCCTGGAAGCCCTGGAGCGCTACTGCTATCGGGTGGCCGAACGCCTACAGGGGATCCCAGCAGAGGTGTTGGGGCCGGGGCCAGCTCAGGTGGAGCGGGTTGCCGGACGCTACCGCTGGCAGATCCTGCTGAAGCAACTGCCCGACCAAGATTGGGATCGCCCGAAGCTGGCTGCGCAGATCCAGGCCGCAATTGGCCATCCCCCCCAAGGGATCCGCGTCAGCCTGGATGTGGATCCCCTGCGGATTCTCTAGGAACAGTTGACCCGGCGCGCGGCAAGCCCGCCGATCCCGCGAGATCTTAAGGTAGTCTGGTTTCGGGGCCACCCGTATCCAACTCAACTCTGGCAAAGCATGGCTGAAAACCGGACTGGTGCGTTTATCGGTGGGCTGTTGCTGGGAACTGCTGTGGGCACCGCCATTGGCCTGCTCTTGGCTCCCCGCAGCGGACGGGAAACGCGGCGACTGCTGAAGAAATCGGCAGAGGCTCTGCCAGAGGTGGCAGAAGATGTGACCAGCAGTCTGCAATATCAATCGGAAAAGTTGTTCGACGCTGCCCAACGCAGTTTGGATGAGGCTCTGCTGCGGCTGCAGCAGGCAGTGGCGGTGGGCAAAGAAGCCATGTTGCAGAAGCGAAGGGAGCTGCTCCAAGCCCAGAACTCGCGTCCCTTTGGCGGGGAAGAAGCTGACCTAGAAGCTCGGGATGGGGAGGAGGCGGCGGGATGAACGACCCGGTCTTTTGGCTCGGCCTCTCGGTAGGCCTGGTGGCAGTGGGCATTTTGGCGGTGATCCTGACCCTGCTGCCCGCCGTCATCCAACTGGGTCGAGCCGCTCAAAGTGTAGAACGCTTTTTCGATACCCTGCTGCGGGAATTGCCGCCCACGCTGGAGGCCCTGCGCCTGACCAGCCTGGAAGTGAGCGAGATTGCCGACAGCCTCGACGAAGGGGTGAAAGGGGCTGGGCAAGTGGTGAAGCAGGTCAACCGCTCCATCGAAGGAGCACGCACCCAAGCCCAGGGCGCCCAAGTCAATATCCGCAGCCTTTGGGCAGGGGTACGGGCAGCCTGGCAGACGCTGTCCGGCGAAGTGCCCCCCACCACTGGCGCGATTCACAACCCGCGGCTGCGCCCATCCGACCCATCCAACCGTTCTTTCTCCGCTGCTTCATCAACACTTCCCCTGGGAGGTGACCGCCCTTTTGCCGGCGGAGCCACACCAGAGGGATCCCAAGCCGCTGCCCAATCTTCCCGACCGGACATCGCCAATCCCTAGGCGTTCCTCAGGATCTTCTGAAAGACAGGCGTAGGAGGCTGGGGCTCTTGCCCGGGGGGAAGCTGGCCCCAAGTCGCATCGGGATCCCAGCGCAGTTGCAGGGTGTCGGTGAGGGAGAACCCCAGTTGCTGCAGGATCTTGAGGCTGAGAGCGGGAATGAGGGGCGAGAGCAGCACTGCCACCCAGCGCACACTTTCCAAAACGGCGTAGAGAATCTGGGCCACCCGTTCGTTTTGCCCTTGCTTGTGCAGCGTCCAAGGAGCCTGCTCATCAAGGTATTTGTTGCTGGCCTGGGCTAAGCTGAGGGCTTTGCGGGCAGCAGAGCTGGGATCCAGCCGCTCGTAGGCGTTGGCCACTGCCGGGGCAAGGCGCTCGGCCAGGGTTTTGAGGGGGTGATCTGCAGGGATCCCGACGGCGGGAATGCGGTAGTCCGGTTGATATTTCTTGAGCATGGTGAGGGTGCGGTTGAGCAGATTGCCCAGATCGTTGGCCAGATCGGCGTTGAGCACGTCAACGAAGCGGCCCTCGCTGAAATCGCCATCCTTGCCCAGCTCGATTTCCGTCAGGAAGTAGTAGCGCACGGCATCGGCGCCGTACTGGCGCACCAGCTCAAAGGGATCCACCGTGTTCCCCAAGCTTTTGCTCATCTTGAGGCCATCTTTGGTGAGAAAGCCGTGGCCAAAGATTTGTTTGGGCAGAGGCAGACCGGCCGACATGAGCATAGCCGGCCAGTAGATGGCATGAAAGCGGACGATGTCCTTGCCCACCAGGTGGACATCCGCAGGCCAGTAGCGGCGTAGGGCATTTGCCAAGGTGGGCTCGTCGTCAGGATCCAGAGCGGCACTGATGTAGTTGATCAGGGCGTCAAACCAGACGTAGAGGGTTTGGCCGGGATCCGCCGGAAAAGGGATCCCCCAGGAGACGCTGGGGCGAGAGATGGAAAAGTCCCGCAGGCCCTGCTTGACAAAGTTAATCACCTCATTGCGGCGGCTTTCTGGTTGGATAAACTCCGGCTGCTCGGCATAGAGGGCTTCCAGCTTTTCCTGGTAGCGGGAGAGGCGAAAAAAGTAGTTTTCCTCGTCTTTCCACTCCACCTTCTTGGTGGGGTGCAGGGGGCAAAACCCACCTTCTAGCAGCTCCGCCTCGTCTTTAAACTCTTCGCAGGCAACGCAGTACCACCCCTGCTGCCGGCCAATGAAAATATCTCCCTGATCCCAGACCCGCTGAAAAAACTCCCGCACAATGGCCTTGTGGCGGGGATCCGTGGTGCGGATGAAGCGGTCGTGGCGGATGTGGAGTAGGTGCCACAGTTTCGCAAACTCGGCAGAAAACTCATCACAGTGCTGCTGCGGCGGAACGCCCCGTTCTTCGGCGGTACGCTGGATCTTCTGGCCGTGCTCGTCAGTTCCCGTCACCATCAGCACATCCTTGCCCCGCAGGCGGTGGTAACGGGCGATGGCATCCGCCACTAGGGTGGTGTAGGCGCTGCCAATATGGGGGGCAGCGTTGACGTAGTAGATGGGGGTGGTGATGACAAAGGTGGAATCCGGCATGAGCATCCGCAAGGCTTTCTCCCATGATAGAGGTTGCCGGAAAGTCCAAAAGGCCAAGCCAGAGCGTGGGTGGGGAGAGGCTCATTCGATGAAACTTCAGGTTAACCTTCCGGGGTGGAGCAGGGTAGCCTTGGGAGCAGGGATCCTGGGCGCCGGAGCGGCTCTGGCCCAGCCCTTGCCGGAAACCCGCACCCCCTGTGAGATCTTCATTGCCGGGGGTGGGCTGGGGGGGGTGGCGGCGGCCTATGACGCGCTGCAACTGGGCCGGCAGGTGTGCATGACGGAGATCACCGATTGGATCGGGGGGCAGGTGAGCGCCCAGGGAGTCTCCGCTTTGGACGAGCGACCCCTGCAACGAGAAAATGACATCTTCCCCAAAGGCTACAGCGAGTTTCGCCGGCGGGTACGGGAAAAATACGGCGGGGATCCCAATCCGGGCAAATGCTGGGTGAGCGTGCTCTGCTTTTCCCCTCAGGTGGGCCACCAGGTGATTCGGGAGATGTTGGATCCCTATCTGCAGTCGGGGCAGTTGCGGCTATTTACGGAGACGGTGGTCAAAGACTTGGAGATTGCGGATTACCAGATCCGCAGTGTGCAGGCCATCCGCAACATCCCCAAACACGCCGGCGTCCAGCCAGAGAATCGAGGGGATCTCTCCAGCTACTTTCTCGATTTTTATCGTCTAGAACCCACCGAGGACTGGGACAAGGAGATCCTGCGCTTTGAGCCGCCGCCAGAACGCCAGGGGAAAACCCTGCCCTGGGTGGTGATCGACGCTACTGAAACCGGCGAGCTGCTGCCCCTGGCGCGGGTGCCCTACCGCCTGGGAACCGATGGCCAAAGCCGCTGGGAACCCAGCTCCAAGCCCTACGTGGATCCCTACTGTACCCAGGGCTTCACCTACACCTTTGTCATGGAGCGCTTCCCCGTGCCGCAGGTGCCGGTCAAGCCGGAGTTCTACAACGATCCCCTGCACGGCCCCTACTACAGTTACGAACACCCTCGCTTCAACTTTGCGCTGATCTTCACCTACCGCCGCATCCGGGGGCAGGTGTTCGGCTTTGGGGAAGAGGCCATTCGGGTGGGGGATCAGTCAATGCAAAACTGGACTTGGGGCAACGACTGGCGCATCACAGGGCCGGATAAGAATTTCATCCTCACCCACGAGCAACTGCAGGCCTCAGGCCAACTGCAGCCGGGCGGCTGGATGGGGGGCTTGCGGGTGGAAGCCCTGCGGCGAGCTGAGCAGCATGCTAAGGGCTTTTTCTACTGGCTGGTGGCGGGAAGGACGGATTTTCTCCTGCAACAGGAGGATCCCAACTTTCAAAAAGACTTCTACTTGCGCTATGCCTACCTACGGGGGCCCAATACCCCCATGGGAACTGCCAGCGGCCTCTCCAAGTACCCTTATATCCGCGAGTCGCGGCGCATCATTGGTCGGCCCAGCCTCTCCTACCCAGAAGGATTTACCATCTACGAGTCGGACATCACCACACGGGAATCGGAGCTAAACCGCGGGCGGCCCTTCATCTTCTACGACTCGGTGGGGGTGGGCCAGTACCCCATCGACTTTCACGATTGCCTGCTGCCGGGTTTTTCCCCGCCCCCCAGCAACAACAAAGACGCGCAGGCCCCCAGCTACCCTTACCAGATCCCCCTGCGGGCGCTGATCCCCCAGCGCATTGACAATCTGCTAGCCGGCAACAAAAATATCGCCACCAGCCGCATTGCCAGTGCCTCCTACCGGGTGCATCCGGTGGAATGGGCCATTGGCACCGCCGCCGGCCACGCGGCCCACTTTGCCCTAGAACGGGATCTGATCCCGGCAGAGATCGTGGAGGAGCCGCTTTTGGATTTGCGGCTGTTGCCGGCTCTCCAGGCCCAAATCCAGAGCTTGGGCAACCCCATTCAATTTCCTGGCACCACCATTACCGCCACCGATTGGGCCCAATCCCGCTAGCCTAGAAAGGCAGGGTTGGGAGTTGACCGGTGGATCCCGTTGGGGTTGGACTTGTGGGCTGGGAGATGCTTCGCCCCTCTTTATGGGCCGCCACGGCTCTGTGGGGCTTGGGACTGATGTGGGGGTTTTCGCCGCTGCATCAAAAGCTGCAGGAGAGCTGGGAAAAGCAATTGCTATGGGATCCCAGTGGAGCTTTGGCTTCCTTGCTGAGCACCCTTCCCTTTTTGCTGGCAGCAGGCTTGGTGGTAGCCCTGACGGAGATCTCCTTGGGCAAAAGCTGGGCCGTCTCCTGCGGCCTGATCGCCTGCGTCGGCGGAGGCCTCTATGAACTGGGCCGGCGGGACAATGCCAGGTAACTCAAGCGCTCCGTGTTGTTAACGCAACTACCCCCAGTCTCCTCCCCTAGGGAGCGGATAAGCAACGCCAAGTTAGAGCGGCTTCAAGCGATGACCCCCCTCCAAGAAGCAGCAGAAGCAGCGGCCAAGCTGCTGGTATTCCGGGACATCTGCACCCACCCCCTAGCCCTAGCCTGGCAGGAGCTAATCCAGCAGTTGATGAGTGGGGATCCCCTGCCGTGCTGGAGGGCCTACGGGCGCTGGTTTGAGCTTTTGGCCCGGCAGGGCCTGAGCTGGCGGCAATGGCTGATCCGGGAGATCCGCTGGGCCGATAACCCCTTTGCCCGTGCAGCGCTGCAGCCCCAAGGGATCCCAGAGCCTCTTATGCAGGCGGCCCGCCACGACCTGCGCTGTCTGCAAACCCTAGCGGACAGTCAGGAGACCATTGCCGAGCAGATGCAGGCGTTGGGGTTGGGGATCCCCTGGCCCGATGGGGAAACCGATAGCGCTGGCTGGGATCCCCGCTCTTTTGCCGATTGGGGCCAGAGCTTGGAGACCTTAATTGCCCACTACCGCCAAAGGGGGGTAGGGCTCTGTGGTCGCTACTGGGCCTTTCGCTGGGGGCCAGCAGGGCTAGAAGGGATCCCTGCTCCCGATCTGTCTGACTGGGAGGAGATCTACGGCTACGAACGGCAGAAACAGCAGTTGGCGGCCAACACCGAAGCCCTGCTGCGGGGGGATCCGGCTTTGCATGTGTTGCTCTACGGGGCGCGGGGCACCGGCAAGTCTTCTCTGGTGAAGGCGTTGTTGCGCCGCTACGGCCTGCAGGGGCTGCGCCTATTGGAGCTGAGGCGAACAGACTTGATTCAGTTGCCGGAAATTTTGGCAGAGCTGCGGGCGCAGGTGTTGCCTTTCATCTTGTTTGTGGACGATCTCTCCTTTGAGGCAGAGGAAACCGAGTTCAAGCAGCTCAAGGTGCTCCTGGAGGGGGATCTCGTTGCGCCGCCCCCCAACGTGCGCCTTTATGCCACCAGCAACCGCCGCCATCTCATCCGCGAGTTTTTTGGCGACCGTCCCAATCCCCAAGATCAAGAAGTCCACGCCTGGGATACAGTCCAGGAAAAGCTGTCGCTGCGGGATCGCTTCGGCCTCACCCTCACCTTCACCCCCTTCACCCAGGGAGATTACCTGGCAACCGTAGAACACTTGGCCCAGCGGCTGGGTTTCACCCAATCTCTGGATGCCCTGCGCCGCCAGGCCTTAATCTGGGCCCAACAGCAAAACGGCTTTTCCGGTCGCACTGCCCGCCAGTTCTTGGATGCCGTTCGGGCAGGGCTGGTGAAAGGCAACGATGGACTTCCGAGCTAGAGGTGGTGACTATTCCAAACTGATACATTTACGCTGAACACTGCTGAACATCACTGTTCAACTATGCAGCGATAGCATTCTGTTTGTTTCCATTCGCGTTAGCGGGACGGAGTCCAAACAGAATGGCGGTATCCCGCAAAGCTTTGAGTAGAATACCCAAAGCGCAGTTTCCGTGTCGTCTTACTACCAATTTTCTGCTTTGCTTTGGCTACCATGTTGGCAGACTCGAAAGTAAACAGAAAGATCAACTGGTAGTAACCGTACTGAACATATTATACATTATTTTCAGTATAGTTGAGCTTATTATTGACTAGAGTCATGCTCAAAAAAAGACAGAAGTTGCTGAGCTACACTCGCTACACGAAGGGGCGCCGGTCAGCCTGTCTCTGCCGTTACAAAAGCCAGGCGTCATAGCCATAGTCCGACCAAGGGCTGGCCCCAGAAGAAGGCAAAAGAAATGCACGATGGAAGCCATGGTCGCATCAGCGTTGGGTAGCAACCTCGATCCGGCCAATCTGGATCAGACGGAAGCAAGCCGCAGCTTGGCCCGCCTGGGGATCGATGTGGGGGGCACCTTTACCGATCTGGTGCTCCTGCGCGACGGCCAGATGCAGACGGCGAAGGTGCTGTCTACCCCCAGCCCTGAGGAGGGAGTCTTTGCGGCGCTGGACAAGCTGGGGGCGCTCCAAGGAGAGCTCCGGGTTGACCTGTTCTGCCATGGCATGACGGTGGCCACCAACGCGCTGCTGGAGCGCAAGGGATCCCCCACCCTGTTTTTGACCACGGCGGGCTTTCGGGATGTGCTGGCCATTGCCCGTCAAAACCGCCCCTCTCTGTATGACCTGACACAGCCCAAGCCGGAGCCGGTGGTGCCCCGCCACCACTGCCTGGAGGTGAAGGAGCGCTGCAGCGTGGGTGGAGTGTTGGAGCCGCTCACCGATGCCGAAATCCGGCGGGTGGTGCAGGAGGTGGGGGAACGGGTGCAGCGGGATGGGATCCGCGCTATTGGGGTGGGGTTTTTGTTTTCTTTTCTCTACCCGGAGCACGAACAGCGGCTGGGGACGGCCTTGCGGCAGGCTTTTCCCGATCTGCACCTTTCCCTGTCTTGCGAGGTGGCGCCGGAGTTCCGAGAATACGAGCGCTTCAGCACCACCGCCATCGATGCCTACCTCAGCCCGGCACTGGCGGGCTACCTGCACCGCTTGGCCCAAGGATGTCGGGAGCGAGGGATCCCCCAGCCCTTGATCATGCAGTCTTCCGGCGGGGTGACCTCCATCCCTCAGGCGGCGGCCCATGCTTCGGTGGCTTTGCTCTCAGGGCCGGCAGGCGGGGTTTATGGGGCGGCCTATCTGGGTCGGCTGAGTGGCTACCCCCACTTGCTCAGCTTCGATATGGGGGGAACCAGCACAGATGTGGCCTTGATCCAAGATGGGATCCCCCAGGTTACTCCCGCAGCGGTGGTGTGTGGCTTGCCCGTGCAACAGCCCCAAATTGATATCCACACCGTCAGTGCCGGCGGCGGATCCCTGGCCTATTTGCTGCCCGGCGGTGGGCTTCAGGTGGGGCCAGAGAGTGCCGGATCCAACCCCGGGCCGGCCTGCTACGGTCGGGGGGGAAGGGCTCCGACGGTTACCGATGCCAACCTCTGGCTGGGGTACCTGCCGGATGGCGGTCGGCTGGGCGACTCGGTGCAGCTACGGCGGGGGCTAGCGGAACAGGCTATTGCCACGCTGGCGGATCCCTTGGGCTTGAGCTTGCAGGAAACTGCCGTTGGCATTCGCACCTTGGCGAATGTCGCCATGTCGCGGGCCCTGCGGGTGATCAGCGTGGAGCGGGGTTTGGATCCCGCCGATTTTGCCCTGTTGGCCTTCGGCGGAGCCGGGCCCATGCATGCCTGTGCTTTGGCAGAAGAGCTGGGCATCCGCACGATCTTGATCCCGGCTGCCTGTGGGGTGCTCTCGGCGCTGGGAATGGCTTTGGCAGATCTGCGGCGAGACTATCGGCGGGCCATCCTCCAACCTCTGCGGCAGCTCACGTCCCCTTCAGGGGGATCCCTGCTGGCCCAATGGGCAGAACCCCTGATCCGCCAGGCGAGAGCCGATCTGCAGGAGCCGGCGTTGCACTTCAGCTTGGACTTGCGCTATCGCGGCCAGTCTTTTGAGTTGGGGATCCCAGTGCGGTTGTCGGATCCGATTGCTCATCTGGAACAGCAGTTTCACCAGGCCCACCAACAACGCTATGGATGGCAAGATTCAGCCCAGCCGGTGGAGGCAATTCAGTTGCGTCTACAGGCGGTGCAGGCCCTACCCACCGTGCCTTTGACTGCACCCCACCCTTTGCCAGGGGATCCCCTCAAGGGTCGGCGAGAGGCATGGTTTGGGGGCAGGATGTGCTCGGTGCCGGTCTACGATCGGCAGCCCATGGATGTGGGGTTTCAACTGCGCGGGCCGGCAATTGTCGAGATGCCGGAGGCAACGGCGGTGATCGAAGCCGATTGGACGGGGGTCATTGACGAAGTGGGAACCCTAATCTTGAGCTGTGTTCGCGATAGCGGGACAAAGTCCTGGTGAGTCCATCCGCAAGCAGAGCGTCATGGTCATTTCGATTCAAACTAGGATGCTGTGCCCACACCCAAAACGTTGCTCGCGTCGGCGTTGCGGAGCAATAATGCAGGGGGCCAGAAGCTCACCCTAACCTGAAAGACCACAGCAGAGCTTGTTTTGAGAGGGAGAGGCAGGTGCTCCAGATCACCTTGACGAATACCTTCACGATTTTTGCGTCCAGATAGGGTGTTGTCTGTTTTCGTTTGTCAGGGTCTAGATAGATGGACTGGCCTCTGCAGCCCTTGCCCTGACTGGATTTTCGCGATTTCCCTCAAGGGCGGACGATGGGACTCGAACCCACGAATGGAGGATCCACAATCCTCTGCCTTAACCGCTTGGCTACGCCCGCCGCGATTCCGGCTATCTAGCTTAGCATGGGAAAAACGGGACTGAACTACAAAGGTCGAAGCGCCTCAAAATGCTACCCAGAGCCGATTTGTTGCAAGGGGCAGAGTATCGAGAAACCTTGGCACGGGTCTTGGATTTGGGAGAGCAAGCCCTCAAGACCTGGCAAGTGGTCTGGAGCGACTTCCTTTCCCCACCCGAAATAGCGGAGGTGCAAGCTCGGCTGCGCAACTTGACCGAACTACAAGTGGGGGCCTGGGGAGGGTACCCCCAAGCAGAACGCCAACGCATAGCCCTGGCCCGCTCTGAGGTGGGCCTAGATGTCCGGGATCCCAAGCCCGACCAAGAAGGGATCCCATTGGCCGCCATTCAGATTCAGGGCAACTTTCTGTTCGACCCGGCCACTCACCGCGATTTTCTGGGAGCCCTGTTGGCGTCCGGCATCGCCCGCGAGAAAGTGGGAGACATCCTTGTGTTGGGAGACTCAGGCGCCCAGGCCATCGTTGTGCCCGAAATGGTGGATTACCTCACCCTAAACCTGACGCAGGTGCGCACAGTGCCTGTCAAAGTAGGCCGGATCCCCCTGAGCCAGTTGAACATTCAACCCCCCCGCGTCAAATCCATCACCAGCGTGGAAGCCTCTTTGCGCCTGGATGCGGTAGCCTCAGCTGGGTTTGGCATCTCCCGCAGCAAGATGGTGGAAGAAATCCAACGGGGGGAAGTGCGGGTCAACTGGAAGCCCATTACCCAAGCCAGCTACACCGTTGGCCCTCAGGATTGGATTGCCATTCGCGGTCGTGGTCGGCTGCAAATCGAAGAGGTAGCCGAAACAAAAAAAGGCCGCTTTCGGGTGCAAATGAGGCGGTATCTCTAGATTTTTTCCTGTCTGAGTTTGGGGAGATCGTTACCTCCAGGAAAATGCTCTAGAAAAAAGAGAAAAAGGCCCAGGGATAAAGCAAATACTCCAAGTAAAACAACTTCCAGATCAGTTGATAATAGCCAACGATCGCATCTCGGCGGTTGAGATCCAGATGAACACCATAGCCCAAGAGGATCCCCAGCCCCAACACATGGCCCACCAACAGCCAGAAGCCGTTGCCCGCAAGGAGAAAGGAGATTCCCACCCCGATAAATCCCAGATAGCAAAAGGCCAAAATGCCGATACAAAACCTTGAGATCCGCTCTGGCCCAAAGCGCAGCGAGAAGGTGGCAATGGCAAACTGGCGATCCCCTTCCATGTCGGGAATATCTTTGAAAAGGGCGATCACCAACCCAAAAATCGACATAAACCCCGTCAGCCAAACAATCGGGGCTGAAAGCTCGACCCTTCCCTGCATCACCTGCTGAAAATGGCTGTAAAGGCCCAAATTGACGATCAAACCCCGCACGCTGTAGATGCAAGCCGAGGCCGCCAGCGGAAAACGCTTCAACCGCAAGGGGGGCAACGAATAGGCCGTGCCGATCCCATTGCTCAAAAGCACCGTCAGCAGCAGGTAGGGGATCCCGGCCATGGCCAGCAGGACGGACGCCACCCCACAACCCACGACGATCCCCACCCCCTGTCGCCAACCCAGGGATCCAGCAGCTAAGGGCAAATGGGGCTTGTTGATGCGGTCGATTTCAACATCCGTCAGTTGATTCAAGCCGACGATGTAGACATTGGCCGCCAGACAGGCCGCCCAAGCCCAGACCAACTGGGGCAGCGCCGAGAGAACCGGTTGCAGGGATCCGGCAGCCACAAACCCCGCCAACAGGTAGAGGCCCACCACGCTGGCGCTGGTGCCGTAGACGGTGTGGGGTCGAGCAAAACGCCAGAGAACTTGTGGGCGCAACATCAAAAAAGCTAGGGAGAGTCTTCCAGGAGAGAAGCTAGGGCTGCCCAGCGGGGATCCGCCGTTGGTGCTGTAGCTTCCACCGCAATGCCCGGACAATCGGGACGGCAGGGCAACTGGCGGGGCATCTCCAAATGCAGGTGCTGGTACATCCAGTCTTCGACATCCAGCTCACCATTGGGGGGCAGGCTCTCCAGCAGATCTTCTTCGTCTTGCAATTCCAGCTCCAAGGGGAGAGGTTCGGGATCCCGAATCAAAATGATCTCCTCAACTTCCAGGTGCAGCCGGTGGTTGAACTGCTGGAGGCAGCGGTGGCAGGTGAGGGTGACAATGGTACGAGCTTCAGCACTCACTTCGAGAAAATGGCCCCGATGGCTGACTTCCAGGGATCCCTCCACAGGGGTCAAACTCTCAAAGCCCGAAAAAAACTGCCTAAACTGCAATTCTTGGGTTTGACCGGGCATCTGCCGCAGATCCGATAGACGAATTGGCCTCAGCATGGCACCCCCCTTCACGCGTTTTGGGTAGCAGGGATCCCTGTCGTCACCGTAGCAAGAGGGCCAACTTGTTCCCAGCCCTCTGCCCACTCTCAAGATGGGGAAGCTGCCCGACGGATAACCAAGCGCCGGTCAGGCTCTTTGCCACGGCTGAAAGTTTCCAGATCGGCATAGGCAGGGTCATTCAAAAGAGTATGAATTTGCCGACGCTCGGCAGCCGAGAGATCGGGAAACTCGTATTCCCGGCCAGTGGCCCTCACCTTTTCCACAGCAGCGGCAACCAAAACCTTCAGCTCCTGCAAACGCCGCTGCCGATAGCCGTCCAAATCCAAAATGTAGGGCTGCTGCTGGTCTTCCGGCTGGTTCAGGTTGAGAAGGGTGTTGGCCAGGTACTGCAACGCATCCAGCACCACGGGGGAGCGATCCTCCTCTTGAGGGGAATCTCTGGAAGATGGAGAGGGCAAGGGGGGGGCTTTCGCCAACAGCAGCTGCTTCTGAGCTGGGGTCAAAGAGTCTGCCTCAATTTCCAGCACCCCCCCCACCACCCGCACCGCCGCTGGGATCCCCATAGCCGCCAGCACCTGCTGTAACCACTGCCTGGCTCGCTCTTGATTGGCCGCAAAGGTGGACTTGTTTGGCGAAGGGGCAACGGTTCCCTCAGATTTCTTAGCAGCAGATCCCGTAGAAGACTTAGGACGGCTCATCCTGGGCAGCTTCCAACTTTGAAGAGGTATCAACACTCAACCACAAGTCCACCCCAACAGCGAGGATCCCCTAGGGCTCAAAGGGCAAGGATTCCCGTCCCTCCTTGGCTGCTCTGGGCTTGGTCGATTTTTGCACTTCCTTGGCCTCCACCGTTATCGTCTGGGCAGCCCGACGACGCTCCTCTTCCACCAACTGCTGTAAGTTCTCCGGCAACGGCTCCCGCGAGAGCAGGAAAGTCTGCACCGTTTGGAAGATATTAGAGACGAGGATGTAGAGCAAAACCCCTGCCGGCAAAGGGAAGAACAGGAACATCGCCGAGAACAGCACAGGGGTGATCCGAGCCATGGAACTTTGGCTGGGATCCTCTTTGCCGGTATCCTGTCCGGCATTGGTTAGGTACTGGTTCAAGTAAATGGACACCCCAAAGATGACGATCATGGCGATGATATCCCAGTGGATGGTGCCATCCTCGTCGAAGGCCCCCACACGGCCCAACTTGTCGATGAACAGAAAGCCGGTGTCAGAGGCCAAACCGGGAATAGACACCTGCACGGTCACATCCCCCGGCTGCAGAGCCAGCAAGGTGCCATCCGGCTTTATCTGGGCACGATCTTCCCCTTTGGTGATCTTCCAGGTGGGCTGTAACAGATTGGGATCCCCGCCCGCTTCGGCCACCAACTGCTCAAAAGGTTTGCCCCCCGGCCCTTGAAGCAAAAATTGCACCTCTTCCCCGACGGCAATCTTGGTGCCTTTGGGTTCCACCAGCACCACCGGCTTGTGAAGAGAGTCGGTGACAAAAATGTTCTTGCTGGGGCTGACGTAGGGAGCTGGCACCACCTCAGCCGCCACTTCCGCCGGCAGGATCTGCAAGTTGACATCGTAGGTTGCTGCCGCAAAAGGGGATCCCCGCAGGGTGGCAAACAGGGCAAACAGTACCGGCATTTGAATGAGCAGTGGCAGGCAGCCCCCCAAAGGATTGGCCCCCAGCTCGCTGTAAAGCTTGGCCTGGGCTTCCCGAAGCTTCTGCGGGTCGTCTCGGTATTTCTCCTGGAGTTCTCGCATCCGCCGCTGCATCACCGGGCTGATCACCTTCATGCGCCGCATGTTGCGGATGGATCCCACATTGAGCGGGTAGAGGGCAAAGCGGATCACCAACGTCAGGAAGATAATGGCCAGTCCATAGCTGGGCACGATCCCATAGAAAAAATCCAGGATCGGCAGCATGACGTTGTTGGAGAGAAATCCGACTCCGAAGTCCATGAGGGGCGCTGGCAAATGTCCGTAACCATTGTAATGGCTTCCGTTCGGTTGACGAGGGCGTTTTCAGGGTTTGTCCCCTGGATCCGTCAGATAGACCTGAGAAAGGCGAGCAATTGAGCAAAATCAAGCCCGCTCCACTGAACAGGGATCCCAAGGCCCAACAAGAACCCCCCGCCGGCAGTTGCCTAGCAGTCCTTTTTTCCCCTATGATGAGAAACGCTTGATCCTCGGTAGCTCAGCGGTAGAGCGGTCGGCTGTTAACCGATTGGTCGCAAGTTCGAATCTTGCCCGGGGAGTATGTCCAAGCTGATCAAAGTCGATCAAAAAAACCGGATCTGGAATCCTCTCCTTCCAAGACAGCTCTGAGCATGCTGAGCGAAAGGAGGAGACAAAAACCAAGTCTCTTGCCGAGGATGGGGCGTCTCCCAGCGTTGAGCCAGACGTGGGTGGAGAGAATGGAAGCTGGCTGAGGATTCCGTCCCGCCGACGTGAACTGTTCCCGGCGAAGTGTCAAGAGTCTCTGTCCTTTGGGGCAAGGAGTATGTCAGAATACCCTCTGGCTGTCTATTCCCAATCCGAGGGTGCTTGCTGTGATCGACCTGTCGCGGATCCCTGCCCAACCCAAGCCCGGCCTGCTCAACCTCTTGATTGAGATTCCCGGCGGCAGCAAAAACAAGTATGAGTTCGACAAAGACATGGGAGCGATGGCGCTGGATCGGGTGCTCTATTCCTCGGTGCAGTACCCTTACGACTACGGCTTTGTGCCCAATACGCTGGCCGGGGATGGGGATCCCTTGGATGGCTTGGTGATCATGGATCAGCCCACCTTCCCAGGGTGTGTGGTCACGGTGCGCCCCTTGGGCATGTTGCAGATGATCGACGGCGGGGATCCGGATGAGAAGCTGCTGTGTGTGCCTGCCAAGGATCCCCGCTATGCTGCAGTGACCAAGCTGGAAGACATCGCCCAGCACCGCCTGGATGAGATTGCGGAGTTTTTCGCCACCTACAAGCGCTTGGAAAAGAAAGAAACCCAGATCTTGGGCTGGAAAGGTTTGGCCGAAACCGAGGCGGTCATTGCCAGCAGCATTGCGGCCTGCAAACAACCCCAATAGACATCTCTAAGGGATGCGAACAGAAAGAGCTTCCTGGCGATGTTGCAACAGTCGCTCTGGGGTGAGGGGCCCTTCGATGTGTTGCCAAGGCAAGGGATCCCCTGGATCCCAGTGGCTGTGCACGTAGTAATCCAGAGGCGGCAGTTGCCCTTTAAGCTCTTTGAAAGCCCGCCGGTAGCTCCCCAAGGATTCCCCAAAGTCCCGCGCCAACTGCAAGACTTTTCCCACCCGCCGATCCCCTCGCGAGATGAGGGCCTGGATCACGGACCAGCTATAGCTTTCCGGGCGAAACTCCACCCCCAGGGGACGCAGATGTTTCTGGAAAAACTGCAGTTTTTTCTCGGCTTGGGGATCCACCCCGTGCCACTGAAAAGGAGTGTGGGCTTTGGGCACAAAGGTGCTGCAACCCAGCGTTAGGCGCAGGCCGGGAGCCGCTTTTTTGAGCTCTTGGAAAAGGGCTACTGTGGCCTCCAGATCTGCCTGGGTTTCCGCCGGGATCCCTACCATGCCGTAGAACTTGATGCCCTTCAGACCTCCAGCCTGGGCGTGGGCTGCTGCTGCCAAGATTTCCGGGTTGCTTAACTTCTTGTTGATGATCTGGCGCAGTTGTTCTGAGCCACTTTCGATGGCCACCGTAATGGACTGGCTGCCCCGGCGGGAGAGTACCTGCGCCAGACGTGGGGTTACGGTAGCGGTGCGCACCGAGGCCAAACTGAGACGCACCTGCTCGAAGCGATCCTGGGCCAAGTGCTCCAGCAACTGCTCGAATTGCGGGTGTTGGGTTACCGAAGCCCCCAGCAACCCAATCCGCTGGGTAACCTGCAGCCCCCGCTCTACCGCCGGGATCAAATGCCCCTCCACATCCGCCACCCGGAAAGGCAACGTTAGGTAGCTGGCCAGGCAAAACCGACACATCTCCGGGCAGCTGCGCACCACCTCCACCATGTAGATGCTCTCCCAGGCCGCTTTGGGGGTGACTACTGTGGAAACCGAGAGGGTGTTGCCGCGGAAGGTGTGTTTGCGAATGGAGCTAGGGATCCCGGCCACTTTGGGGAGCACCTTCTCCACCGGGCCGTCGGGCTCCCGGTATTGGGGTTCATACAAGCCGGGCACATAGATCCCTGGCACCTGCGCTAGCGCCTGCAATTTCTCAGCCCGGGATCCCTGGCGCACCTCCCGATAGACCTCGATCATCTTCTCCAGAAGACCTTCCCCATCCCCCAACAAGATCAGGTCAAAAAACTCGGCAAAGGGCTCAGGGTTGGCTGTCAGTACCGGGCCGCCGCCAAAGACCAAGGGGTGGGCTTCTTCCCGCTCCTCAGATCTGGGAGGGATCCCGTGCCGTTCCAGCAGAGCCAGGATATGGACATAATCCAGCTCCCAGGATAGGGAAAAGCCGAACAGCTCCGGCTCCCGGGGCAGGGGTTCAGCCAGATCTGTAAAGAGGCGGGAGACGGCCACATCTCGGCAGCTGGCCAGCAGACTCCAGATGACTTGATAGCCCAGGCTGGTGATCCCCACTGCGTAGGTGTTGGGGAAGGCGTAGATTACCCGCACTGCGTCGGGGTCAGGCGTGGCCGGGGTAAAGAGCAACTGCTCCAGGGCAAACTCTGGGGTAGCCAAGGGATCCCGCTGTGTTGGATTGAGGTTTGGGTTCCGGCTCGGAAGAGTTTTGATTTGCCTGCCGAACTTTTTTGGCTCCTGCATGCTAACAAAAGCTAGCATCTTTCACCAATGCAGATTGCCGGAACAGGGCAGTTCTGCCCAAGCAGGCAGGAAAACCCCACATGCGCCATTGCGGTCTCGGTGCAACCGCGATCCCCTGCAGCAAAACTCATTCCAAAGCCCAGACTTCCGGCAGAAGCCGCCCTCTACGAGCAAAGTGTACGGGCAAAGTGAGGGTAGAGCGTATATCATTACCCCTTCGGCTGGGCAATGTCGAACTCGGCGTCGTAGTCGAAGTCCTCCTCTTCGTCAGCCCAGTCTTCTTCCAGCCTATCGTCCCCCGCCAGCTCCTCTTCCTCCAGGCGGCGCTTTTCTTCGTATTCCTCATCCTCTAGGCCCAAAGCAGCCCGCTCTGCCCGCCGCCGGAAGCGCTCCAGTGCCGCTGGAGTGATGAAGGGATAGGGCAACCCTTGCGCTTGGGCCTCCTCCAGCGCTGCGCGGTAGCTCTCCACTTCCTTGATGTCGATTTTCCAACCGGTGAGGCGGGCTGCCAGGCGCACATTTTGCCCCTCTTTGCCAATGGCCAAACTGAGCTGGTCGCTGTTGACCAACACATGAGCTTGCTGGATTTCCGGATCCACTAGCCGCACCTCCACCACCTTGGCCGGGCTGAGGGCGTTGGCAATGTAGGTGGCAGGATCCGGCGACCAGCGGATGACATCGATTTTCTCGTTGCGCAGCTCTGCTACCACCGCCTGAATCCGGGATCCCCTCGCGCCAATACAGGCCCCCACTGGATCCACGTCCCGCTCCACCGTATCGACCGCAATCTTGGTACGTGGCCCCACATTTCGGGAAGGGGGGTTGGCCTCCCGCGCCACTGCCACAATCCGCACGATATCCTCTTCAATTTCTGGCACCTCGTTGGCAAACAGGTTCACCACCAAGCCAGCATCGGCCCGGGAAACCAAAAGCTGTGGCCCCCGCCGGGATCCCTCATAGACTTTCTTGAGATAGACCTTCATCACCGCGTTGGGAGTGTAGCGATCGCTGGCCAGCTGTTCCTTCTTGGGCAGTTCTGCTTCCACCTCAGGTTGTCCGAAACCGCTGGATACCGACATGATCACCGTCTGCCGCTCGGTGCGCAGCACCCGTGCCTGCAGTACGGTTTTTTCCAGATCGCGGAACTCTTCCTGAATCAGACGGCGCTGCTGATCCCGTAACTTTTGCGCCAGCACCTGCTTGGTTTGGATGGCCGCCATGCGGCCAAATTCCGCCTGTTGTGGGGTGACATCATCTGTGACTTCCCAGCCTACTTCGGCTTCTGGGTAATCCTGCTGCACATCGTACAGAGAGATCTCGTGATCCGGATCCTGTACCTGCTCAACGATGGCTTTGGTGGCCAAAACGCGAAAGCCTCCTGCCTCCACATCCAACTCCACATCGAAATTGCGGAAGTGGTCTTCTGCAAAGACCACATCTCGCTGGATGGTTTTGCGGTAGCGTTCGTAGCCCTTGAGCAGCGCCTCTCGCAGGGCATCGGTGACCACATGGCGGGGCAAGTTGCGCTCCCGCGAGATCATCTCCACCATTTCCGCCAAACCCGGCAGAGGCACCATCGCCATAACCACTGTCCTCCTGCACAAACTTCGTGAAACTTGCTGTTGCTATTGCTCCACAGCGGGAACTGAACCCGCATCTCTGATGCGAAGGGAGGGCCGCACCACCTGCGGTCAAACGCTCTCTCTATCTCCGGTCTCCTAGTCAGTTTCCGATGAGAGGGCAACCCGCTGCACCGAAGCGCGGGGCAACTGAACTCGCCGCCCCTTGAGGGATAAGGCAACCCTCTCCTCATCCCGACCCAGCAGGTGTCCTGACCAAACGGCTTTGCCCTTGTAGGGTGGATCCAAGGTCACCTCCACCGCAAACCCTTTGAAAACCACAAAGTCGCGATCGCTGGTGAGAAGGTTGCTGATGCCAGGGCTGGACACCTCCAACACGTACTGGCCTGGGATCAGATCCACCCGATCCAGCTCGACTTCTAAGGCTTGGCTCATGGCTTCGCAATCGGCATGGCTGGTTTCTCGGTCGGGATCCAGTGGGCGGATATCCACCCGCAGAACTGGCGGATGCTGGTTGGTGTGGAAAACCATTTGCACCAACTGGTATCCCAGTTGAGCGGCCAAGGGACGGGCCAAGCTCTCCAACTGCGGAATAAGAGGGTGAACCATAACCTACTCGTCACCAACCGGGTGTTGCCGCCAGATCCAAACCCCTTTGAGCCGGAGCTGGCAAAGGGGACAGTAAGCCCCCTCAAAAAGCAAAGAAGTGGGTACCACCCACTCCCCGTTGCTATCGCGGAGCTCCTTGAGGCTCGCCCGGAATCAGTACAGACTTCGAGCGCATCCCCCCTACCTCCTAATTTAGAAGATCTCCTCCGGTTTTGTCATGGGGATCCCCAAAAGGCAACATCTATAATGTGGACAACTGCGGATTTGCCCAGATATCCAGCCGCGTTTTGTGGGGTTTCCTATGACTGTTGCCTTTTCCTACCCGATCTTCGGCCCCAGCATTCAGTGCCCCCACTGTCGGCAAACGATTGCGGCCCTCACCCTGACCGATACCTACCTCTGCCCTCGCCATGGTGCATTTGAGGCGGATGCTGAACAAGAGGAGCTGGTACACCTGCAATCCGGACGGCGCTGGCGCTTTTGGGAAGGTCGCTGGTTTCGTCAGCACACCCACGCCGATGGGATCCGTTTTGAGATTCATGAAGAATTGGATCGGCTGCGCATGCAAGGGATGCGAGCCACTCAGGTGATTGTGGCCGAACGCTACCGCCAGTTGCTCACCCCTTATCTGGAGCAGGGATCCCACCGTCGCCCTGGCCCACCTCGCCTCTATGGCTTGCCCGTCAGCTTCAGCTCCCAAATCCCAGAGGATAGGGGTGGATCCCCTCAGCGCTGGCGGGTGATCAACTTTGAGCTGACCTACGAGATCGACCCGGCCATGCGGCAGCCGCAATCCCGTCTGCAACTGTGTGATTAGACTGTGTGATTAGAAAGGCGAACAGGTAGAGAGCTGTTGGAAAATTGGTGGCTGCTCAAGTCTTCTAGAACTGGAAGTTTCCTTCCGCGGCGGGAAGCGCTATGCCTTGATAGGTGTAGCCAATGAATCTCGGCTGGTCAGGCATATAAAACCGCTCCAGTTGCTCAAACCGAAACCCCGCTCCCTGGATCAACCGAGCCATATCTCGGTTTAGGTTGCAGCCATCTGCGATTACCTTTTGTATAGAGTTAAGACAATTTTGCCATCTTTGCACCTGGGGATCCTCGCTGAGGCCGTGTTCGAGAAAAAACAGCTTTCCCCCTGCTCGCAACACCCGCCGGATCTCTCTCAAAGCCTTGGCCACATTGGGAATGCTGCACAATGTCCAGGTGCTAACCACGCTATCAAAACTCTGGCTTGGAAAAGGCAGTTCCTGGGCATCCGCCACCTGCCAATCAACGGCGATGGGAGAAGAGGCAATGCGCCGACGAGCCAGGGATCCCATGCCGGGATTGGGGTCTACCCCTGTGATCTTGCGAATGTGCTCTGGGTAGCAGGGTAGGTTGAGGCCGGTGCCAAAACCAATCTCCAGAACGGATCCCTGCACATGAGCCAGAAGCTGCCGCCGATAGCGCTCCATCCCTTCCCCCGAGAGGGCCAGATCCAACAGCCGCGGGAAGATTATTCGGCGATAGAGCATGCCTCTAACCCCCAAACCCTGAACTTTGCTGAATTTACTGAGCTTTAGGCGGTTTGGCAAAAGTCATTGAGAGGGATATAGTAGACCAAGTTTCCCCCTGATCCTTGAGTCCACCGCAACGGTTGCCGGGAAGTGAAGGGGGAAAGCGCTCGGGGGGTATTCCTCAGGGCTTTGCGGGATACCGCCTTCCTGTTTGGACTCCGTCCCGCTGACGCGAACAGAGATAGGCAGGATGCGATCGCTTCTTTCCTGAACCATGTTCAGGAGAGTTCAGCGTGAATGTATCAGGTTCATGCAACCATTTCCAGATATTCAGGCATTCATCTTTGAGCAGCTTAAACCGTCTGGACAGGTTGCGGTTGAGCGGTCACCTTCAGGGAGTGGAGGGCATAGCAGGCCAGCAACCAATTGAGCAGGCGGGCCACCACGCGAGCAGTTTGCCGTGTTGCGGATCCCACCGCCACCCCTCCCAGCGAAAGGCCAACCACAGGACGAGCAGCAAAGATGGCCTCACAGGTCTGCAACAGTTGCAACCAACTCACCCCCCCTGGCTCTGGGTGATGCACGGCGGGCGCTAAGGAAGGATCCAGCACACTGCAGTCCACCACCAAAAACACCGGTTGATCCGGCAAAGAGGCCACCACCTGCTGGGGATCCCAGCCATCTTGGGCCCAGAATATTGGGCTGTGGTGGGCTTTCAGCCATGCGTAGGCCCGCGCACTGCCGCTGCGCAATCCCACATGGATCACCGGCAGCTTGTGCTGATAGAGCAACTCCACCCAGGCAGCACTGCCATAGCTTGTATCTTGATCCGGCTGGGTCATCTCTGGGGGCGGCATCAGGTTGGCATGAGCGCTGCAATGCACCACACTCAGAGTTGGGTGGTGCTTCCAGAGGGCACGAATGGCCCCCCAACTGGCGGCCAAGACCGAAGGCAACAGCACCGGCCATTGTTGTCGTCTCCAAGCTTGAGTCACCGCCGCCTCACACATGCCGTAGGGAGGCTCATCCACCAGCCCCGGCAACTGCGCCACCG
The DNA here is from genome assembly GCF_054060305.1 of Thermostichus sp. OS-CIW-31. Classification (NCBI taxonomy): domain Bacteria; kingdom Bacillati; phylum Cyanobacteriota; class Cyanophyceae; order Thermostichales; family Thermostichaceae; genus Thermostichus; species Thermostichus sp. OS-CIW-31. Next base: position 11,930 of record NZ_JBSSDA010000020.1, on the reverse strand, counting down.
CCAGCTTATCCACATCGATCCCCAACCTCGGCTCGAAGGCACACAGCTCCGAACCGGCATTGAGAATGGCCATCGGAGCCTGAGTATCGTGGCCAAAGGCGGTGGGAATGAGAATGACCCTAGCATTGGATTGCGAGCTGGGATGGAGTGACCACTGGGCCATGGGCGCTATTCCTTTTCCAGAAAGCTGTGGGTCTCCGGCTTGTTCTATGGTGGCTTACAGGGTGCCTAGGGATCCGTCTGAGGGCCAGCCAGTCTGCTACGAAAGATTACAGTTCCCAGGCGGAACTGGGGCCAAAAATCGAGTCAGTGGTAGATTCAAAGTGCTTCGCGCCGCAAACCGCGGTTTGGACAAGGCAAACCACCGCAAACCACAACGAGTTGAGAAAGGTAGACTATGGCTGTGATGGAAGGCGATCCTCGTCAGGGAGCAAAGCTGCCTCTATTTGGGGGATCCACCGGGGGGCTGTTGAGCGCAGCCGAAACCGAAGAAAAATACGTCATCACCTGGACGGGCAAGCCGGGGCAGGTGTTTGAAATGCCCACTGGCGGCGCTGCTGAGATGGTGGAAGGCAAAAACTTTCTCACCTTTGCCCGCAAAGAGCAGTGTTTGGCGCTGGGTGCCCAGTTGAGATCCGACTACAAGATCAACGACTACCAGATCTTCCGCATTCCGGCGGGTGGAGAGCCTGTGTTGGTGCATCCCAAAGACGGCGTCTTTCCCGAGAAGGTCAACGAAGGCCGTGAGCCCGTCGGCAAAGTGGATCGCAACATCGGCAAAAACAAGGAGCCGATTACCTACAAGTTCACCGGCGGGAAACCCTGGGACTAAGTCCAGCGGCCCTTGTCTTGTCGGATCCCCTGGTCAATTCAGGGGATCTTTATTTGTTCGCGGGCACCTGGTTCTGGAGCGGTTGCCGACGGCCCTCACCCCCAGCCCCTCTGCTGTTGCTTGTCCCTTTTGGGAAGAGTCGGGCTGCCCCTGGCGAAGAAAAGCCCCAGCCCACCCGGGGCTGGAGCCATACCCGAAAAAGCCCGGGATCCCTGAGGCAGGATCTGGGCCAGACTACTTGGCAATCGCCGCGAAGAACTCCTTGGATTTCACTGGGTCGGGGTGCATGGTTTTCTGGCCGGGCTGCCAGTTGGCCGGGCAAACTTCATCGGGGTGAGATTGCACGTATTGGATAGCTTGCAGGGTGCGCAAGGTTTCATCCACACTGCGGCCAAAGGCCAGGTTGTTAATGGTGGCGTGCTGGATGATCCCTTCTTTGTCGATGATGAACAGGCCGCGCAGTGCCACACCCGCTTCCGGATCCAGGACATTGTAGGCAGCGCTGATCTCCTTTTTCAGGTCAGAGACCAGAGGATACCTCAGCTCACCCACCCCTCCAGCCTTGCGGTCGGTTTGAATCCAGGCCAGGTGAGAGTATTCGCTATCCACCGAGACGCCCAGGATCTCGGTATCCAGCTTGGCAAAGTCGTCATAGCGGTCGCTGAAGGCCGTGATCTCCGTTGGGCAGACAAAGGTGAAGTCCAAGGGGTAGAAAAACAACACCACATACTTCTTACCCCTGTAGTCGGAGAGCTTCACCGTCTTGAATTCCATGTCATAGACGGCGGTGGCCGAAAAATCGGGAGCAGCTTGGCCAACCCGCAGACATCCTTCCTGAGACATCAATCCACGCTCCTTGCGGTAAAGTGCAAATGTAAACCAAACCTAACATACCATACTCATAATGACTCTGCCTTAACTCGATAGATAGCGACGGATCCCAACTGCCGGGATCCGGATAATGCCCATTTTTCCATGCTGATCGGTTCGGCTCTGCAAGGGATCCCATGAGAGTGGCGCTGGAGTTCCTCTATCACTTTTGTTGTGACCGCTGTCGGCGGTGGTGGAGCCAGGCCGATGTGGAGCCCCAACCTGGGGATCGCCTGTATTGCCCCTATTGCGGCCATCAAAATTGCGTGGAGCGCATCGATACCTTTCGCGACGCTGCGCGGGGCAGTTGCCTGACCCGTCCCCCCGATGCCCCTTCTCCAGAGCCGCGTCCGCCCTCTGAAAAATCCGGGGATCGGCCTCAGGAGAAGCGATCCCCAATCTAGTTATCCTGGGCAAACCCAGTCCTCTTGCCCCTATGGGGCAGCCAGCCGCTAGAGCCTGTCAACCATTCAACGCATCCGCCAGAGTTCCCCGTTGCGAAGATGACCACAGGTAGAGGTCAACCTCAGGCGAGGAAGAATCCACCAGATAGCGACAGAGGCGGCGCTCTTCCAGGATGGCGGTGGAGCAGCAGCAACTGTAGACTTCCAGATAGTCGTCCGGCTCCGCCTCAAAAATCGCCTGCTGGCCGGGAAAGAGGGTGCGCTCCCAGTGGCCGGGGATCGTTCGGATCACCTGAACCTGTCCGGAACGGTTGACGAAAGCGTATCTTTTCATTGCGTTTTTTTAATTGCGTTAAGAAAAACTTATTGCCCTTAAAATAGGCTACCATCCCTGATCCCCAAGCGACAATAGCGAGCCACCAAGACGGGGATCGCTCTTTCTGTCTAGCTTTGGGGGATTTGTTCTCTCAGCTTATAGGGGTTGAGAGAATCGGATCTCGAGGAGAAGCCTGCCCTGGTAAACTGAGAGGAAGAGTCTGAAGATATCCTTAAGTTGGCCTTCACCATTCCGAGATCAGCAAGGGGGCACATCGTGGACAACAAGTTGGGGCTAGAGATCATCGAAGTCGTGGAGCAGGCTGCCATTGCCGCCGCCTGCTGGATGGGCAAAGGGGACAACAAGACCGCCGACCAGGTGGCTGTAGAGGCCATGCGGGAGAAACTCAACCAGATCCCTATGCGCGGTCGCATCGTCATCGGGGAAGGAACCCGCGATGAGGCCCCAATGCTCTACATCGGCGAAGAGGTGGGCATCTGTACCCGCCCGGATGCTGAGCAGTTCTGCCGCGTGGAAGAGCTGGTGGAGATTGACATCGCTGTGGATCCCTGTGAGGGCACCAACCTGGTGGCCAAAGGCCAAAATGGCTCCATGGCGGTGCTGGCCATCTCTGAGAAAGGTGGCCTTCTCCATGCCCCGGACATCTACATGCAGAAGCTGGCAGCTCCGCCCCAGGCCAAGGGCAAGGTGCACATCGACTATCCGCCAGAGAAAAATCTCAAGATCATCGCCGAAAGCCTGGATCGGGAGATCTCCGATCTGACGGTGGTGGTCATGGATCGCAAGCGCCACCTCGATCTGATTCGCCAAATTCGAGAGGCGGGGGCGCGGGTGAAGCTGATTACCGATGGCGACATCTCGGCGGCTCTCTCGGCAGGCTTCAACGGCACCGGCATTCATGCCCTGATGGGGATCGGGGCTGCTCCTGAGGGAGTGATCTCGGCAGCTGCTCTGCGGTGCTTGGGCGCCCACTTCCAAGGTCGGCTGATCTACGATCCCGAAGTAGTTCAGGCAGGCACCTACTTGCCACCCGTGGAGGAAACGCGACGGGAACTCAAAGAAAAAGGCATCGAGGATCCGGACAAGGTGTGGGAGTGTGAGGAGCTGGCCAGTGGCAAGGAAGTGCTCTTTGCTGCCACCGGGATCACGGATGGCGACTTGATGCGCGGGGTGCGCTTCTTCGGGGGCGGGGCCCGCACCGAGACCTTGGTGATCTCCAGCCAATCCCGCACGGTGCGCTTTGTGGACACCATCCACATGAAAGATGGCCAGCAGCCCCGCGGCCTGCAACTGCGCTGAGGGATCCCCTACCCAACATCCTCGGAGATCGGGGCGGCTTTCCCCTGCTGGAGGTCGCCCTTGCCTTTTTGGGAAAGTTACGAAATCTATCAAGCCCCAACCCGTGAAAACGTAATAACTCTTCAGCAAAATCCGGCAAAACCGGTTCGATACTGGTCTTAGGGTTTAGGTAGGCTGAGAAAAGTTACCTAAGCTTGCTGGAACCGAGTCAAGGGATCCCCCATATCGGTTACAGCTCTTGCTTTCTCTCTGAAACAATATTTGCTTTTGTTCAGAGTTTTTGTTTTTAATAACTTTTGCTGTTGCTGTACAGACGACGGAGAGGCATGTTTATCGCGGTTGTCGGTCTTAGCCATCGCACAGCTCCCGTAGAGATTCGGGAGCGCCTCAGCATCGCGGAGGCGGAGGTGGGAGAGACGATCCAGCAGCTTCGCACCCACCCCCACATTGAGGAGGCTGCGATCCTCAGCACCTGTAACCGGCTGGAGGTCTACATCGTCACCTCAGAAATGGAGAGTGGTGTCCGGCAGACGATGCAGTTCTTGGCTGAGCTGAAAGGGATCCCCTTGCCCCAACTGCGTCCGCACCTGTTTACCCTTCTCTACCAAGATGCCGTAACCCACCTGATGCGGGTGGCTGCCGGGCTAGATAGCTTGGTGCTGGGAGAAGGGCAGATCCTCTCGCAGGTGAAAAAAGCCCAGCAACTGGGCCAAGCCTGCAACGGCATGGATCGCATCCTCAATCGCCTCTTTAAGGCGGCCATTACCGCCGGCAAACGCGTCCGTACCGAAACGGAGATCGGCACCGGCGCCATGTCCATCAGCTCGGCAGCGGTGGAGTTGGCCCTGCAAGAGCAGGGATCCCTCTCTCAGGGCAAAGTTACCGTGGTGGGGGCGGGGAGAATGGCCCGTCTGTTGGTGCAGCACCTGTTGGCCAAAGGGGCAGTCGATATCACGGTGGTGAACCGCTCCCTGGAGCGGGCCGAAGCCCTGGCCAAGCAATTCGAGCAGCCGATCCAGGTGCTGCCTTGGGAGTCGCTGCTGAACAGTGTGGCCGAGTCCAACTTGGTCTTCACCAGCACCGGTGCCACCCAGCCGATCCTCACCTACCAGCAACTGGCAGGGGTGCTGCAGCCAGATCAGCCGCTGTTGTTGGTGGATATCTCTGTGCCCCGCAACATCGATCCCGACGTGGAAAAGCTGAAGGGGGTACAGGTGTTCAATGTGGATCACCTCTCCCGCATCGTGGAAGAAAACCGCGCCCAACGGCAAAAGCTGGCTCTGGCTGCCGAAGCCCTGGTGGAAGAGGAGGTGGATCAATTCATGGAGTGGTGGCGTTCTCTGGAGACGGTGCCCACCATTTCCAGCCTGCGCCACAAGGTGGAGTCTATCCGCGAACAGGAGATGGAAAAAGCTCTCTCCCGCCTGGGCAAGGACTTTGCCGAGAAGCACCTGGAGGTGATCGACGCCTTGACCCGCGGCATCGTCAACAAGATCCTGCACGACCCGATGGTGCAACTGCGGGCCAAACGGGATATTGAGGCGCGGCGGGCAGCCATGCGGATCTTGCAGGAACTGTTCAACCTGGATCCGGTGGTGTTTCAAGCCCAGCAAGAGCGCTAGGGATCCCTTGGCGAAGAGCGCATGACTTGAAGAATTGTAACAGCTCTCCCATCTGGGGTGGAGGGCACCCCTTAGGATACAAAGCGTAAGCCACAGGATCTGGGATTATGTTCGGACAATACGAAGTTTTTGTGCAGTTGGCTCTGCTGGCCTTGATTGTCTTGGCAGGCCCGGCGGTCATCCTAGTGCTTTACCTGCGCGGCGCCGATATGTAGGGGATCCCTCTGGATATTGAGGCAGTCGGGATAACCCTTTGGGAGTGCTGGGGCTAAGCCCAAAGCCAGGAGTGTTTAGCAACGTAACGCTCCTTTGCGTTAGAGCCTTTGCGTTAGAGTTGTAAAGAAATCCCTAAGGCACTCCTGCTTGTAGGGCGACATCCTGCTGGTCTAATATGTCACTCCCCATCCGCAACGTTGCCATCATTGCCCACGTCGACCACGGCAAAACCACCCTCGTGGATGCCCTGTTACGCCAGGCGGGCATCTTTCGGGAGGGGGAAGACATTCCCACCTGTGTGATGGACTGCAACACGCTGGAGCGGGAGCGGGGCATCACCATCTTGGCCAAAAACACAGCCGTCCGCTACGGCGAAACCTTGATCAACATCGTCGATACTCCTGGCCACGCCGACTTTGGGGGCGAGGTGGAGCGGGTGCTGGGGATGGTGGAGGGCTGCCTGTTGATCGTGGATGCCAACGAAGGCCCGATGCCGCAAACCCGCTTTGTGCTGCGCAAAGCCTTGGAGAAGGGCCTGCGCCCAATTGTGGTGGTCAACAAGATTGATCGGCCTCGCGCCGAGCCCTACAAAGCCGTCGACAAGGTGCTGGATTTGTTCTTGGAGCTGGGGGCAGACGAAGACCAGTGCGACTTCCCCTATCTATTTGCCTCTGGGTTGCGCGGCTTTGCCCTGGAAGAAGCCCATCTCAAAGACTTTCTGGAAGGGAAGTACAGCGGATCCCTGGATATGAAGCCTCTTTTCGAGGCCATTCTCAAGCATGTCCCACCTCCCATTGGGGATCCCGGCAAGCCCCTGCAGCTGCAGGTCACCACGCTGGAGTATTCGGAATACCTGGGCCGGATTGTGATCGGCAAGATCCACAACGGCACCATCCGCCTGGGGGATCCATTGGCAGTGGTGAAAGAGGATGGATCCATCGCCAAGGGCAAAGTAACCAAGCTGTTCGGCTTTCAGGGGCTGCAGCGCATCGAGCTGACGGAAGCCACCGCCGGCCACATTGTTGCTGTGGCGGGGTTTGCCGAGGCCAACATTGGCCACACCCTCACCTCTCCCGAGAATCCCCAGGCTTTGCCGCTCATCAAAGTGGACGAGCCCACATTGCAGGTGATGATCTGCGTCAACGACTCCCCCTTCGCCGGCCAGGAGGGTACCTTCGTTACCTCGCGACAGTTGCGGGAGCGCCTGATGCGGGAGCTGGAAACCAACGTGGCGCTGCGGGTGGAAGAAACCGACTCGCCGGATCGCTTTTTGGTGTCGGGGCGAGGCGAGCTGCACCTGGGCATCCTGCTAGAAACCATGCGGCGGGAAGGCTATGAGTTTCAGGTGGGGCAACCGAAGGTAATTTTCCGCGAGGTCAACGGCCAGCCCTATGAGCCCTATGAGTGTTTGGTGCTGGATGTGCCGGAAGCGACAGTGGGGGCCTGCATCGAGCGACTGGGGCAACGGCGGGGAGAAATGCAGAACATGATGGTGGGATCCGATGGTCGGGCTCAGCTGGAGTTTGTCATTCCGGCGCGAGGGCTGATCGGCTTTCGGGGGGAGTTTATCCGCATCACCCGCGGCGAGGGGATCATGAGCCACAGCTTTTTGGAATACCGTCCCCTGACCTCTGAGATGGAAATGCGCCGCAACGGGGTGCTGATTGCTTTTGAAGAAGGGGTGGCCACTACTTATGCCCTCAAGAATGCGGAAGATCGAGGTGTATTCTTTATTACGCCAGGTACCCGCGTTTACAAGGGCATGATCGTGGGCGAGCACAACCGTCCCCAAGACTTGGAGCTGAACGTCTGCAAGACCAAGCAACTGACCAACCACCGGGCTGCGGGCGGGGAGGAGCTGGTGCACTTGCAAGCGCCGGTGGAGATGACCCTGGAGCGGGCTTTGGAATACATCGGCGAGGATGAGCTGGTGGAGATCACGCCCCAGTCGGTGCGCCTGCGCAAGGCACAGTTAACGCCCTCTCGCCGCTAGTTTTCTCAGCCAACTGGAAGAGAGCCTGGCTCACCACCGCCGCAGGTAAGAGGCCAAGTTGGGGAAATAGAACGCCCCCCAAATCCCCAGCAGGATGACTCCCAAGCCGAACACAACCAGCCAAAGGCGCGGTCGGCTGTGCAGCTTATTGGATCCCACCTGGACGTAGGCCAGATCCACCCAAGCAGTATTGCCGCGGCGGAACCAGCCCACCACTTTGACGCGCCGGCCCACCAGGGCGCGGATCCGCTTCAGGCCGGAAAAGACATTGCCCACCGGCCCCAAAGGGGAAGTAAAGCGCACCGGGATCAGCCCTGTGGCCTCTTGCAGCTTCAGCTCTGCCCCCAGTTGATAGCCGGAGGGGCCCAGTCCCACCAACTCCCCCTCCAGCTCCACCCATTGTCCGCGGCAGGGATCCGCGTCGGGATCCGCCAGCAAGCTGAGCACATCCGTCGGCCTTGCCGGCAGGGATCCCCCGTACATCAACCCCGCTTTGGCCCACAAGCCCACCCCGTAGCCCACCACCGCTGCTGCCGCGATCACCTTGGGATCGAGACGGTTTTGCAGCAGCAGGTAGAGGATCAGCCCCACCAGCCAGCCAATGAGGATCCCGACCACTTCGGCAGCATAGATGGCCAGATCCAGCCAAAACCGGCTTTGCAGACGGGCCACATCCAATTTGGACCCGGATCCCAGGCTCAGCTCCGGCAGGAGGCGCAGCCGCTCTCCATATCCCGCCAAGACCTTGAAGCGGTGCCCCGGCAGCGGATGGCTGGAATTGACCTGCATCCAGCGGGCCCAAGGGTTGATTTGATCCCAAAGAAAGACTTGGCCAGCTTGGGAGGGATCCTGGAGGCGGGCGGCAGCACTGGCAGCGGCGATGGTTTTGAAGTCCAAAAAGCTGAACAGGCGGGTGCAGTGCAACAGCGAGGAAGGTCGGCGGTCGTTTTTGTGGGCCTCCTGCAGGCCAGCAGCCGATTTGAGCAGAGCAGCGATCAGCCCGTTCGGGTTGCCGGTTGCCTGTACAGCAAAATGGTCGGCATGGTAGGTGCCCAGGCGGGAGAGGAAAAACAGCGGGTAGGAAAGCACCGTGTAGATGAGGTAGAGCAGCGGGGCCACATGCCCGATGAGATCCCGCCGTTTGCTTCCCAGTTGGCTCACCTGCTCTAGGGCCAGGTAAACCAGTTGAATCGGGGATCCCAGCAGGGTCATGACCAGGATATCTCCATTAACAATTCGCCCCAGGGCCTGGGCGTAGACGGCGGCAATCTCATCCTCAGAAAGCTGCTGCAACAGGGCTTGGGTGACCACAATGCGGCAGCCATCAGAAAAAGTGCCGTAAACAAAGGCCAGCGGCCCGGCATCTGGGATCACCCCCAGTCGGGGCTGTTTTAGCTGGTTTCGGGCACAGATGCGCTGCAGCAGGCGCGCCGTTTCGGGGCTGTGGCGTTCGATTTCGCCAAGCCTGGCCCAACGCAACTTGTGCAGCCGTTGGTGGAGCTGATCCATCAGCCAGGGGGCAAAAAAGAGAAGGCCTACTCCAAAGTTGACCGCCAGGCTGCCGGCCACCAACCACCGCAGGCCATTGCGCAGCCAGGGCAGCAACCCCTGCAAAAACCAAAGCTGCCGCGGAAAACTCAGCCGGCCAAAATCCAGATGGCTGCCTACCAACACAAAGCTCAGCCACCAAAGGAAGACAATGCCCACCCCCAGGGATCCCCACTTGGCCCAATGCAGGGGGCCGGCCCGCTCCGGCAGGGGGATCTTCATACCCAGTTGGGCGGCCCGTTGACGGGTGGACAGGGATCCCGCTCCAGGAGACGGCTCCTCTGGGGGAGCAGAACGCGGTTCGACAGGTTTGGCGGACGGAGCAGCCAGGGACTCTGTTGCAGTGGGCAGGCGAAGCAAGATCTTCTTGGCCCAGCCTTGCGCCTGGGGGTTGGGGTGTTGCAGCAGCTCTAGGCAGAGGGACCGTGCCTTCTCCGTCTGGCCCAACTGGTGGTAGGCCCGCACCAGGTTCATTTGGGCTTCCAGGGCTTCGCCGTCAGATGAGTCTGCCGGGATCCCTAATGCTGCGCTCTGCTGACGGGATTGGGCCAAGTAGCCTTCAAAAAGTTGGATGGCCTCTTGCAGGCGGCCCTGCCGCAGGGCTTCCTTGCCCGCCTGGACGGCATCGGGGATCATCGGCTTGCTCCTTGCCTGGTAGGGTCTGCTTCTGGAGATCGGTTGGATCCATCTGCTCCCCCAGCTTACTCAGGGATCCAACCCCGAGAGACCGGATCCCCCCTAAAGGGGGTAGCAGAGCAAGCGCCGCCGCAAGCGATCCAGAGCCGTCTGGGCGCTCCACCAACGCACCCCCTCTCTGCCGCGCAGGCTGCCAAACCGGTACTCGTGTACTTCCACCTTCCCTTGCGGATCCGCCAAACCCAGATACACAAGACCGACTGGCTTGGTGGCGGTGCCTCCCTCTGGCCCGGCAATGCCGGTGATGCTCAAGGCCCAGTTGGAGCCCAGGACTTGCTTGGCCCCCAGCGCCATTTGGGCGGCCACCGGCTCGCTGACAGCCCCTTGCTGCCGTAGGGTTTCCGGCTTCACCCCCAAAAGCTGTTCCTTGATGCGGTTGTCGTAGGCCACGATCCCCCCCACAAAGTAGCGGGAGCTGCCCGGGATCCCGGTCAACAACTGCCCCAGCAGCCCGCCGGTGCAGGATTCCGCCACTGCCAGAGTTTGCCCCCGCTGCAGCAACAGCTCCCCCACCACACCGGCCAAGGTCGCCTCATCACTGCCGAAGTAGTCTTCTCCAGAAATCTGTAAAATCTGCTCCACCACCGGGGCGATCAAGGCTTGGGCCTCTTCACGACTGGGAGCACGTCCGGTAACCCGCAGGCGTACCTCCCCCTGGCTGGCGTAGGGAGCCACCGTAGGGTTTTCCCCCGCCAACAGGGATCCCAGCCGTTCGGCCAGCGTCGATTCGGGAATGCCCCAATAGCGCAGTACCCGGCTGTAGAACACCTCTTTTCCCCAGCCGATGGAGCGCAGATAAGGCACGGCGGTCTCCCGCCACATGTGTTGCATCTCCCGCGGCACCCCAGGGAAGGTGAGAATGTGCAGGTCGGGCCGGGGCTGCCAGATGAGGCCACAGGCGCTGCCAAGCGGGTTGGGCAACACCCTCGCTCCCCGGGGCAGAAAAGCCTGCTTGCGATTGCTCGGCGAGGGCACAAGGCCCCGCTGCCCGTACTTTTGCAGGATCTCTTCCCACACTTGGGGGTGCTCCACCATCTCCGCCCCAAAAAAGGAAGCCAGCGCCTCATGGGTGAGATCGTCCGGCGTCGGCCCCAAACCCCCGGTGATCAGAATCAAGCTGGAACGACCACAGGCCACCTCCAGCGCGTGGTGAATGCGGGCCTCGTTATCCCCCACCACCGTTTGGTAATAGTGGGGGATCCCCAGTTGCGCCAACTCGGCTGCCAAGTACTGGGCATTGGTATTGGTGATCTCTCCCAAGAGCAATTCCGTGCCAATGCAGAGGATCTCAGCTCCCTGGGGAATAGCGGTTTGCGGTGGGATCATGCTTGGCCTCGAGCTCAGCTCAGCCGCAAGAGAAGTATACAAGCAGGGAGGTCTCGGCCTCCCTGCGCGCCCCCAGATTTTGGGCTTGCAGTTGGCCATTCCAAATGGCGGTGAGACAACCGGCAAGTTTCCATCTCCGGCGCTGGCAAAAAGATTGGGGGACGAGATGTATCCGACAGCACAACAGCGACAGACGCTGCAGCAGTGGTTGGGAACAGCTCGGTTTGTTTATAACCGCACCCTAGATTTTCTGAAGTCTTTAGAAGGCGAGCGTCCACCTGGATGCAAGTAGCTACTCACCACATCTTGCCTTCTCTACCAGATTGGGCGAAGGCAGTCCCGTACCAAACCAGAAAGTGGCAGTCATTGTTTGCGTTGGCCCATTCAAGACTTGCGGGATGAGCGCCAAGGCGGCCAGGTTCTGGGTGGACAACTTTGACATTTATTCTTTGACATTTTCTTTGACATTATTTGACATTGTTTATTGTCTTGGTTTATTGTCTTGCTGCTCAAGTTTCAGACCTCCAAGATAGCGGTCAGAAAGCAGCGCCAGCTACATGCCAAGACGGTGCGCTTGCTACTGGTGGGCGCGTAGTGCGTTCCAGGAACGGCCAGAGGCTGTGGCTGAGCAGTACGGGAAACAAGCATTGACATCCTCCCCGGCCTGAAGGCCGGAGATTCCTACCACGCTACGCATGGATGGCTCCTTGCGCAGTCGTCTCGGCGGGTTCCTGCTTCCGACCGCCCGTGCAGTTCGATCCACAGGCCATCCGGGCTGACACGGGTG